>PAWY01000006.1 GCA_002714305.1 Methanobacteriota archaeon | reverse complement strand
AGGTCATCATGGTTTGAATCAAATTCGTGAAAGTACCGTCGTGCCATCAATGCATAGGTACCAGGAAAGGTCAACCCTGCCAGCCGCTCCCATTCCGTGTCTCCCGAAACCCCTAACCAGTACCGCTTTCGTTCTGGAGTTAAATCATTCATCTTTTCGATGCCACCGGCCACGACCACATCGGCTTGGCCACTTTTGATGGCCATCCATGCATCCCGAAGGGCGAACCCCGATGAGGCACAAGCGTTCTCGACACGACGGACAGCAATGCCGTCCATTCCCGAGTGTTCGGTCAAAAGGGCGGCCGTGTTTCCGAGTTGAGCTCCACCAAATGCAATGCTNCCGATGAATGCCTCATCAATGATTGAGGGCGTNAAATCTCCGTCGATGCTGGCAAAGGCTTTGGCGGCTGCTTCGGCCCACATGCCCTTGAGTCCCAAGGCATGATTGCCGTACTTCGTTTGCCCAGCGCCGACAACAGCAACATCCACCATGGCCTTGGGAGAGTGAAGAAGCATTTCATACCCCCGCTTNAGCAAGAAGCCAAGACAAGGTTTCCAACCCTTTTCCTCCCGTAGGGTTCTTGAACAGGTCCCACCCGCATTGACATCATGCTACGACAGTGTAGGGANCGTTCTTGCTCGATTAACAATGGACACTTCACGGGGTCCAATTGCCCGATTTGCAACGAAGAAGGGAAGTTCATCATGAGCGACCGAGAGGCAAACTCTCTCGGTAGGATTCTTGCCCTTGTCCTTCGCCACGCACCAGAAAAATTCAACGTGGACATGGACATCAACGGATGGGTCAACACCCGCGAACTCTCAGAAGCGATTGGAAACCAGCGACGACACTACCACTGGCTNCGAGGATGGCACTTTGAGGCCATTGCAAACTCCGACGAAAAAGGACGCTATCAAGTTGAAAACGGCATGATTCGGGCCACGTANGGACACTCGATTGAACTGGACCTNGACCTCCCAACCGACGACATCCCAGAGGCCTTGTATTTCCCCTGCGAAGCAGAAAATCTTGAGACGCTTCTCGAATTCGGCCTTACGGCAGGTGACCGCAAGCATGTTCACCTATCCCGTTCGATTCAAAACGCCATGGAAGCCGGNCACGTTCGCATTGACCGTCCGACCATCCTCGAGATTGACACGTCAAGAGCCATCGCTGATGGCCACGTCATCTACCGTGCAGGCACCACCGTCTTCCTGACCGATGAAGTGCCCGGTGAATACTTGTACAAGGTTGATGAAGACGACCCNCTTATCGTTGAGACCATCGAACANTGGGAACTCGAAGAAGAAGAGTGATCACTGCTCCGCTCCGCATGCCGGACAAAANGGTAGATCCGGTTCAAGCATCGCTTTGCATGTGGCACAATAACCCTGACCGCTGAGCAGAGCCTCAACCTTCTTTGGAGCGGGNGGCTTGGAAAGGGATGATTCCGCTTCAACCAGGCGAATCGGATCGATGCCATGGCGTTGCAATTCCTCAATTCTATTCTTGTAAATGATGGCTTCTTGAAGGGCNGATTCGAGCTGGAGCAAGCGTTGTTCCCGCTCTTTCCCATCGGCGATGGTCCGAGCCTCTTCCACNCAAACTTGCANATGACGCATGAACGCCTCAACGGTGGGCTCTTCGCTCATGNTTCNTTCACAAAACCCGTTCCTCATGAATCCTTGCCATCATTTCAGAACGGTAGACTCATCATTTGCCGGCCCATGGACGAGGCATGCGTGAGCGNGTTGTCNTCAAATGGGGTGGCGGCTTAATCACNGAAAAAGACAACATGAAAACCGTTCGAAAGGAAGTCCTGGACAACTTGGCCAACCAACTTGAAGCCTGTTTGACCAAAGGAATTGATGTGGTGTTGGTTCACGGAGCTGGTTCATTTGGACATTTGAANGCGAAGGAGTTCCGACTGGCGGAGGGACGTCAACCNCCATCGNCCGTTCCTNCCACCATGACCCAAGACGANGCNGTGGNNACCGTTCGAAANGACATGCAGGAGTTGAACCAACACGTGATGATGGCNCTGACCAAGTACGATGTTTCTGCNGTATGCCTCCCGCCCCATCAATGGGCGCGCAACACCGGGTNGGAGTTTGAAGGCGATCTCTCCATTTTTGAATCGGCTCCCCGGGGCATTGTCATGGTCACACACGGCGATGTTGTTGATTGCGATTCCCCGAAGGAGTTCGGCATTCTTTCAGGCGATGACCTTGTCTATAGATTGGCCACCGAACTCTCTGGAGTGAAACGNTTGGTGTTCGCCATGGGCGGAGTTGAGGGCGTTTTGACCGNCCCCCCGACGNAGAATAACGACGCTGAGAAACTCATTGAAACTCTGCATCAACACGAGGNTTTTGATGGAGAGCACCGGGAGCAGTTGGATGTGACCGGTGGAATCGGTTTGAAGGTTGAGCGTGGTTTCCAAACCGCNGCTCATGGCATCGCCGTGCATCTCGTNAGTGGCGAGATTGATGAGCGAGTTAGAGACGCATGCCTTGGCGNTGATGTTCGCGGGACCATTTTGGTGCCTTGAAANGTTAGAGAACTCTTCATGTAGCCTCCGCGACTCCATCTGGATGGTGGAGGCATGTCAGGGTATGGAATCGAAGACGTCCCGCACCTCGACCTGAATCACGATGAACAGGAAGTGCTCAATGCCCACGATGCCGAACAAGCGTCCTTGATGGCCGAGGCCGTGATTCAAGTGGCTGAGGACGACCGTATTCTCGGACCAATTTCAAAACTCAAAGCCCACCANGGACCTGGATTTTTCCACCGAGCCTTCAGCGTTCTTCTCTTCAATTCAAACGGAGAAATGTTGCTCCAGCAGCGTTCTGCTGAGAANGTCACCTTCCCAAATGTATGGGCCAATGCATGTTGCTCCCACCCCCTCCATAGCGCCGAAGAAATGGATGAAGACAACGCCATGGGCGTGAAACGAGCGGCGGTCCGAAAGTTGGAACAAGAATTGGGAATTGACCCCTCCACCATTTCGACCGACGATATGACGTTCATGACCAAAATGCGGTACGCCTCACGGATGAACGAAGAGTGGATTGAACGTGAGGTNGACCATGTGCTCGTCTTGTGCGCCGATGTTGAAATCAATCCAAATCCAAACGAGGTTGCAAACATCATGTGGGTGGACCACGATGCGATGGAANCCATGCTGATTGAGGAACGAGAACCCAACGAGGCCATCGCTCCATGGTTCCGTTGCATCGCCGCACGAATCATGCAACCGAGTTGGTGGAAGCACTACAATGACCCAGAGGCTTTGAGNGGACTCTCCGACGACCTCATCCACGACATGGGNGATGTCACTTACATGCTCCCGGGTGCAGAAGGGGCCGATTTGATCACCTCCATCATGGAAGTAAAACCCCTGATNGAAGCACGAATTGAAAACAGCCTCAAAGCNTCCCGTCATGAACGCTTAGGAAACGCCATGATGCACCTTATCGAAGGAGGAGGGAAACGCATGCGAGCCACATTACCTTGGTTGGTGGGTAAAGCCGTAGGCGATACTCACTCAGGCTTGCTNGACATAGGAGCAGCCATCGAAACGGTCCACAACTTCACNTTGGTTCACGATGACATCATGGACGATGATGAACTCCGNCGAGGACGAAATGCAGTCCACGTCGAATTTGGCATGCCCACGGCCATCAATGCTGGGGATGCCATGCTTGCCATCGCCTTTGAGCGACTTGTGCAGGCTGAAAATCTCGAACCCGAGGACGTTGCTCCGCTCGTCAACCGAATTGCATGGATGGTGAGAAGGGTCAGCGAAGGACAACANCTCGANATCGAATTCGAGGACCGATTNNAAGTATCAGAAGATGATTATCTGGAAATGATNGAGGGGAAAACTGCCGTCATGTTCTGGATNTGTGCAGAAATTGGAGCACGNATCTCAGGAGCCGACGAAGAAATCATCCAATTNATGGNTGACTGGGGCAAAGCTTTGGGNTTGTGTTTCCAATTGATGGACGATGTCATCGATGTCCTTTCCGATTCCGACACGCTGGGCAAACCTGCAGGCTCCGACATCGCNCAAGGAAAGCGGACACTGATGATCATCCACGCACTTCGACAACCCGACGGCCCCGTCAAAGACCGTTTATCAGCCGTCTTAGGCAAAGGNGACTCGGTCAAAGCCGAAGNATTAGCGGACGGTTTGGCGGCCCTTTCTGAACTTGGCTCTGTTGACTATGCGAAGACGATGGCCGAGGACTTTCACAAAAAAGCGCATGCTTGCCTCGACCGNTTGGAGGACAATCCCGCCCTTCGGGCCNTGCGGGAACTCACCGATTTCCAGTTGGCTCGNCTTCACTGAGTAGANGTATCGCATCACCAAGTTGCACGGTGCCCGNCTCAACCACGCTTGCATACCACCGAGTTTGTCCATGCAGTCTCTTGTGGCTTAATTGCTTGAACGAACCGTCTGTGAACGAGGCTTGAATGGTCTTGCACGGNGGGGCATCCCCNGTAATTGACAACACAACATCTCCCACNGCCAGTGAACACCCAATGGANAGTGAGCCCTCANCGAGTCCATCGAGGAGAATGTTTTCTCCCGTGGACCCTGGTTGAATCGGATGCCCCGCTGATTGGAGGNGTTCCATGACCCGCCGTTCAAGCAAACAAACGGCACGGCNTGGGCCGCCGTGGTGTTTTCGATCGTTTTGTTTGTCACCAACGCATCCTTCAGGACGAATCTCAATGGATTGAACGGCGTGCTTTGGCACACCCCCGTTNGGATTCACATGGAGTCCAACAACGACTCCAGCCATGGGTCACCCTCAGTCAGCGTAATACGATTCGGGGTTAGGCTCNGGCTTCAATCCCTTACGCTGTCGAATCTCACCGACNACCTTGTCGAAGAGTTGAGGTGGCAATATTTCGAATCCGAGGTTTTCGGTGTTCCAAACGGCACGACCTTGTGAAGCGGCTCGAATGTCATTCGAGAAACCAAACGTTTCGGCGATTGGGATGACACCCACGACGGTGGTGACACTTCCTTCAGATGGCATGTCTTCAATGATCCCACGACGGGTCGTGACTTCACGGGTGACTTGACCGAGCCAATCGTTTGGTACGGAGATGAAGGCTTTCTGCATGGGTTCAAGCAGGACAGTCTTCGCTCGCATCATGGCACCTTTGATTCCATTGCGGACGGCCGGGATNGTCTGCGCTGGTCCTCGGTGAATGGCGTCTTCGTGGAGTTTGGCATCAACGAGTCGAACAAACATTCCCTGGACAGGTTCGTCTGCAATTGGGCCCTTGACGCAAACTTCGTTGAAGGCTTCAATAATGAGTTCACGTGTTTCGTGAAGGTTCTGAATACCTTTGGTGTCATTGACAAGAACGTTGGTGCCGTTGATGGCGTAAATCTTTCTCATGACGTCCTTATCCATGCCGAGTTCGCCGAACTTGTTTCCAACTTCTTTGGAATCGCTGTTTCGGACCGGGCCGTCTCCAAGGTCGCCTGCACGGAGAGCAGATACGACTTGTTCTGGCAACGCCTGAATCTCGAAGAAGAACCGGTTGTGACGGTTCGGGGACTTGCCCTCAAATGCATGACCACGGTTTGATCCTTGAATGCCTTCGCGGTAAACGACGATGGGCGGACTCACCTTGACTTTGATGTTCTGTTCTTCTTCAATTCGGTAAACCGTGATTTCGAGGTGCAGTTCACCCATTCCGGCAAGCAATGCTTCACCGGTTTCTTGGTTGGTCGTGACTTGAAGCGAGGCATCAGCCTTNGCCAGCGAGCGAAGCGCATCAATGAACTTGGGCAAGTCCTTCATGCTCTTGGGTTCAACCGCAACGGTGACCACAGGGTCGGAGTAGTGTCGAATGGCTTCGAATGGCGTGAAGTCCTTGTCTCGTGAGAGGGTGACACCCGCAGCTGCAGAGCGAATACCGGTCACTGCGGCGATGTTTCCAGCCACAACTTTGGGAACCGTGATTCGGTCTCCACCGACCATCATGGCCACTTGTTGGACACGCTCGGGCTTGGCGGCACCGATGGCATAGACGGACTCACCTTGGTTGATGGCGCCCGAGTATACACGACCGACAGCCACTTCACCAGCGTGAGGATCCATCCAGATTTTGGTGACCATCATGGCAAGTTCTGCTTCAGGGTCGCAGTTCATCATGGCTTGACCGATNTCCGATTCAAGGTCGCCGGTCCAAATGTTTGGAATACGGTACTTCTGAGCATCAATGGGACCTGGCAGCTTTGTGACAGCCATGTCCAACANCACTTCGTGAACAGGAGCCTTTTGAGCCAGGGTTTTNTGGTCTTCGTTGTTACAGTACTCGAAAATTTCCTTGAATGAGATGCCGGATTTAGCCATGTACGGCACGGTGATTCCCCAGTTGTGGTAGGCTGAACCGAAGGCGACGGTTCCGTCTTGAACGGAAACTTGCCACGCTTTGNCCATGCCTTCTGGAGCAAATTGCTTGATGAGTTTGTTGACTTTCTTGATGGTCTCGGTAAAGCGAGCCATCATGTCTTCGGGTGTCACTTGGAGTTCGTTGATCAATCGATCGACTTTGTTGATGAAAAGAACTGGCTTCACCTTCTCTTTGAGGGCTTGTCGAACCACAGTTTCTGTTTGAGGCATTGGCCCTTCAACCGCACATGCNAGGATGAAACATCCGTCGACAGCACGCATGGCACGGGTCACGTCGCCACCAAAGTCAACGTGGCCTGGTGTATCGATGAGGTTGATGAGGTAATCTGTACCCTCAACGCCGTGAACCATGGAGGCGGAAGCGGCGTTGATGGTGATCCCACGAGCGGATTCTTGCTCGTCAAAGTCCAACACACGGGCTGCACCNGCAAGTTCGTTGGACATCATTCCTGCGCCTGCGATGAGGTTGTCAGAGAGCGTGGTCTTTCCGTGGTCAATGTGAGCGGCGATGCACAAGTTTCTGATTTGTGGAAGAATGTGCATGACTTCTGTGGCCTTCTTGATGTTGTCTTCTTTGCGTCCCATGGTTACCACCGTGTTCTCGTTGTTTCGGCCACTGAAAAGGGGTTCTTAAGTGCCTCGCAGGAGAACGGTGATTCAGTAGACGAGTTGGACATCTGAATCGGTAGCCAGGGCGATGACACCCGGCGGCCCACTCCATGCAATTTGGTCATCAGGGACAACCAGTGCACCGTCTCCTTCNGCATGGCCAAGAACGGCCATGACGGAACCGAACGAGCAGTGAAGGGTGGCTCCACCGATGAGGGCATCCATCATNGGACGAACCATTGGAGTTTCACCTCCCAACTCATTCTCGAGTTGGTCAAGGTAGTCACCATCGAGAATTCGAACGCCAGATGCGGCGAAGAAGACGTTCACGTCATGTCCGTCAGCAACGGCTTGTGAAGCACACGCAAGGCCAACGATGGTCTTGAGGGGGTCGTTCTTAGGTTCTGATACAAAGTTGACAAAGATGCGTTTTGACATGAAGTGGGCTTCGCCATCAAGCAAATGAACCTTCGTTTGCGATGACCGATGTCAACGACGGTGAAGCATCAGCGAGCCGAGGCAGCAATGCGCTCCAACTCTTCCTTCTTGCCCACGGCGTAGGAAGTGACGTCGCCTTCGCTGGCTTTGGTCAATTCATTGATGATGCAGTTCTTCAGTGTGCGCTTGGACTTGTGTGTTCCTTGCTGAGCACCACGAGCGAGGTTGGCCAAAGCCACGTCAAGCCGGCGAGACGGTGAGGAATCAACCGCCTTTGGCTGAGACACCGCACCGAATTTGATCCGGGTGATTTCTTCCATTGGTGCAGCGGAGCAAATTGCGTCCACGAAGACCTGAAGAGGATTGTTTCCGGAGCGCTCTGCGATTTGGTCCAAAGCACCTTCAAACGCTTTCATAGCGCCCATTTTCTTGCCGGTGTAGGCGCCGGTTCGCATGAGTTTGTTGATGTAGCGCTCAACGACGGAGAGCTTGGCTTTACCAAACCAAGCGTTGGCGTGGCGACCGCCGGTGTGCGGGACGCCGACCGTGGTCAAATTGATGTAAGGAGCAAGTCCAGGGTCTCGGCAGGTCACTTCAGAAGCGTCCCACTTTCCAAACACATTCGTCCCTATACCAGCAATGGGCTTGACTTCAACAACATCCGAATCTTCATCGCTCATCATCATCACCTCAGCGGACTGGCTTCTCCTTTCGGCCTCGGACCATTTCATCAAGCGAAACGCCGTTGACTTGGATGACCTTGTACCGGACACCGGGAATGTCTCCGTATGAACGGCCCATGCGGCCGCCGATACCTTCGACCATGACTTCGTCGTGTTCGTCAATGAAGTTGATGGCACCATCGCCGGGGGCGAAGGCGGTCAACTTGTTGCCGTTCTTAATCAGTGAGATCTTGACGGCCTTACGGATGCCGGAGTTGGGTTGTTTAGCCTCAATTCCAACCTTTTCGATGACGATGCCTTTGGCCTGAGTGGACCCTGCAAGCGGGTCGTGCTTGGCGCGAGATTTGAGCATACGCTTCTTGTAACGGCGGTCTGACCAACGGAATTTTTGTCGGTCTTTTGCCATCTTTGCACCGGCGAAGAGTCCTCTGCCCATCATAGTCACCTCATTGAAGCNTTTTGCCGACTTGCCGCCCCTATTTAATCAAATCCCTTTAGGCGGGCCNTTCATGGGCGGCGTCATTTGATTTATGGCCCGCTCTCGACCACCGCTTGCAACCATGAACAACATTCAAACAACGCCTCCATCTCGGTGGGTCATGGCCTTCCGTGACCATCTGGGTGCCGCCGCCGTGGAAACGTCAAAAGTGAGCCTTATCCACGGCATGCTGCACCACTC
This sequence comes from Methanobacteriota archaeon, assembly GCA_002714305.1. GTDB lineage: Archaea > Thermoplasmatota > Poseidoniia > Poseidoniales > Poseidoniaceae > Poseidonia. The sequence continues at coordinate 41,379 of PAWY01000006.1, read as the reverse complement.
TCAATCCAGCGGCCATGCCATGACGGTGTACGAAAACATCGAGGAATGCCCCGGCCATCGAGCTGCGGTCAACATGCTCACGAGGGACCGACTTTGCGCCGCCATTGGCATCGAACCGGAAGAGTACATCGATACCTTGGGCTGGGCCATGGACCACCCCAGCGAACCCATCACGGTGGACCGGAAAGAAGCCCCATGCTTCGAAAACATCGCCGAGAGCGTCGACCTGCGAACCATCCCCATCCCACACCATTGGCCCCAGGACCGAGGACGATACTCATCGGCCAGCATCATCATCGCACAAGACGATGGAATACGCAACGTTTCGTTTCACCGACAATTTCTCCGAGATGAGAATCACCTCGTCGTGCGTTTGGTTCCTCGGCACCTTCGCACCATGGTCACCAACGCTCGGGCGGAGGGCCGAGAAGTTTCCATCGCTGTCGTCAACGCTCCAGACCCAGTCGTTTTGCTTGCTGCGGCCATGTCCTTTAACGAGAACATCGACGAGTTGACCATCGCCGCAGCCCTGCACGAAAAATTGTATGGCAGTCCACTCAAACTGGTGGAATTGCCGAACGGTGTTCATGTTCCAGCCNACGCAGAATACGTTTGGTGGGGTCGCATCACGCTCGAAAATGACGACGAAGGCCCCTACGTTGACATCACGGGNACCGTTGATGATGTGCGGCAAGAACCCGTGATTGAAATCGATGGCTTAACCCACCGAAACGATCCGATTTTTCANGCTCTAATCCCAGGTGAAGCAGAACACAAGACCCTCATGGGTCTCCCACGTGCGCCCACCATCAAAGCCGCCGTGAACGAGGTCGTTGAGTGCCTTGACGTTCACATGACCGAAGGAGGCTGTGGGTGGCTAGGAGCCGTCTTGAAAATTCGGAAATCCAACCCGGATGATGGGATGAAAGCCATCGAAGCAGCCTTTGCTGGCCATAAAAGCATGAAAATCGTCACCGTCGTGGACGAGGACATTGACATCACCGACCCCGTCCGTGTGGAGTGGGCCATGATGACCCGATGGCAACCCGACAAAGACACGCTCATCCTCAAAGACCAGCGCGGAAGTTCGCTTGACCCATCCCGCTACGATGACGGGCGAACGTCCAAGATTGGCTACGATGCGACCATCGATTTTGGCGTGGAACGAGATGGTTTCATGTCAGTGCAGTAAGGAGTGTTCACGACCATGAGCCAAGACCTCCTGCAACACCCTCGCAGGAACCTTGGCAATCGTTATCGTTCGACCGCCCAAAAATTTGCAAAGTTGGCCAAGAGCGACCCTTCAAGGGCCGAAGAGAACATGGGTTGGGCCGAACAAAACGCTCGCCAAGCCATACTTCACGATTTTACCGACGAACGCAACTGGCGCTACCTTGCCGAACTGAAGGTCATGAACGAAGATGAACAAGGCCTTCGTGCTGTTCTTGAGGACATTTTCGTGGTGCTCGGACGAGACCCTGACAATTTAGAACAGCTCCAAGGCATTGATTACCTCAAAGTCGGCCGTGAACTTTTGGAAGCTGCGTTTGCCAGAGATGCGTTGGACCCGGATGCATGGTGGGAGCGAATCGGTAGCAATCCAGAGGGCTTAACCGAATTTGTTGAACGTTGCCGCCGTCTTGATTTCCGAGACCAACGTGCAACCATCGTTTTTGGACGACGATTGGAGCGGATTCGTTCGGCAGGACATGAACAGATGTTCATCGAACTCGCCCGCCACTTGCTCGCACATCGGCCCATCAACCACGAGTTGTGGCTGGAGATGGGGCGATTGCATGAACGGCGGGAAGAAATGGACAACGCCTGGTCATGCTACGATCAAGTCCAACAGCTGCGGCCCCACTTGAATGAACGAGATCGTTTCCTTGAACGCTTGAAAGGCGGCATGGATGGAAAGGAAAAGCAAGCTTGGACAGGTCCAAGCATCAACCACCGGGAGTCATTTTTGGAGGGTATGCGTTTGCTGACTGAGCGAATCTCAACGCCCGAAGAGATGTCGGAAATCGAACTCGAAACGGAGGAAGAGGTTGCTGAGCACCCCGATAAATCAAAATTGGCGAAGTTGCTTGAAAATCAGGACTACCAATCGGCCTTCTTCCTCGCTCGCCGGTTGTTGGCCTCCGGTGAAACTTGGGCTGAACCCTGGTTAGAACAGATTCAATCAGAAATGAAGTGAACCCATGGCGACCCAGCATCCGAAGTTTGTTTTGGCTTGGGTGACGCGGGTAGGCGAGACGCTTACACCGATGGGAGGTGGCGGCGAAGTCCTCTTCGTTGAACATCCCCAACGAGGATGGGAAATACCGGGTGGCCACCTCGAGCCGGGAGAAACACCTGAAATGGCCCTCATCCGGGAATTGAAAGAAGAAACTGGCCTTGATGGAACCATCATGTCCTGGAATACCGACTACTACCCACAGGGATGGGTCGCTCATGTTGTCGTTTCCAAGGAATCCAGTGGTCAATGGTCGGTTGGTGATGAAAGCGTGGAAACGGTACGTTGGTGGGGCGATGTACCACCCGTTCGGACCTGGACGGTTGAGGAGTTTAGGGAATTGGCCGACCATTTTTGTGGCGCCTAAATCATGGTTAACTCGGTCAGGCGTTGACCCCATGCATCGGTGTCCTCCGAAGAGGCCGAGCATGCTTGAGCAACCGCTGCCAGCATCGGGTCATCCACGGCCTCTGGTTGACGCATCAACTCATCAAAGTGCTCCATTTTTCCAAGGCGATGGGCGAGGGTCAACATGGCCCGGAGCGCAGGGCGCTCAGGACCACCCCAGCCAGGCTCGAGGTGTCCAATACACCAATCAAACACCCCTTGGATATCACTGGGGTGAACGGCAAAGACGGGCGGTTCATCTTCAAGATTCAATGGCCGAGCTTCTTCGACTTGCACATGCATTGGTTGAGCTTCTTCGGCTTGAAAATCAATGGCCAAATCAAGGAATAAGGACCCGGCTTCAATGGCCATTTGCACTTGGGAAGCCAGCATGGCGTGTTTGTGTGCGTTCCATGCGTGTCGTCCGGCGTCAAAATGATGTCCGAGGGCATGGCGAATCCGGCTTGCACCAAGCCTTGATATTGCGATGGTCTCATGGGCATGGCCCGCCTTTCGAGAAATGTCGCCGTACACCTGCAGGGCCATGAGGGCTTCACCTTGGGCCATGTGGTAAGCGGCTTTGTTCAAGAGGGAAAGGTCGTGATCTCGGCTCGCCTTGGCGACCGATTTCAAGCGGGTTTCTGCCCACGTCAAATCCTCTTCTGCTCCTTCGGAGTCTCCGGCTTCAAACCGTACCAGGCCCCGTTCCATGCGCAGACGGCCTTCAAGGGCAAGATCACGAGTCTCTGGATCCCTCACAACCGCGAGGGCCGCTTCAATCGCCTCACTAAGATGTGTATCACCCAGCCACCTCCGACGGACGAGTCCAAGAACCGCACGTTCTCCCTCTGAGAGATGAACGGTCATGGTCTCCAATAGTTCGGGGGCATCCATCAACAGGGCCGCTTCTGCGAGTGAGAGCCATGATGGCCAATCCAGCTCGGTCTTCCATTGATTCAACACTTCAGCGTCCACCGGACCCTCCGTACGCCAACGCGAAACAAAAACGCCAGGGCCGGTGGGGGCTTCGATGTTGGTCATTGGTCCACCTGCTTCCTTGATGTTCGGGCCACGGCATCGATAAAGGCCGTTTCGGCAGCGANTGGATGAGCATCCCCTGACCAGCCAGCTGCACCGTCATGACCCCCGCCTTCACCACCCACGGATTGTGCCACCTCGTTCATGATGTGGCCCATGTGGAGGCCTGCACGTACACTTGACCTGGGGGCACGAACCGTGAGCCGGGTTTCTCCATTCCGAGTTCGAGACACCACCACGGCATCAGCACCCAGTCCATTGAGCAAGGTGGCGACGCGACCCTCAAGGGTGCCCGCCGAGGTTCGCAAAATCGTCCATGGACCTGCTTCGGTGGTTTCAGCCCGTTGGAGGCCACGAAGAACGGCGCCGCGGTCACTTGGTGATGTCGGCGCATCCTCCATGTCTTGGATGAATCGTTGGTAATCGATTCCACTGTGTTCAAGCAAGAGAGCGGCGGTTGAGAACGAACCGGCATCGGCATGTCGAAATCGACCGGTATCCGTGATGAGACCTGCCAAAAGAAATTCGCAGACTTGGGGAGTCAGCGATGATGGAGCATGATGCTGAAGGTATCGGGTTACGACTTCAGTGGTTGAACGAACATCCCATTTGAGATGCAGGTCGTCTTCTGTTATGTTCCACCCGTCCGTGGCATGGTGGTCAATGATGCACTTGGGAACATGAGGGAGAGCGAGCCCAGTCTGGTCGGGTGCCGCCGCATCGACCACCACGATAGCAGCTAACTGTTTTGGCCATGCCGTTTTGTTGTCTTTGAGGAGGCGAAACGGGGCTTGGTGTCGCACCATGTACCGTTGCGCTGTGCGACCGATGTGAAGCCCACACGCCATGAGGTTCGGATGGGAGGAGGCAAGGGCGATGGCTGAACCAATGGTATCCATGTCTCCATTTTTACCCGTGATTACAGCCACGGGACCCGTGGTTGTATGCTTGGCCAGCCACGTATCAAGTTGGAGCAGTTCTCCAACCATGGAGGCATTTTCGCCTTTCATTCTTGAGCACCCTGGAGGGTTTGCTTGAGTTCATCGTAGGTTTGAATCAATTGCTTTTCCCTTTCTGTAAATCGCTCGAGGTGGACCGTCAACGATTGAAGGGTCTCGTTCAGATCGGTGAGAAGGGCAGCACGGTCGGCGACCTCAATGAGAACACCACCCATTTGCCGATGGAGGGCCAAATCNTCCGGTTGGGATTCAACCGCTGCAATGGTCCCCTGTAGTTCCTGAACTTGAGCGCGCACGCTGCTCACTTGCTGACGTGCTGCTTGTACCTCGGCGACGACGAGTTGCAATTGGTCAAGTTGTTCCATAGGCTCACCAAACCGAAGAGATAGCCCGGGGTTCAAGAATGCTTTCCGAAGACCTTCAAGACCGAATCCGTAGCAATCAATCCCCTCAATCTCGTGTTCCACATGGCTCGAAGGTCTTTGCAGGTGGATTCCTGCAAGGAGATNTTGAAGGCTTCTTCACCCTCCCAAACCGTTTCACAATCCGTGGCCAAACAAGCAGCCAAGGCATTGGTATCCATTGGATTACGAGACTGTATTCGAAGGCTCAATTGCCACATGGGCATCACCAAAACGAATTCACTCTTCTTCTTGAAGGCTGGGTCGGTTGGCCAACTCACGCTCATAATTCATGGCTGCCTCTTGGGCAATGAAGGCCATGTCAGCGGTGGTGGCGCCATCAACGGATCGACGAAGAATGCGGTTGTTGGCATCGGAAGCTCGTGTGAAGGGTTCCCATGCGCCACCAGCGAAGGTGTGGTTACACTTGGCATGTTTGCAGACCCAAATCCCGACGGACTTGCGTTCAACCTTTTGATATTGACAGACAGGACAGGTGTACTTTCGGGACCGCTTGGCCATGGCTGCGCCAGCATTTCGACGGACTGAGACACCGTACCTTGCTCCAAATCGTGCCGTTGCTCCGGCCTTCTGGGTTCGCTTTGCCAATCAGTTCCCCTCCTTTTCTGCTACAAGTTCTCGAAGTTCCACGCATCGCTTTTGTGCCACATCGAAGATCTCGGCAAACTCGGCGGGAGTGAACACTCCTTTTAGCCCCTTCTGTAGAGAGTGAAGATGACCTTTGTCTCCAAGGGTAATGTGAATTCGCTCATCGCCTCCAAGTTCTTCCTGTTCGTTGGCGTCAAGGACGAAGCGTCCACCCACACGGGTAAAGGAGGCCATGATCGGCGTACCGTTCACTTGGAGTGTGTGGTCTTCACCAACATCAAATCGCTCGGCAGGAACGACGGCCGTTCGAAGCGCAGCGATGGCGGCAAGTCCACAGGCATCGAAGATGTTCCCTTGGTCAGACATCACGTGGATATCGATCATAACACCCCAAACCTTCTCGCCGGGCACAATGCAGAGGCTTTCCATGTCGATGCATCCGGATTCACGGATACCTCGGTCAACCACACGGCCCAATTCAATGGATTGTGGGGAGGGGGGTCCAGGCTCGTATTTTCGGCCGGCGACCGGTCGAAGTTCAGCACCGCACATCAGCGAACCTTGGGTGGGACGATCAGGCCATGGCGTGCGAAGCTCAAATTTCACTCCGGCGTAGACCACGGTTCCGCCCATGACAACCTTGGCTGAGCCCTCGGCGTTGTAGAGGCAATCTGTTTCCAATGAAATATCCCGAGAATCCCATTGTCCACGGCCATCGATGCGGTTGCCTTCTTCAGCGAGTCGGGCAAGTTCTTGACGCAAAAGGGAAGGCACCAATTCAACCATCAGGCCTCACCTCCTTCGTAGCGGCGTTGAAGCGCATCAACCATGATTTCATGAATTTCTTTGGCAGCTTTGAAGTTGTACTCCATGGCCAAGTCGTATTCGTCAGGAGACAAGTCGCCGTCCATCTGAAGGAAGGCGATTTCACCGGTGTTAGGAAGAATACCGACCGGAAGGTCAGCTTGTCCATAATTGTCCTCTGCTTTGTCCAAATCAAGAACGACGGTGTCTTCGATTTTTCCTGAGGCGACACCGACAATCATGTCTCGCATGGGAATACCAGCGTCGGCAAGAGCCACAGCGGCTGCGGTGATACCTGCACATCGCGTGCCTGCTTCTGCAGCAAGGATTTCAATCTCAACTCGAATCTTGGAGCGAGGATAGCGTTCAACCAGAACGACCGATTCCAATGCCTCGGCCGTCACTTTGGAAATCTCACGGGAGCGTCGGTTGAATCCAGGACGGATTCGGTCCGAAGTGGAGAAGGGAGCCATGTTGTATCGAACATCAATAACAGCCCGATCTTGGCGTTGTATCTTACGTGGGTGTGCTTCCATCGGCCCATAGACCGCAGCTACAGCCACGTTGAGGCCGTGAGTTACCATGGCTGAACCTTCAGCCGCCGGCAGAATACCGGCTTCGATCGAGACCGGTCGCATTTCGTCCACCTTACGGCCGTCCAAACGGGTGCCGTCATCTCGTAGCAATTGTACATCTCCATATCCACCCATCATGCATCACCTTTTGTTTTGTTTTCCATTTCAGAAAGAATCGTTTCAAACGCTTTGCTGTGGCCTTCTTCCACAACGCAACGCAGCGCCTTGCGAGCCCATGCGATGCCCTCGGAAGAGCCATCGATCCACACGCGGCCATTTTCTCCGACCATGATGCGGCAATCGCATGCATCCCGCATTCGCTGAAGCAAAGCGTTGTTTTCACCACGGACACGGTCAATGTGTTGAACAGGAATGGGTTCCACGGCACCCTGGTTAAGGCGGCGAAGACCGACGCCCTTCATGGTGAGGACAACGTTGTGGCACTCATCCACTTCTTGGACACGAGCAAGAACAACGTCGCCAACATCCATGTGTTGGCGCGCAGCCCCAAATTCGACCTTCCAAGGGGCGAGGGACATGGGGAGCAAACCCTGAAACGAGCCATTGATGTTCATGAACCACAGATTGTTTCGGACTTCGGCCACGATACCAACGACCAGGTCACCCGAGCGGGGCATGTAGGCTGCGTTGATGGGGTCCACCGAAACGGTGTTGTTGCGTTCACGTAGCCAACCAAGTTGGGTGGCCACGAATGATTCTCCAGCAGCGATGATTCCGCTGCCTGCTCGCTTCCCGGCGGATGGCCCAANGGCCATTCCCGGGGTCACTAGGCGCTGCTCGGCGCCGGCTTGACCTTGGGACATTCTTTTCTCTCCGAATGCGGCCACTCGCCAACCCATGATAAAGGCCACCCTATGGCCACGGCGTTCATGAACCCAGTTCTTTCACTTCAGCATCGGAACTTCTTCGCATCACTTGACCGATGATTTCCCCTTTCATACCGGCTGAACATTCGATGACACACGCCCATGAACCGTCTTCCAACCAGCCTTCTTTTTGCTGATATGTTCGGAGGAGTTGAGACACTGACCCGTAGGCTGANCCGGGTACTTTGAAGGCCAAGCGGACCGTTTCAAAGGAAAGAGGAATCAGAGGTTTCAATTTGGCGATGGCGTCTTTGACTTGGTCCTCCAAGCGCTTGAACGGGTCCACTGAGTACCGAGATTCATCCAAGGCAAGTTCAATTCTCGTTTTGGAATGCGGCGATTTCGTCTTTGGGTCAACCGCTTCTGAATGAATTCGGTGGATGATCTGTTGGCGCATGGTTTCAACCATCTGCTTTCGTTGGGCGGTCGTGAGTTGAATGGAGCCCTTTTCCAAAATCGCAGTGGTGATGACAACAATGTCTTGGCTTCCAAAGACGTTCTCAATGGCATCTCCGGTCGGTCGCTCACCGCCCCTGGCGTCGTGAAATACCTCGTCCATGGCGAGAAAATCGTTGATGTCAACCTCGTCGGGAGACTCCTTAAACGCCTCAACAAGGGCCGGGTCAACCAAAACTTCGTAGCGTTTTCCGCCTTTTTCCAAGCGCGCAAGAACGGCCTTGTCTAAACTCACCATACCATCACTTATCCACACCAAAGGTGAGGCGACGCTTCAACCTATCCTCAGTCATCGAGGGGTTTGAGGCGGTCAATCTGCTTGTTCACTTCGCCCCGGTCAAGAACACGGTAGCCGTTTGAGTCAACAACGGTGACTTCAACGGCTTCTCGGTTGAGTTCGGCATCGTTCGCCGAGCGAAGAGCCTCAAGACCCAACTTCATGGCGGCATTCAGCGTCATGTTTTCTTTCCAGTTGTCCTCAAAGAATTCAATCACGGTGTTTCGACCGCTGCCAATGGCACCAGCGTGATAGGATTGGTAAGCGCCTGAAGGGTCGGTTTCGTAGAGATGGATGCCGTTGTCGTCAACACCGCCGATGAGGAGGGCCGTTCCGAACGGTCGGGAACCGCCGTACTGAGTGAATGATTGCTTGAAATCACAGATTTTCTTGACCAAAACATCCACAGGAACGGTTGCCCCATAGGTGATGCGGTTGATTTGTGCTTCAACGCGGGCTCGGGCCACAAGCTGACGTGCATCGGCCACAAGCCCAGAGGTTGCAATGCCGACGTGTCCATCAATCTTGAACATCTTTTCGATGGATTCGGGGATGATGAGCCGGCTGATGATGCGCTTATCGCAGACAAGGACGACCCCGTCTTTGAACTTCAGCGCTGCTGTGGTCGTTCCACGCTTCACCGATTCTCGGGCGTACTCAACTTGGAACAATCGTCCGTCGGGGCTGAATGTTGTGATGCCGTGATCGTATCCTCTTCCACTTGGTTGCATGGTCTTACCTCAGTTCAATGGTTCGGTTGACACTTTATGAGGATGCGGGTTGCTTGTCATGAGCGTCAGCCGGTGTAAGACCCCTCAGGGCCGTCCTGTATCAACCCTACGAGGCAAACATCCTCTTCAAGGGGCAATGCATCCGACCACCATGCGAGTCGCCGTCTTGTCTTCCGGAGGGAAAGATTCGGCTGCTGCATGGTGGTGGGCAATGTGCAGAGGGTGGTCCGTCGAGGCTTTGGTCACGGTGGTCATCACTGACGACGACTCACCCATGTTCCAAATTCCGAGCACCCACCTCGTTGAACGGCAAGCCAAGATGGCTGGATTGCCTTGGATTGAGGTTCGGACCGTTGGCCAAACCCCCCATGATCTTGCTGCCCTCGAACAGGCCTTTGGCTCACTGGATGTGGACGGTTTTGTCTCAGGTGCTCTGCGCTCAGATTACCAAAAATCCCGGCTGGAACGCATGGCAGAACGTTTGGGAATGCGCAGTTGGACACCCCTGTGGCACCAATCTGGCCATGATCATCTCAAGGGGATGATCGACCATGGTTTTGAGATCATGATGACCGGGGTGTCAGCGGAAGGGTTGACGGAAAAGTGGCTCGGGCATGTGCTCACACCCGAATCATTCGCTGAGTTGGCCAGCCTGGCGAACACCCATCGGTTCCATGTCGAAGGCGAAGGTGGAGAGTATGAGACCCTCGTGATTGGAGGCCCTCACCTCGAAGACCGTCTGATGGTGGATGGGACCGTTCACTGGGACGGCGTGCGAGGCCACTACGAGATTCATTGAATCGCTTGGCGAGCCAAAGCAACGCATTCGTCAACGATTTCTCCTGACACACCAACGTGGTTCATCGGGTCAAACATCGANTCNAGNTCTTCTGCTGAAAAGGCGGCTGAAATGGCGGGAGTTCGACTGCAAACGTCAATGAGTTCCTCGCCATTGGCAAGGGCGGTAAAGGAGGCTTCACGAAGAACTTCGTGCGCTTCATCCCGTGGAACACCATGGTCCACGAGTTCAATCATGACCTTTTCTGCCATGACCAATCCACGTTGCGCATGGATGTTGGCCAGACAGCGTTCCTTGTCGACCCACATGTTGGTCAACACATCAGCCGTCTTGGCCATCACGTCTTCNGCGAGTGNGGATGCGTGGGAAAGAGTGAAGCGTTCGCTGCTGGAATTTGCTAAATCCCGTTCGTGCCATAGAAGTGCATTTTCGTACGTTGGAATGATGAACGAACGAACAATTCGCGCAAGCCCNGAAGCGTTTTCGGACTTGATNGGGTTCTTTTTATGCGCCATGGTGGATGAACCAACCTGCTTCTTGACATCAAAACCTTCACCGGCTTCAGCCAGTTCAGAGCGCTGAAGGTTGCGGATNTCTTGGAGAATTTTCTCGCACGTCGTAGCAACATTGGCCAACCAAGACATGTATTCCACGTAGCGGTCCCGACCAACGACTTGGGTGGTTGCCAGGGGCACGCCAAGACCAAGGTGGGTCAAAATCAAACGTTGCAATTCTCGGGCGTGTTCTCCCTGGGCAGCCCCCGTACCAACTGCCCCGAGGAACTTGCCGACGGCGACACGTGGAGCCGCCTCGTCAAGACGAATCAGTTGACGGCGAAGTTCGTCAAGCCACACGGCCGCCTTCAAACCGAAGGTAATGGGCACGGCAGCCTGGCCGTGAGTGCGGCCCAGCATGACGGTGTCNCGCTCACGCTCGGCGACGTTGGCACAAACCTCAATGAGTTGACACAGAATTTTCCGGAGCAAAACAATGCTGTCTCGAAGTTGCAACCCCACCGCTGTATCAACGATGTCGTTTGATGTGGCACCAAGATGAATGCACCAGCCTGCTTCACCGGCTGCTTCTGCCATCGCTTTTGTTAACGCCATGATATCATGACGTGTTTCTGCCTCAATCTCACTCACGCGTTCTTTGGAGACCGATTCAGGGTTGGCAATGGCAGCCACGGCGTTGTAGTCATCCTCCGTGACCCTTCCCAATTGCCAATGAGCCCAAATCAGTGCGCGTTCAACCTCCAATTGACGCTCATGGCGTCCAAGTTCGGACCAAATGCGCTTGAAATCTTCGCAGCCATAACGGTAATCTAGCGGACAGAACGCCATGATTCAAGGCATGAGTCTCGCTTCATCAACCTTCCCACTGAGCCCTATGAGGCCGACTTTGGCGAAGTGGGGTCGTCGCCATCAAGGGGTTCAACCGGAGCCATCACGTTTCGAATGAGGAAAATGGCCAATATCGAAGAGCCCACGAAGGACAATCCAACCCAGGAGGAGAGGTTGTACCACATCATGGCCACACCGACAAGGGAGGCATAGGAGACCATCTGACAAAGGGCCGAAGCCAAACCAAGCTTATGGATNCGCTCGGGTGGAAGACGGGGTTCATGCTCCAGCAAAAACGTGTAAATCAAGAAGTAAATCGCTTGGAAAGGTAAGGCGGCCGCAATGATGGCCAACGCAACCTCGCGAACAGCGTTGGGGGCTTTGGCTTGTTCGATACCCTGGAAAAGCATCAGCGCCGTGTTTGTTCCAAGGAGTGCGGCCATGATGGTCCAACGTTTGTCTTGGGAGGACGTCCTGCTTTCAACGTTGACCGAACCCTCACTCATGAAGCGTTGAGTCCACCAACTAGGGTTTGATGTTTCCCGTTGTCAGCGTCCGAAGACGCTGAATTCATCCAATGAGTCGAATGACCGTTCCCGTGANGGCAGCGATGATGATCAAGAGAACAATCATGGCCACAGGACCGTATTGATTCGTGTCATTAAGCGCTGTCCCCAAAAAACCATCTCTGGCGATGGCTTCAGGGAAATTACTAGCTTCTTCAAACGGTGGAGCCTCACGTCGTGGAATNCGCTCACCCTTCCGAACTTCGCCACTCATGCACCGACGAGAGGGCTGNAGGTCATAGCCCTTGCGAACCGATGGTAAGCCGGAACCCTCATTCACCGATGCCACTGCCTACCGGCCATGGAACGCTATGATTTGGGNTTGGATGGGGAACGCATCCACTTGGCGGTTGAAGGGAGCACGGGGGGNACAACCCTTGGACTGCACCTCGCCGCNGANGTCATCAACCAAGGAAAGCGCGTGCTNTGGGCATCGGTTGACATGCCCGANCCGGCTCGGTTTTCTCAATTGTTTGAGCACCTCTCGCTCGTGGAAAGTTCACGTTTTCACGCCATGAACTTTGGNGGGAGGTTTGACCGNGCNGTTGATGCTTTGCTGGACGCAGCGACTTCACTGCCCAGTGTAGGCTTGGTCGTGATGGACGATTGGGTGCCCTCCAGTGGCCGCCTGCCTTCTGACCGACTCGAGCACATTGAGCGTGTGGCCAAAGCGTGTCCAGCCAGCATCACCGTTCTTTTGATTTCAAAGGGCAGCGTTGACGCCAGCGGAACAAGCAACGACCCGATTGTGGCCNGGTCTGCCGAAGCGATGGAAAAGAAGGGNTTTGCAACGTGGCGATTGTGGCGNGGAAAAAACGGGGCTCAACGCACCCTTGATCGCCACGGAGAACTGGTTGACGTCCAAATCGAAGATTCAGGCTTCGTCATCTGATTCTTCATCCTCGCCAAGGAGTTGAGCCATTTCCTCAAGAGCATCCTCGTCGGGTTCGTCAAATTGTTGCGGGTTTCGTGCCCCGCCACCCATCTCATCTTCACCTGCAACCTTTGGAGCCGATGATTCAAGCATGGATGCCCGGTTCTGTCGGGCCCGCTGGGTGATGAACCAAACCATGGCCAAAAGGGTCAAACCCATGACGGCATAAGCGATGTTCTTTGTCGTGTCGGGCTCCATGGGTGAATCACGAGGAGCCTTGTTCTTCATCGTTTGGGACGTTTTCGTCGTGGTGAACCGTGTCTTCCCAANTCAATGGGCGAGCGAGATGTCGACGAGCATCGACTGGGGGCTCCACCCATCCAGGGAAAGGAGGNGAACCAGGGATGTCAACCCATTCATCTGCCTCCCGACGTTTGCATTTTGGACACCNCAGGCCTTGCCCAGCTCCCATGCTTTTCATTCGAACCGAACAGTCGGGGCAGAGCGGTCGTTGACGGCTTCGAGGCACCCAAGATTTGAGTTTGAGGCGTTCCGCATGAAGTTGNCCTTGCTGGTCGACCAAACCNGCCACTTCAATCACATCGCCGACCATGAGCCANCGAGCAAGTGCATTGACCGGTCCNCCTTCTGCGTAGCACAGTACATCCGGCCCATCGGTGACGATGTGGGCGTGTTTTCGAGCAGGTTCGACCNGAACATCGCCCACCTCGAGGANCCAGGTATCACCGAGGTGGTCGCCACTCGCTTGGTTCGTCTGGAACACCCGCCATCCACGAACCTGCTCGGTTCCTTTGCTTTGAACAAGGAGTTCGCATGCCTTTTGCGCCGCATCTTTTTCCGTCGCCCGAACTCCAAACAACACCGGAGAGCGACCACGTGGAGCGATCAGACTTGTCCCCCGCCGAGGGTCTCGGGAAAAGACGATTTCCGGCCAAGCATCGATTGACTCGACCGTGGATTCATCCACTTGACGAGCTGATTCCACACCGCTCATTCTCCACGCGATGGCCTCCCAGGTGCATCGTTCTGCTTTCCAAGCGATCGCAGCCGTCGCACCGATCCTCCCATGCCCGCCCCAAGCACGCACAGGAATGGGCAGTTCCTCAAGCAGAACCTCCTCACGCACCGCCTTGCCGTAGAGGTCCACCGGGGGCTGGTCCGCAAACCACACCATCCCCGGACTGGCTGGCGATTGTTGGCGGTCTGACACGTCCGAGACCTCAACCTCTCCAGCCAACTGAACAATGTGATTGGTCCACCATGCATCCAAATGATGGAGAAGCCCTGGAATGTCATCGGTATGAACCTCAACGCCCAAAGCAGCGTTTCCACGCGTTCGCCGTTGCGCAAAAGGCCACAACCGAACCAAACGGGGAACACCAATGGAGCACGAGGCAGGCAGGCCGTTCAAGAGGTCATCAAACACGGCCGTCGTGCACCCACCTGCGAGCGAATCCGTATCGTCAAGTCCGAGCCAACCCATTCAATCACCTACGGTTTGAACGCATCACCTGAATCGAGTTCGTCGGTCCATCGGTCACCGAGGTAGGACAATCCGAGGGCTGCAGGCACACGAAACAAGCGGGCGCCGAAAGCCCATCCTGCCCCCATATCCGAACGCCGGTCACCCACCATCAAATCCAATGGGTGAGGAGGTGATGGCTTTGCACCCCACCAGTTGACGCGTGGATCGTCCACAGCAAAATTGACGGGTTGCCAACCTGTTTCAACTGACGCTCCCCTTCGTAAAACATCATGGCCCAATGACAACATTGCTGGGGATGGTTTTCGACACAGGCAACCGTCTTCNTATCGATGGGGGCAGGTCAAAAAAGCGTGGATGTTCGCTCGTGGATGTTCTTCCTTGAGTAGCCGTTGGAGTTCCTTGTGAATTAAGGCCAAGGTTCCAAACGCCCAGAGGCCACGTGCGATGGGAGATTGATTGGTAACCACGCAAACAAGGTAACCCTCATCGTTGAGCATCCCAATGGAATCGGCAGCCCCCGGCAGCAAAATCACTTCGTCAGGGCCGTTGACATAGCTGGATTTTCCAAGGTTGATGACGCCATCACGGTCCAAAAATGCGATGGGTGCATCGGGGCCNGCGCGGGCCGGAAGAGGAAATGGCACTTGCACGTATGGCCCCTCCATGCACAACGGTTTGAGAGGCACCACATGGGCTTTGTTCCCTCGGAGACCTTGATAGGCGACCACCCCACCGGGNGAAATGTGCTCATGGAACCTGAAACGGCCACCCTCCTCGGGGCGCTGGGAATGCTCATGTTGGGCGTGTCGTGGTGGATGCGCGCCCACGCTACCGTTCGAGTCGCTCAAGCAGGTTGGATTTTGGTGGGCCTCTATTTTTTCTCACAATCATGGACCTACCTCTCACATGATGACCCGATTCTTACCGTTATGGCGGCCTTGACCTTACCGCTGAGTTGTTTGGCCGCATGGTGGGAAACCTCCTCAGGTGAAGGACGAAAGGAGGCGATTGTATGGGCACGGGGAACGGTGGCCTTCGCAGGAGGACCCTACCTCCTGATATCGTATGTCCCTTACCTCAGTGTCTTGGCCATTTGGTTTGTAGCCTCTCAATCGGCATGGTTCCTGGGATTCGCCACTGGAACCAACATCGACATTGGAACCACATGGGTCAATGACCCCGCCGGCAGGGTCAACTGGGAAGATTGGGATGGGAACCGATGGTTTGCCACGGATTTTACGGGCGAATACGCCTTTCAAACCGAACTGCTCCTCGCCAACGGTGAAGCCATTGGAATCAATTTTGTCTTGGCTTGCACGGCCATACAATCGATGGTGCTGTTCATCGGTGCGATTGCCGTGCTCGACCTCTCGTGGAAGAAACGGGTACGGGCATTGTTGCTGATTTTGCCCACCATTCACTTGCTCAATGTGTTTCGAAACGCAGGGTTGATTTGGATGCACATGACCTACACTCAGTGGTCCCTTTGGGGTTTGAGTGTGTTTGAGTTCGGACACAGTTATGCCGCCCGATTTGTGAGTCTTTTTGCGATGTTCCTGTTGGCCTTGATCATGTTTGAAATGCTTCCAACCATGCACAGAAACATCATTGCGTTGACCGGTTCAGAGAAACGAACACGTCAGAAATAACATGCAGACGCCGGGANTCGAACCCGGGTGGAGAGGTTGGGAACCTCCCATCATAACCACTAGATCACGTCTGCTTCATGCCATTGAACGGTCAACGATTGAAGAGGCCTGTGGTGAGAAAGGATGATGATGTCTTGAGAGAGGCCACGGTCATGCACCCGGCACTGGAGCCCTACACGTTTGCACGAACCGGGTTAACCGCCCCCAATCGAACGGTGTTAGCGGCCATGACCAACAAACAAAGTCACGAAGATGGCAGAGTATCGGAAGATGAAATCCGGTGGTTGGAAGCCAGAAGCAAAGGTGGATTTGGTATTGTCACCACGGCCGCCACGCATGTGTTGGAAGATGGTCAAGGTTGGGAGGGTGAATTCGGCACTTGGTCAGACCAGCACATGGATGGATTGCGCCGGCTGGCATCATCCATCAAACGCCACGGAGCCATCGGCCTTGCCCAACTCTTTCACGGCGGAATGCGAGCACCTGAACGCCTTACAGGCCACCAACCAAAATCCGCTTCCATCAATTCATTGGGTGCGGGAAAAGGCCACAGTCGGGCCATGACGGAAGAGGAAATTCACGAGGCCATTGAGGCCTTCGGTGAAGCTGCGAAACGTTGTGAACAAGCTGGATTTCACGGTGTAGAACTCCACGGTGCCCATGGCTACCTCATCGCTCAATTTCTTGGAGCGGGAACCAATCAAAGAACCGACGCTTGGGGGGGCGACCAAACAGCGCGGACTCGGTTTCTTGAAGCCATTGTTGACGAGGTACGCAAGCGAACTACACCCAACTTCATCGTCGGTGTTCGCCTTTCTCCCGAACTTGAGTCGTGTGGAATGGTCCTATCGGATGCCATGACAAGCCTGGATGCCTGCGCTTCAATGCCACTGGATTTTCTCCATGTATCGTGTTGGGACATCGACCAAACCGGCGAAATCAATGGACAACAACGCCCCTTCACCACTCTTTTTCGAGAGCACATGCCCGATTCCATGCCTTTGATCACCACCGGAGGGATATGGACGAAGAACGATGCAACGAGAGCCATGCAACAAGGCGGTGATTTTGTCGGTGTCGCACGTGCAGGAATTGCACATCCAAATTGGCCAGCATACCTTGCTGACGATTCTGAAGAACCCTCTCGCCCACCGTTTACAAAGGAATGGCTCACTGATGCCTCCCTCAATCCAAGNTTCATCGACTACATGCGCCGATGGGATGGATTCGTGCNGGNTTGAACGCCCCTGCCGCGATTCGAACGCGGGTTCCTGGCTCCGGAGGCCGGGGTGATATCCACTACACTACAGGGGCAATCACCCCTCCAGCCTCAGGCGTATGAGTTCTTCTGAACTCATTCTTTTGGCAACCAAAGGTCGTCCGGTGAAGTTCTTACCCAAACCTCACCGCTTCCTGTAGGGAATTCAATTGTTTCAATGCCATCAAGGACCATGCCCATCAACTCACTTGGTGGTTGCTGTTTGATGGGTTGCCCGATGGAAAACACATCATCAACAGTGGAAGCTTGGGCCTCTTGAATCGGATTTGAATCGGGCATTTCTGGCAATGCAACTTCTTCTTTTTGATAATCGGCAGCCCCAGATGATTGACCAAACATCGCTTCTGTCATGCGGTCTTCTCCGTCCCACATGGCTTCCTGTTCATTGGAACTGCGGTTTGTTCGAAGGAAACCGAGCAAGAGACCTGCAAGAATCAGAAGCATGGCACCTGCAGAAGCGTAGATGATGTCGTTTGAAACGCTCGCCACAATGTCGGCATTGTCTCCAACTCCATCACCATCGGTGTCTTTGGATTCTGTTGGATCTTCAGGGAACGCGTCATCAACATCAGGTACACCATCGCCATCGCCGTCAAAGGCGTCAAACGTTGTTTCACACAGCACAACCAACAACTCAATTTCTTCTTCGTCGATGAACTCGTCATCGTTGATGTTGATGGAAGCAAAGTCATAGTCGTTTGACCATGAATGGCTTTCCAGCGCCTTCAAGGACACTTCTTCCCTTCCCAGAGCAAAGGCCTCGAAGACCATCATGAGTTCATTGTCGCAAGTGCACAGGAATTGAAGGGCTTCACGGTATTCGACCGAACCATCCTTGTTGACGTCGACAACTTTCAGATCCTCTGCAGGGATTTCGGCCGCTTTGGTCTCCCGTTCGTCCAACACACCATCACCATCGGCATCGGCCTCTTCAAACATTTCAGTTGCGACATCGGTACAGGATTCAACCTCACCGGGTTCGGCAGGCGCAATTGGTTCTACCGGTTCAACTGGGAAATCGCTCTCGTCCCAGCGGACGACGATGGAGATCTCCTCTGCGTCGCTGATTCCGGTCATCGTGATGTCGATTTGTCCGTTCAAGGGAGATTCTACACTCATCATGTGGTTGGTTCCTTCTTTTCCGCTCATCATGTCAAAGTCAACCGCTACGGTTTCAAAGCCAGCTCCTGGACCAGGTCTTCCACCACCTTCTGAAAATTCAATCTCATATTGTTGTCCTTCAATGTAGAGCATGATGTCCCCTGACCCTCCATAGGTCTCGAGCCAAAGCATGCTCCCTGGTTCTTCGAGGTTGGCAAAGAAGGAGATTTCACCACTCTTTGCAACACTGATGCCATCAAGTGGCTCATCGTTGTACAATTCAATGGGCGTTCCATCGTAATCCCAAACATAGCGGTCAGCAAATTCAGCCACGATGTTCACACCCGTAAAGGCGGATTCGGATGTCAAGAGAATGTACCACCAACCGGGTGTAGGGTCGTTGAACGCAATGCGATCGTTGGCTCCTTCAGCCGTGGAATGGTGTTCGTAGGTAGCCGTGGTCGGTGCTTGGTCAAGCCGCATGTAGAGGGAAGCATCGCCGGCACCGTCGTTCAGGTCCACGACAAGGCGCTCTGTCCCTTGAGGCACCTCGACCTTGAAGTATTGATTCAGGCCTTCATACCCGCTCAACAATCCATATTCAATACCTGGCGTGAGCGTGATGGCGTCATCTGGGTCAACGTTTTCGGGTGGATAGACAAAGTCTGCGACGATGGTAAATTCACGTGCATTCCTAAAGCTGTAAGCCGTGATGTAGTACAAGCCCGGTTCGAGATCAAAGAGATGAACTTCTTCCTCGTTTCCTGGACCGGTCGACCANGTTTCCAATTCGGGCACTGAACCCTCTTTTCCATCCGTCATATCTTCTTCAAACGATTCCTCCCACCAGAAGGTNGGAGTTGGTGGGCTGTAGTAGGAGATGCCAATGTCCACGTTNCCTTGCCCGTCGTAGGTTCGAACACGCAAGTCTGCAAGGGGTTCGGTAACGTTGACGTAGTANTAATTCATGTTGATACCGTCGTTGTTGAACGAGTTCCCATTGACATCNTGATTGGTTACTGGNATGCTCTCCTTGAGTTCGGTCATGTCGTCNAGGGTGGGGGGNGGGTCGGCCATGTCAGCATCGAGTTCAATGAGCAAGTCCTCGATGTCCGTATGGAGGATCATGGTGAACCAAAGGACACCAACCTCTGGCCAGGACCAGGCCTCGTAAACGAAACCCCATTCACCAACGGATTCCGTGTCATGGTTCCACTCGTCGGGGATAGCACCGGGTTGGGCATAGAGCGTGTATTCGGTCGCTTCCTCAAAGTCACCAAACTTGAGGGAGTAGGAATACCAGTACAATTCTCGGGTGTACTCTTCAACNTCNACGAAGAACAACAACGTGTCCCCTTCGGCAGCGAACTCNAGCTCGTAATCCTCGCCGACGAACAATTCGACNGCTTGGGCGACGATGCTTCCATCGGGCATAACCCAATCGGCACCCTCAATGGATGCCATTCGCTCCTCTGAGGCATCCCAAGTTTCGCTGCCCTCGCCTTCTGGGAAGTCAAAGTGAATGCGGTCCTCCATCGTGCTCGAATTCATTCCAGCTCGAACCGTGATGTTGTCCATCACGCCCTCGAAGTGGTTGCAATCGCACCCGGCTCCCATTCGNCCAAGGTACANTTCATCGCAGNCCAATCCGGTTTCATAGCAATCGTTTGAACCGAAGTCGCCAAGAGGGATTGAGGCATCTTCGTCCAAAACAACACCTGCTTCAACACCGTTGATGTGGAAGGTGTATCCTTCGCCGACCACAACCGAGACTTGGATGTGGGACCATGNATCAACTTCGACGGTGCCGTTCGAGACGGGATGTCGTGAAAGACTGTATTCGGAAGAGAAGGCCACATGGTCGTCGTGCAGATAGAGGCCCCATCCATAATCGCCCTTCATGACGACGAATTGATTTCCTTCCACCGTGTAGGGGTGAACCCATGCTGAAAGNTCCAGATGCGTCATGTTGGTCATGTCCAAGCCGTCATCGTGGTCCATAACCACATGNTCGCTGCCTCCGTCGAATCGGAGCGCATAATCAGCGCCGGGACCAAGTTCTACAACACCGTAAACCGGGAAGTATTGTGGGTCATTTTCGAGGTCATTCCACGTGCCNGGNATGATGTTGCCCATGTTGGTGCTCGCGATGTGAACATAGTGCTCATCTCCACCTTCCGATGGTTGGTCTTCGCCCCAATCCCGGTAGAGGAATGGCGTACCGTCGTGCCATCGGTAGGACCCTTCATCATCAGCGTCGGACAATCCTGTCCACANATGCCGAGACTGGTTGTCCCATGATGCAAACGTGTCGAAGAGCCACGAATTCTCGGCTTCATCGTCAACGGTGACAAGGAAACCATCCAGCGACCGAGCGTAGGAGGCCGCATCCTCCCAAGAAGAGGCGGTTAGCAAATGGTAGGTGTTGTTGTTGGCCGGATTTACCGCCGTATGAAGCACACCCATCTCATCGGTTTCATCGGCTTGAACCGTGGAGAACAACGGTGCAGAGAGGCTCAANAGGAAGATAGATACCAAGAATATGGCTCTGTTCATGTGTGCATCCACGCCGAGTTCCTATTTCAAGAACATGGTGGGTTGACCGAAGAGGCCTGATTGGAAATGAGAGGCTCAAAGTTTCATTCTCTCCGANGGCCGATCGTGCTCTTTGTGCATTTTTATTTTCTGGAACGCATTCGCAGCGTAGAGCGTGAGGAAGGTCAGCCCGAAGAGAATGAGGATTGAACCGGGAAGGACGGCTCCCCAACTGAATCCATCGTCAAGGACTGAAAGAAGCATTACGCCACCCAACGCNATGGGTAGGAAGGCAATGGACAGCATCACCTGTGGACCAATGCCACCAGCTATGGCNTCAAATCGAACAACAGCTCGTTGAAATCGCGACTGTTGCATGGTGGTGAACTCAACCCTACGGTCAAGAAGATTCCCCCGGCCGCACCAGTGTGGCATCATTGCAACTTCTTTCCACCAATTCGTAAGTCGGTTTGGAGAGGCATTTGATGCTCCCANGCAAATTCTTTGACAATTCGCCATGCTTTTTCAGAGCCTTCGTAGTCTTTGACATCGATGATTTTGTTTCGNGTGTTGGCTTTGAACGCGGCCACCGGTTCAGCGTTCCTGAACACCAAGTAAGCAGAGCCAAATCCAAACCGTTCCTTCATGATGTCAGCAAAATAGGGTGCAATGGGGTCCGATGGTGGGAGAACAAAATCGCGAATCGGCGGGATGGATTTCGCCTCTTTGAGCATCTCTTTTCGGCCCCAACAGACTTGGTGGAAATCCTCAATCAAGAACCCCTTGATGAGCGTTTCATCTTCCTCAAACGAGTTCAACACCGCCTTCAGTTCCTCCGGTTTGAACGAGGGCCCAGCCAGTTGGGTCATTTGACGCAAGGTAATAACCGGGAATTTTTCAACCAATTTTCGAATGTATTCCTTCCTCAATTCAGCCCGATCAACGTCGGACGGAACGAACACACTCCGGAAACCGCCTCGGAAATCCTGAACAATGTGGCCTGTGCGAATCAATGGTTGGACCAATTTTCTAAACTCAGATTGGGACAGAGCATGGCGCTCTTTGAACAAATTCGGGTCTGAATGACTGCTAAAGAATTCAACGATGTCCCAAAGTTCTTCGTCAGGTGGCTGATTGCGTATGGCCAAAATTTCTTGGAAATGCTCGTAAGACGCCCAAACTTGGTGCCCCCGCAGGTTGATGCCTTGATGGAGGCGATGAGCACTCGCCATGCTCTTGAGGTCAACGCGATAAAGTTCGCTGCGCCCCCTCAGAGCGAAGTCATCCCGAATCTCGTCCACTTGCTTCAGGGCCAAAATTTCGTTCTCATGCCGCGTGGATTGGTGAAGATGGTGTTTGTGGAAGAGCGCTCGCTCTGCGATTTCACGCGGCTGCGGGTCAACCACAGCACCCCGAATCATTCGTTCCCCCGTCACCTTGAAGCCAATGCCTTCCAAGGCGGACCGGGTGGTGGAGTCAAGCGAAGTGATGGGTTCGCTGTTAAAATTCGAGAGAACCGAAACGTCAACGAGTTGAGCCGCATGGTTTTCCAAGAGGACCTTGAAAGCCTCGCAAAATTCATCCAAATAGGCGGTTGGGACGTGCAAATCTTTGATCTCGAGGTAATCGTTTACCTTGAACATCAACACCTTGCCAATGGGGTCAACACCCTTGAAAATTGGGAGGTACCATCCACGGTCAAGAACGCTTCGTACTTCCCAGATAAATCTGGAAACGTACGGGTCGGACTGTGTCAAAATACGGACGGTTCGGTCCTCCCGACGCGGTTGCATCAATTGGTCGACCTCATCGGGTGCACAGAAAAACGCTTCAGGTTCGGGAACCAACGCCATGACCTTAGCGATTCTGCCGGCGTTTTCGAGGTTCATCAGAGCAACGGTCAAATCCTCGAAACTGCGAGAGACATAGAACCTCAATGTGCTCGCTTTCACAGGGCCCATTCGACGAACGACTTCTTCAAGGGCATCCTCAAACGACGAGGCTGGATAAACGCCTTCGACGCGATGGAACAACGAAAGACGACGGCGACGACCTGCTACCTCTTCGAATTGTTTGACGACAAGCATTTGGCGTTCAAGGTTGCTCAAGGCATTTTTCAAATCCCGCTGCAATGATTTATGCTCGTCACCCTTTGGATACCCAGCCATGATTTCCTGGCGTGTGACGTTTTCACCGGGCGGAATTTTGGTCAAAATTTCCTGTTCCATCGGACCAATCCAAGGTTCAGGCTTTAATCCGAGGAGCATGGAAATGTTGCGCTTTGTGGTGTAGCCAATGCGGTTGTGCAAAAGCCGACCCATGATGACGTCTGAATCAAGTTGTACATCGGTCCAATCGTTGAAAGCGAATTCACCAACGCGATACAAGAGCTCTTGTTGTTTCTGGAACAAAACATGTTCGTTGAATGCCGTGAAACTGTCTTCGTATTGTTTGAAGGATTTATCCAACACCATGTTCTGAATCCAACGGTATTCAACGACTTCCTCCTCTCCCCCGGTCAACCGATGTTCATCGATCTTCAGAATGTACTCGGCATCGTTGGTTTGGATGAAGAATCCAACCGAAATGACGTTACGGCCCTCCAATTCGTGAAGGGAACGCTCGATCAAGGATTGCGGGAAGGGTAAACGTTCAACCATTTCCTCTGAGGTCTTGGGACCTTCGGAACCGAGCATTTCGATGATTTTTACTCGCAGGGCTTCCTGAGGGTCACTCAGTGAACACTCTTCCCATGAAACAGGTTTCGTGCCTTCGAATGCCGTGGCCATTTTGTACGTCAAACCAGAGGTATGAAGTTCGAGAAGATTTTCAATTTCCTTGCCACCGGCCACGGCAAGGCAACCTAAGGTTCCGTGAATCTCAGCCATGTAGGGCGTGAACCATTTGCCGTCAAGTTCCTCTTGGCCGGTTCCATCAAGTTTCGTGATTTGGCCGGATTGACATAATTCTTCTACCCAACCAAGGATGTCATCCAGAGGGATGTCAGCGAGTTTTTCTCTGTAAAGTGGATTGTTAAACTCACGGTCAAGCCCACCACCGTGGCTCATGAGGCGGAACAGTTCCTTGGCGTTGGTCGGTGAAGGAGCCTTGTCGGCGTAGTAGGTGTTGAGTTGTTCGCTGGAAAGTTCTGTTGCCAGCGAGCGGGTACCAAGCAAGCGCTGGAGAATGGACGGGTCGATGTCCTTGACCAAGAATGCCCGGGTTTTCATGGACATCAAATCTTCAAACGCTGACATGAAGAGTGACATGCCAAGCCTTGAGGGTACCACCACTTTGGTGTGAACAATACGTGCATCACCAGCGACACAAGCGGTGAGGAAATGTTCAAGCCCGATAAGGTCGATGTCACCGAACATGATTTCGCTTTTGGCTTCCCTCATCAGTAGACTGCTGTCCATTGTTCGGTGTTTCTGGAGCAGAGCTTCCGCACGTTGTTGAAATTGTTGAGGGCTGATTTCTTCTGCACCCATTCGCTTAGGGATGATGAGCGAACGCCCAGAAACTTCCCTGAAACGCTTGGCNAAGATTTGTGTGTTNATGATGTAGCGCTCAATGACATCAAGGTGGTTGTTTTCTCGGAAAGCCGTGTACATCTCTCCGGGGTCGACCTCCTGAGATGTTTTGAGGAGGAGTCCGTTTTCATCAAAGGACATTTCAATGACAGCGATGTTGTTGGCTTCGGCCAGTCCAGCCATGAAGTAGCCAAGGGCCGTGTTGAAACCCCGCCCACGGCAGGTGGTAATCATGTAGGTCGGAAAGGCCCCTGAAATGACTTGTTCCACCAAAATTCGTCGTGAATCAGGAACCTGGAATGAATCCAACGAGTGCTCCTCAAGATGGCGAGCGATGGCATTCGCCACTTCGGTTGAGAGGCCATACACCTCCCGAAGCAACATCCTCGGGTCTTGTTCACGNCGAAGAGCGACGATGCAGTGGCCGATAAGGTCGAGAAGGGCCTGAGAAAGTTCCCTGCTGCGGCTTCTTGCTTCACCCGACCACGATGGAATNGTCGGTCGGTGACCGGTGACGCTGGTGACGTTCACCCGCGTGCCCTGAATGTTCGTGACCCGATACGTGGAACCCCCCAGAAGAATAACATCCCCTGTACGCAGGTTGGAGACAAAGGAACCGGATAATTTTCCGAGGATGGAACCCTCAGCGTTGAAGACGAGGTAGGAGTTGTCGGGTGCGATGGTTCCGATGTTGGTGTAGTANATCATTCGCGAATATCCACGTTTTCCAAAAATATTCTCTTCCCAGTCAATCCATATCCGTCGTTCTTCCTCCAACATGTCAAGAACTTCAATGAAATCATCGTACGCAAAATTACGGTAGGACCACGAATTAACAATCACCTCAAAGGCTTCATCGATATCAAGTTCGTTGATGATGACCAAACCGATAATGAATTGGGCAACAACATCGAGGCAATTTTGCGGGAAGTCAAGACGGTCCATGTCGCCCGTTTGAATCGCTGCTTGAAGGGCTGCCAATTCGATGAGGTCGTCAACGCTCGTGGGCAAGAACCTGGCTCGGGGAATACCACCGACGTGGTGACCTGCACGCCCAATGCGTTGCAAAGCCGTGGCAATATCACCCGGACTGCCAATTTGGAGAACCAAATCAACCGAACCAATGTCAATTCCCATCTCAAGGGAGGAAGAGGTGACGACGGCCCTCAGATGTCCATACTTCAATTTCTTTTCAACATCCAATCGGATGTTTTTGTCCATGCTGCCGTGGTGTCCTGCCACCAAATCTCCGAGGAAGGGTCGCAACTTCTGGACAATGGTTTCCGTCATTTTTCTCGTGTTCGCAAACACCAAGGTGGTGGTGTGGGCGCTGATGAGGTCAGCGATGGCCTCGATGTTGTATTCCAACAACTTCGCCATCGACAANTCGCTGAATTTGGGGTGTGTAATGAGAATGTCCAAATCCAGTTCTCTTGAACCGGAGATCTTGGCGATGGAAACGGACGTTGGTTGGCCCCTTGCCTCACGGTCGTCGCTGCTCACGAGGTACTCTGCCACGGTTTCAAGCGGTTCCATGGTGGCGGAAATACCGATTCGTTGAACCGGATTTTTGAGCAATGAATCAAGCATGGAGAGGGTCAAGGAAAGATGAACACCACGTTTGGTTGAAACCATGGAGTGCAATTCGTCAATGATCATGTACTCCACTTCACTCACGATGGGTTGGAACCGAGGCGAAGTGATGGCGATGGCCAAGCTTTCGGGAGTCGTGATGAGAATATGCGGTGGATTTCTCAACATCTTTTGGCGGTCGGATTGGGAGGTGTCTCCTGTACGAAGGCCAACACGAATCTCTTGAGCTCGGTCGGGAAGGTAATTCTCTGTAATTTCATTCAGCGGCCCGATGAGGTTGCGCTGGATGTCGTTGGCCAGTGCCTTGATGGGTGAGATGTAAATGGCATGGACTTTTTTCTCTAATTTCTTATCCAAGGCGAGACGAACGAGCTGGTCGATAACGGTCAAGAAAGCCGTCAAGGTCTTACCAGAACCGGTTGGAGAACACAAGAGCAAGTGTTGCTTGTCCATGATGGCTGGAATAGCCAATTTCTGTGGACGAGTAAAGTCTGGAAACTTGTCCCTAAACCACTGACGAACCGGCGGGCATANCCGCTCATAGAGTGGCTCAGATTCCATAGGGGAATCCAAGTAGAGAATTTGAGGCATATTTTTTGCTCACCCGTGGAGGCGGAGTAGGGAACAGCANATATAAACTGTTGGGAGCCGCTGTATTTTCCGATAACCGCTCCCAATGCGTTATTGAAGCCCATTTNGGCCTCAANGAGACCGAAACCTCCGATTCAAAATATGAAAAAGAGGTTTCGGCACGTGATGGAGCGCCAAACAAAGGGTTTTGTNAACCGATTAAACATCANATTGATGAACCAATCCGGCATTCGCAAAAGNAAACTTCCCAGTTTGAACGCTCGCTTCGAATTTTTCATGACTCGGCCCATTTGCTGTTTCCATCGCACTTCGTATTGGCTGAGGGAGGTGCCATCATTGAGGTGTTCAACAATGACCTGTCCAGCGATGCGCCCACCGACCATCGCAATGGTGATGCCAGCACCGTTTGATGGCAACACCATGCCCGCTGCATCTCCTACCAAAACGTAGTTTCCCTTCACAAACGTTCGGATGGTACCCGACATGGGCAATGAACCTGCGCCTGTGAAGGTCACTTCTCCTCCGTACCGTTGGATGAATTCATCCGTTAGTTGGTTCAAATTCTTCTCTTTGCAAAACTTCTTTTGCACGCCCAAACCGATGTTTGCTCCGTTGCCCTTAGGAAACATCCAGGCATAACCACCGGGGGCCATCGAGCCAAAGTGCAGTTCAACCGCATCGCCAAAATCACCGTCCATGAGGACAAATTTGATGGGGATTTTGAGACTGCTTTCGTTCCAGTAGGCTTTCCTCAAGGGGTCGTTGTGTCCACCTGCTCCAACGATGATCTTGGCCGTTAGGGTTCGTCCATCCTTGAGATGGACGGTGTTTCCTTCTACGGAATTGACACGGGAGTCGGTCAAGTAGGTCGCTCCTTTTTCTTTGGCCAGTTCAACAAGGGCCTCGTCGTGAGCAACACGGTCAAGCATGTAGCCATCAAAGGGATACTTCAGGGGCTTCCCTGACGGCGGGACGATGAACATCTCTGTCGTCTCCCGGGAAATGGCGTGGGCTGGGGTTTGGAGAAGGTCGTCAATGTCAGGGACATTGGGGCAAAGACGCCTCATTTCATCGTTGGTGGGTACCAATTCACCGCATTGAAGGGGGCTACCAATTGGGTCTCTTCGGTCGATGACGAGGACTTCTTTCCCCCCTTCGGCAATGTACCGAGCCGTGGTGGAGCCTGCCGGTCCACCACCGATAACGATGACCTCCCAGTCCGATTTCTCAAGACTCATTGCCTACGACCAACCACGGCCGTGATTTAACGCTGTGTATGACAGATTCAATGTTTTTTGAAACCGAGGTGGAGAAGTTCATAGGCAGGGCCCATCACCATCCGGGTAAGGTGCACGCAAAATGACGGACATTGAACGGTTGGAGCGGCTGAACGGCATGCTTCGCCGACGAGGTTTTCTCTTGCCCGCCTTCGAAATCCATGGAGGCGCCAAAGGTCTCTATGACTTCGGCCCGGTCGGTGGACGAATGCGCTCTCGCATCAACCAGCGTTGGTTGGACCACTGGCTTCGTTTGGGAAACATTGTGGAATTGTCCTGTCCAACCGTCACGCCTTACGCTGTGCTTGAGGCCAGTGGCCACGTTGGCGAATTTTCTGATTTCATGACCGAATGCACGACCTGCGGGGAGGCGAGTCGAGCCGATACGCTTCTGGAGGATCATCATCCAAATCCCGATTCACTCAAGCGGGATGAACTTCAATCCCTCCTCAAGGTTGTGAATCCACCATGCCATGCTTGCAACGACCCCAAATGGAGCGAGATCAAGGCGCAAAATTTGATGTTCAACACCACCATTGGTGCGGGGGATTCTGGACGACCTGGATTTCTTCGTCCCGAAACCGCTCAAGGCATGTTCACGTCCTTCAATGCGCTCCACCGACATTTCCGAGAACGGCTGCCCTTCGGTGCGATGCAGGTTGGAAAAGGTTACAGGAATGAAATCGCTCCTCGGCAAGGAATGATTCGTCTACGGGAGTTCAACATGGCCGAACTTGAATACTTCATCGACCCGGAAGCCGAACTGAACGATGATCTTACGCCGTGGGACGATCGTCCGATGCAACTGTGTGCAGAAGGCCAAGAACCGTTGATGATGACACTTAGNGGAGCATGTAAGNAAGGACTCATTCGCCATTCAACCGTCGCACGATTCATCGGGCTGACCCATGATTTTCTGGTTGATGTCGGCATTGACCCCTCCCGAATACGGTTTCGACAACACGAGCAGAATGAAATGGCACATTACGCCATGGATTGTTGGGATGCAGAAATTGAAGGGAGCTATGGCTGGATTGAATGCGTTGGTATTGCACATCGAGGGTGTTATGACCTGCAAAGCCATGAAGATGCGACTGGAAAAACCCTCCGCGCACGGCGTGAATTTGACGAACCACGGACCACCATCATCGATGCATGGACCATCAACGGTGCCACCGCAGGTCCAGCGTTCAAAGCCCTGGCCGGTCAAGTGAAANCAGCGGTTGAATCCTTGCCGAAGGAAACCGATTTCCCCTGCCAAGTCACGTTACCGGGTGGTGAAGTCGTTGAGGTCAACGAAGAACATGTCAAGCCAAACCAACAGACCATCAAGGAAACGGGCGAGTGGTACATCCCTCACGTCATCGAACCTGCTTTTGGCATCGACCGAATCATNTGGCACGTGATCGACCATGCCTATCAAGAAATTGAAAAGAACGATGAAGCCTACACACTGATGCGNCTCAAACCGAGCATCGCACCGGTTGACTATGCCGTCTTCCCCTTGTTTGAGAAGGACGGCATGGGTGAACTTGCATGGACATTGCATCAACAACTCTGCCAGACGTCCGGTCTTGTTTCGATGTACGATGCCAGTGGTTCGATTGGCCGAAGGTATGCCCGGGCCGATGAAATTGGCGTCCCAGCATGCATCACCGTNGACCATCAATCCTTGGAAGACAACACCGTCACCGTNCGAGACAGGGACACCGGTGAGCAACACAGGGTCCCCATGGATTCACTTTGATGAAAATCNTGCCAGAACCAATCNTGTGGTGAAGGTTGAAGAACCCTCCACTCAAAGTTCAACCATGGGTCAAGCCAGCGATTGGACGGAGCGCCATCGCCCTCGGTCCGAACAACTGCTGGAAGGAAATGAGGTCCAACGGCGAAAGATTCGAGCGTGGCTTGATGACTGGCAAAACGGGACACCGAAGAAGAAAGCCATTCTCCTCATCGGCCCTCCTGGCGTTGGAAAAACAACGGTGGCCCGAGCCATCGCCGAAGACATGGGTTGGAACGTGATTGAACTCAACGCGAGCGATGCCAGAAACGCTGCAGCTATCCGAAAAGCNGCGACAAGCGGAGCNACGCATCGNTCGTTGTTTCATGACCCATCGGCACCACCCTCAAGAACGCTCATTCTTTTGGATGANGTGGACCACCTCTCGGGTGGATTGCGGCAGGTGAGCCAAGAACGCATCGAACGGGCCATGTCAGGAGACGATGAACGCCCAGGAGCGACCCTTTCAGGTGACTCGGGAGGGAAAGCCGAACTGCTCCGGCTTCTTGACCAAACCAAGCAACCGGTCATCCTTGCTTGCAACGAAGAGATGGGGTTGTGGGGTCGAAACTCTTCGTGGCGAAGCACAAGGGACCGATTCACACGCCACCTTCTCAAGATCAATTTTGTGCGAGCCAATGACGAGGCACTCCGACGCATCGCTCGGCGAGTGCTTCGAGAAGAAGGCATACTTTTCGAGGACGCAGCCATTGACGCCCTTGCGACAACCAACCACGGTGACCTGCGTGCACTGGTGCGGGATTTGCAAGTCCTTGCCTCAGACTTGAACGGCGAGACGCTCAACGCTGCCATGGTCCATGCCCATGCAAAGGCCAGCCAACGGGACGTTACCGTTGAGATATTTCCTGGCTTAGACAGCCTCTATAGAGAGAGAAACAGCGNGGAGGCNGCAACCCTTATCCGAACCATTGACAAAGATGCATCGGAGTTTCTCAATTGGGTTCACTGGAACAATGCTTCATTGTTTACGCATGGACCAAGCATTCGTCGAGGTACCACCACATTGCTTCAAGCCGATCGAGCCATGATGGGACGTTTCCTCAACACCGCACATCGCTCCACGTACTGGACGCACCATTTGACGGCCCTTGCGGCATCAACGGCCAATGATGTCCCCCTTCAAGGGCGAATCTTTCCATCCTACCCGCATTACTTGAGACGTTCAGCGCCGTCAGGGCGAGCGAGCATTATTGAGAAGCTCGCCGACTTAGCCGGCACCAACAAAGCCATCACGAGGGAAGAATTTCTGCATCCACTCTTTGTCTTGATGCAAGACGAAGGACCACTTGGAGATTCCAGTCTGTTTGATGTCTCGCTCGAACTTGGCCTATCTGCAGAAGAGCATCTCTCGCTCGCCGGGTTGGCTAAATCACGACGCTCTTCNAAGGCNCTCATCAAAAGTTACGAGGAAGCACAGGAACTTCATGAAGCGACGCTGGCTCAGCAACGAGACAACACGCATCAGTCAGAAGAANCACCTNCGAAACCCGAATCAAAGGTTGAGGAGATTGGTGAACCAATTCAAACGGAGCAAGCTGCCGACGATGACGAGGAGCCAGGAACTCCTCCTGGTCAAATGACGCTGTTCTAATCTTCCGAATCTTCTCGGTCGAGGATTCGCTTCACCATGGCCATGCCTTGGCGTTCACCATCTGCTTTCTCTTGACGGCGCCAGCTGTGAGGGTGGAGAACGATGATGGCCGTGAGCAATTCAAGACGGCCAAACCACATTAGAATTGAGGTGAAAAGAAGGGACCCTGAATTCATGCTCGCCCAGGTTTCAGTGGGGCCATAGGCGCCCAGCGCAGGACCGGTGTTTCCAAGCCCTGAAGCCGCCACAGAAAGGATGGTTTCAAAGGATGCATTTGGCATCATCATCGCCAGAACAATGCACGAAAAACCAAACAAAATCACCCAGATAAACAACATACCAACCACCAAACTGACCTGCTTTTGTTCGACCACTTCCTTGTTCATACGAATCATGTGGATTTTACGAGGTTGAGCGATACGAGCCAATTCCCGGAAGGCCACCTTCAATCCAATGCGTATGCGCATCAACTTCAGACCGCCNCTGGTCGAGCCAGCACAGGCTCCAACAATCATCAACAAAAAGAGGATGATCCGTGCAACTCCTGGCCACGACCCATAATCCGCTGAGGCATACCCGGTGGAAGTGCCGATGGAGAGGACATGGAATAAGGTGTCAAGCACAGCNTGTCCAAGCGCCACACCCACAAGGACGAGCGAGACNGTGATAAGGACGACAGCCGCCGATATATAGACAAGGTACGTACGNAATTCCTCGTCCTTGATGGCTGCTTTGAAATCCCCNGCACCCATCAACCACATCAACGTGAAATTCACACCAGCAAGGAACATGAAGACGATGATGATGAGTTCTATGGTCGATGAATCGTAGTGGCCAATGCTGGCATCACGGGTTGAGAAACCACCGCTTGGCATGGTGGTGAAAGCATGGTTCACCGCATCGAACACCGACATGCCACCAATGAATTTCAAAGCCAGCATCTCGATGAGGGTGAGCACAAGATAAAGTCCCCAGAGCGCCATGGCGGTTTGGCGAAGTTTTGGACGAAGACGAGACAAAGAGGGCCCGGTGAGTTCTGCACGGGCCAGTGCCATCCCGCCTCCGATGATACGCGAGAGTACAAGCATCCCGAGCATGACCACTCCCATGCCCCCGAGCCATTGCGTCAATGAACGCCAAAGCAACAGACCACGAGGTTGAGCGTTGATGCAATCCACTGTGGTTCCAGGGATGCAATTTGGGCTCATGGAGTGAGAGAGAACCGTGGCGCCCGANGTGGTAAACCCGGACATGGATTCAAACCACGAGTTCACGAAACCACGCAAGATGTCGATCAGCAGGGCGTCATCGACAAACGGTCCAACGAACACACCGCCGAACCAATACGGCAAAGCCCCGATCAGAACAGTGAGCGGCCAGACCAATCCAACGCCCACGAAGGCTTCCAAATCTCGTAAGCGTTGTGCAGAATCGGTTCGAGTGAACAGACCGAGCATGGCTGCGCCCAGAGCAGAACTGATCAGCATCGCAGGGAAAAATGCCTGAAAGGCCAATTCCCAGCCATCAAGCCATGCAGTGATAAGACCACAAAGTCCCAAGGGCACCAAAAGCGCCAGCAGGGTCCATCCCAAAATGAGGTTCAGCACATCGTAGCGCATGATTACACCTTGAATCGCTTTTGAGCATCAGCAACCTTCTCTTTGTGGCAAAACAGGATAACACGATCGTTTTCCAAAAGAAGCTCATCGGGTTCTGGGGCAATGGATTCCCAATTGCCTGAGAGGTTTCTCCGTTTGATGAAGGCAAGGCGCATCCAGTCGGGGAAATTGGCTTCGCCAACCACCTTGCCTGCAAACTTTGCTCGCTCCGTCACCTTGAGGGTGATACCAACCACATTGGGGACTTCTGCAAGAAGCGTGTAGCGGCCTGAAAGGCTCTTGTGCACGTGGGAGAGAATGTTGTTGACGGCCACTCGGTGACGGTCAACAGCGAATGAAATGCCCATGCGCTGAGTAACCTTCACCAAATCCGCATCGTACAACATCAAACCGGTGTGTGGAACGCCAAGGTCGGCCATCAAAAGAACAGCGGCAATGTTGGCGTGATCGTCATCAAGGGCACTCAACGCAACGTCGTATTGGTCAATTGAGATTTCTTCCAAAATGGAGCGGTCCAAGTGGTCCCCGTGGATAACATCAATGTTGGAATTGCCACCGGTCTTTGACCCAGCAAGTTTGTTGGCCAGGTGCAGTTCTCGTTCGAGCACCGTTACCGTTGCACCATGCTGCAACCAGTCTTCAGCCATTTTTGTGCCAATGTTCGTTGCGCCAACGATGACCACCCTCGGGGACTCGGGAAAGTAGGATATTTCGTGTCCAAAGGTGATGAGGGCCGGATTAAAGCTGTCCAACCCAATGATTGAAACCGCCACTCGGTCACCCACTTCAAGGATGCTATCATCGGTTGGAATGAAACTCTTTTGTCCATCTCGTTTGACACCCACAATGTTTGGAAGGCCGTGAACAAAGTCCTCTTTGATTTCTCGAAGCGGTCGACCAACGATGTTGTGGGCTGATTCTCCAATGTCAAACTCGATGACATAGGCTTCATCTTCGAATGGAATGACTTCTTCCAATTCCGTTGACCTTAATCCAGCGTTAAGGCGCTGAATGGCCCCATGTAAGGGGTTAACGACATGGTCGACGTTGGCCCATTCAATGAGGTGACCTTGCTTGTATTCCTGCACATAAGACGTGGTCCTCAAACGACAGATGCTGGTCAAACCGTCCTCTCCATCGTTGGCTTCGTGAGCATGTTCAGCGATGGAGCAGGCGATGAGGTTGGCCTCATCCGAGGGCGTGGCGGCAACAAATACGCTGGCGTAATTGATGCCGGCTTCCATCAGTGTTTCTCTTGAGGTGATGTTGCCATTGACGACCAAACAATCCAAGGACTGTGCATTGGCCACGGCGCGGGAATCGTTGTCAACGACGACAAGGTCGTATTTTTCATTGGCCAGCGCTTTCGCAAGTGCAATTCCAACTCGTCCAGCACCACCAATAATGACACGCATATTCACTCACCTCTCAGAACGCCTCGGCGTATTTCTTGACCTTGTACGTTGCACCACTGAGTTCAACGGAACCTTCAGTTTCAAAACCGCGGAGACGATCAACGCCACCGTCGCCAAAGGAAACGCTCCGAACAGGATGATAGTAGTCGTAAACCAAGCCACCGGATGCGTCAGCTTCCTCTATCCAATCGACGTATGCCGTTGGTGTCGAAAGCAACCACTTGTTGTTCACCACATCCACTTGAGCCTCCACGAAACAGGTTTGGAGAACGATGTTTCGCTCTTCGCACCAACTGTCCTTCAACGGAAGTTGAATGTAGCCCCACGCGTGAGCTTCCCAACCATCGTTGGAAAAGAACGGGTCTCCAAGGACACCAAAGGCGTACCATCCGGGGATGCCTCGGGTCCTCAAGAGGCTGAAGAAAGCGTTGGTTTGCTCGTCGCAATCTCCCGTTCCAGCCGCAAGACAAGCAGGACCCGAACGTGCGGTTGTTGGGGCCTCTCTGTCGTAGGTGATGAAGGCGTGAAGGTAATCGAACGTGGCACGTGAAAACGCATAGGCGTTGTCCGAACTACCCTCAGGCAGGCTGCTTGAGATCGCATCTGCCGTGGCCATAACAATCGCATCTTGAGCGTTGATGGCGTACCCAGCACTTCCACCCCGGTCGTACCAATAATCACCGCCAAATTCTGCCTGCCGTACACCGTTTCCGCGGTAGGCCAAGTCTGCAAACGTTCCAGAATTCTCAGCGTTGATCCCAACATCCTTTCCGGCGATTTGAGCGTTCACCCGACTGTCATCCCACCAGGAATAAGAGACCGACTGAACCTGGATGTTGAACTCGTATCGGACTGAACCACCGTTTTGGAAATTTGAGCGAACTTTGACACACTTGGCCACAGAACATTGTTCATCTCCATTGCCGACAGCGGGCCACCAAACTTCGTGCCCATTTGCTGTTGTGATGGCGTTAGAATAAGGTCGGTCAGGCATGCCATCAACGGGGACATTGATGTCTTGGCCGTCAATGGAGAGCGTGATTTGAAGCGTTTGCTGAAGAGCGGTTGGCGTTGCTGGTTCAGTCGAATCACTGAACATAAATTGGGCCGCACCCGAGAGAGAAGAATACACCGTGGGTGGAATCAGGATGCTTTCGGTCGCACTGGCTTGACCGTTTGCAGATACGTCGGCGATTTTCGACAGCGTGTAGCTGGCCTCGTTGGGATAGACATGGTAAGGAGCGAGTTGAGACTGAAGGAATTCTTCAACCCCACCAAATTCCCCAAACACGGCTTCTTGTGCTTGTGGGGAGAGCATGACGAAGGCNACCAAACCCAACATAGCAAAGCTACGGAAACGGTTTTTCCGCCGTTTCATGATGTTGCGTTGACGACCCGTGTGCGTTTGAACAACACCGCGGCGTGAGGGTTTNTTGGCCATCAAATAGGTGGTTTCTTTCTTTCCCTTTTTCTTGCCAAATTGTTGTTCAAGGCGATAACTTCCACGATCGCCCTTGGGNAACACCCGACCACACGAATAGCAAATCGTGTCGCTTGGCAGCGTAGCGCTGCGGCAATAGGGGCATGCACCCATGACCTTTGGCTTGGCTGGCGTCGTATAACGATTGTCCAAGATGACCCGGCTAAATATCTTTGAAAATTCTTACTCAAAATTTAGAAAAGTGGTGAGGTAGCACTGAAGTGAGTTGTAATTTACTCTTCGGAATCGAAGGCAGATGAGGGTTCTGCGGCAGATTTTCCTCGCTGTGCGTCGCGAGCCTGTTCTGCCCAAAGCCGACGTAGGCGGCGGCGACCTTCTTTTGGAACCGATTCCCANATCCATGTTTCGGCCGATGGATTGGCCAAAACCACGAAGGGGATGATGAACAGCCATATGGTGATTTGAAACACCGCAGAATAAACGCCAACAAGCAAGGCAGAACGCCAGAACACGGATCGCAGAACTGCACCCCAACGGCGATCTTGCAACATCAAAAAGCCGTGCCGGGATGTGATCAAAGCTTCTGCACGTGGCGTAATGATTGAAACAAGGGCAACGTTGAGAAGGCCGGTTGCAGTGAAGATGCCCTCAAACTCGAACATTCTGAACATCACAACCATGGCCGTCATTCCTCCAATGGCCAGTCCGAGTGCCCAACCACTGGAAGGCTGGGATCCTCCCTTCCTTACCCGTGAACGGCGCAGCAAGAGGTGAGAGAAAACCGAGGCGATAAGGGCGACAAACACGAGTGTGAAGATGTTCAAGCCNGTTCCGATGGTACCGTTCGAAGCCACGGTGGTAAAATAAGGTCGAAACAGGAGCCCATCGGCCATGACTGCGTACACTCCTCCGAGGACAATGCCCCAAAACACTTGGCTCCACGCCGTCGGTAAGTCGTAGAAACCCGCAAATTTGGT
The DNA here is from genome assembly GCA_002714305.1 of Methanobacteriota archaeon. Lineage (GTDB taxonomy): Archaea > Thermoplasmatota > Poseidoniia > Poseidoniales > Poseidoniaceae > Poseidonia. The sequence goes on along the minus strand of PAWY01000006.1, from coordinate 4,525 downwards.
CATGACGCCGCGCCACCCCAAGGTCATGCCGATGAGCGCACAAAAACTCGAGAGCTGAAACAGCACGAGTTCCGAAACCATACCCGGCCCTGCATGCTTCCCTTCTTCAATTCGTTGACGTCGAAATGGCCAAGGGTGGGATTCAAACACCTCCACCCTTTCCCGGATGCATGGCACGGCTCCTTTTGTTTGGTGGCAAAGGCGGTGTAGGGAAGACGACCACGTCGTCCGCCACCGCTGTTTGGTTGGCCGATGCAGGTCTCAAGGTGCTTCTGGTCTCGAGCGACCCAGCCCATTCGACCTCGGATTCCTTGGATGTTGAACTTGGTCCAGTTCCCGTCGAGGTTGAAGGCGTCCCGGGCTTGTATGGACTTGAAATGGACCCCGAAGCCAAACTTTCCAACCTGCTACCGAAGGTGGGTGAAGCCATGAACAACATGGGCAGCGGAGGCATGGGAGGNTTTGGTGGACTCGGGATGATGCTTGACCCGTCGGCTAAGGATGAACTTGAGGATGTGAAGTCGGACATCAAGACCGCCGACATGATTCTTCCGGGGCTTGACGAAGCGTTGGCCTTTGACGAACTGCTGAAGCACATGGAAAACCCCACGTGGGACGTGGTCGTGTTTGACACGGCCCCAACAGGCCACACACTCCGGTTTTTGTCACTGCCTGAACTCATTGAGTCATGGTCGGGACGTCTGCTTCGCTTGATGCGAGTGTCAGGTGGCTTGCGGTCAATGCTCTTTGGACGAAAGGAAAGCGATGCCATGAAAGAAGAATTGGAGCGTTTCCGCCGACGTGTCCTCCACGTGCGCCGGGTTCTCAGCGACCCAGCAACCTCATCGTTCACGCTGGTCACCATTCCCGAACGCATGGGAATCAACGAAACCCTTCGAGCTTACGACTCGCTCGTGGAGTACAAACTCCCCATCGGCGGTTGCCTTGTGAATCGCATTACTCCCGAATTTGACCATCCATTCCTTGCAAAACGGCGATTGCAAGAACTTGACCGTATTGCGGAACTTGATGAGAAACTTGGAGCCGTGAACGTCGGGCAACTTGAGTTGGCCGATGGAGAAATCGTTGGCCTACAGGCCCTTAGAGAAGTTGGCCGATCTCTCTACGGACCTCCCGAACCCCTACCGGACACCATTGGGCCTCACGCCATTGGCGCTGTGCTGCATCATGAAGTCCATCGAGGCATGGTAGGTGAACTCGAGGACAAGCATGAACGGATCCAACTGCACTTTCCTGGTTTGGAACGAAGCGACCTCTCGCTTCGAAGCGAAGAGGGCGTCCTCTTCGTTGGCGTGAATGGCCGAGAGCAAGCCATCCCGACAGAAACCCATGTGAAATCGAGTTTGGTCAAGGCATCGCTGGAAGGCGACGTCCTTTCACTGCTCATTCCAAGAACGGCTGAATAATCTCGCACTGGGTTCTGAAGGAATGGGTTGAAATGGGGTAACCATCAGGGCCAAACATGGCTCTTGAAGGCTTGTCGAGGGGAATCTTCCGCTCGTTGGGCTTGCTCAAGAACAAGCGTAAACTCGACGAAGAAGAACTCCGTGAGATGACGCGAAGCCTCCGACGTGCCCTTCAGGAAGCAGATTTCAACATTCGCCAAACCAAGGAAATCGTTGACCGTCTCGAAACACGGATGAGAGAGGAGGAACCTCGACCGGGCTTGACGATGCAAACCCACGCCATGAACATCCTGTACACCGAATTGGTGAGGATTCTCGGCCCAGCCACAACCTTCCAACCCCGAGGCGCTACCCTGCTTCTCGTGGGGCTCTACGGTCAAGGAAAAACGACCACGACGGCAAAGTTGGCCGAGTGGTACCGCAAAAAGCACGGCCTTCGCGTCGCTGTCATCGAGGCTGACGTTCATCGACCGGGTGCCTATGCTCAGTTGTCTCAACTCTTGGAAGAGACCACCGTGCAAGTGTACGGCGAGCCCGATAACAAAGACGCCGTTTCCATCGTGCGCAACGGGCTCCAAGCCTGTGCCTCAGCTGATTTGGTCATCGTTGACACGGCTGGACGCCACCAACTCGATGAGGAACTCGTTGAGGAATTGGAACGCATCTCCGGACTGACGCGAGCGACCGACCGATGGTTGGTCATCGACGCACAGGTCGGTCAAGCCGCCGGACCCGTGGCCGCCTCGTTTCACTCCCTTGCGGGCGTGACCGGGATTGTCATCACCAAACTCGACGGTACCGCCCGTGGTGGTGGAGCCTTGTCCGCTGTCGCTGCAACGGGTGCACCCATTGTTCACATCGGTGTGGGAGAGCGAATACAGGATCTCGAGAAATTTGAATCCGACCGTTTCATTTCACGCCTCCTTGGAATGGGCGACATTCAGGGGCTCATCGATTTGGCTCCAGAAGACATGGATGAAGAGGAAGCCATGCGCCTTACTCAACGATTGATGAGCGGGCGATTTACCCTCAACGACATGTACAAGCAAATGGAAATGATGTCGAAGGTCGGCACGATTGACAAATTGATGTCCTTCCTTCCNGGNAGCATGCTCGGTGGCATGGGCGCCATGTCCAAGAACCAAAAAGANGCCATGCAAGGCAACCTTGACCGCTACCGCACCATCATGGATTCNATGACGGCTTGGGAAAANAACGAGCCNGCGAAGATCAAATCCGACCGCATNAAGCGCATTGCCCGNGGTTCAGGNGTNCGNGANAANGACGTGCGTGAACTCATCGGNCAGTGGAACCGGTCTCGCAAGATGATGAAGGGCATGGGCGGCAACCGGAAGNTGAACAAGCAGATGCGGAAGATGATGAAAGANGGCGACATGGACATGGACCCNTCTTCCTTTGGCATGTGAANATCATGAATTTCTATGGGTTGGTTAGATGGTTNGAATNATTCAACCCGGNGGTTTCAGTCGCACCAACCTCGTTCGTGTTGGATTAATACCTCACGTGGAGGAAGTTGTCGTCATCAGTTCACCAGAGTCCATGACCCAGGATGAACTAAATCGGATTCAACAAGCAGCCATAGATTTAGGTTCTAAGGCGACTTTTACGCTGCACACAATGCCTGTTGTTGGCGAGCCAGCCCCCCAAATGTTGGCTAATTTAAGCCGTATCAAATCTTCACTAGCGGATAAACAGACGTGGGTTTCAACAAACGGTTCAACAAACAAATTTGTCGCCTGCTTATTTGTGACATTCCCGGACAATCCCACAATTACAATGAATCGAAACGACGATTCTTATTTCTTATCAGACGGTACAACACGGCCCCTTACACCCCTGCCGATAGATCTCAATTGGCAACTCTTGGGCCTTCGGCACGAACAAAAAGGCAAAAAACACCACCTTTACAGCGGAGAATCCAAAGTTGCCAGCCCAAGCAAAGTCTCAATGCGAGGTGATAAATTGCATCTTGAATGGGAAATGCCTACCTCAACCGGGAAGACAAAATCAAACAGAGTAAAGATGATATCTGCCGAGATCGGACGATTATGCCGTTTAAACTCTGAAGAAATGTATGTAATTACCATTCCACAGAAAGATTTCAAGCATTTAGACAGATTTCCGATAGGAACTCGCAGATTAATAAAGCTAAGACACGATTCTCCTCTTTATTACACCAATGAGTTTTTTTCAAGTTATTGGAATATTGGCTCAGCAAAACCGAAAGTTGCATTTCCGATTGGCAAACAAAAAAATAATCAAAAGTGTCTTCATATCGTAGTCAATGCTCATGATATCACACCAACCGTCAATGCCATTTTGGCTCACAAACCCTGCCACGTTGTTTTGTGGAAACTTAATGTTACTGGGACTGAACAACAGAATGAGCTCGATGGGAAAACAGCATTCCTTGCATCTTATTTGTCAGGAAATTTATTACAAACTCTTGACGATTTAGGATTAAAATTCAAAGGCAAAATGATCTCGAAATCAAAACTGTTTTTGGACCATCCCCTTCCTAATATGGATTCAAAGTTTCACCTTGTTGAACTCAAAAAACTGAGCGATGAGAACGTCAAATTGCCACAGGAAGTGTTGGCTTGCGATCAAACATTGTTTGACCATAATTCGGGATTTCCTGGACTGCACCATAAAATCCTATCACACCTTGACAAACATGATCTAAAGGTCGAGCGGTGGATAACTGAAGTAGATTCCCTTAGTTCCATCAAAATTTCAGAGGCAAGTGAAGTCATTAGACAACCGAGCATGAACCTATCCAGCCTGCTCCTTCGGAAACATTTTCCGTTTGCTGGAAAAATCATTAAGGATTCAAATCAAAGAATGGCGAGTATTTCAGAGATACTTGCAGTTATTCTTGAAAATTCAAGACCCAACAAAAACAAAAAATGGAGAATTGTTGAAGGAAAATTTGTGTCAAAGAGCAATGAAAATGTATCCATTGCCGTAGAAAATGGGGTGCGATTCAGAATAAGATACAAAAATGAAGAACCGTGGATATTGGGTGATTTGGACGAGAGTAATAAGGGACAGTGGCTTGAGGACTTAGCTGCATA
>PAWY01000005.1 GCA_002714305.1 Methanobacteriota archaeon | reverse complement strand
GAACACGATGTTTTCATTGGAAAACGGAACTACGATGACAAATGGGTTTGGCTTTCTTCCATCGGTGGTACAGGGGACGAATACATCAACGACATGGTGTTTGACAACGCAAACAACTTGTTGATTGCGGGGACCACAGATTCATCCACTTTGAGCATAACGACTCCCTCAGGTACGGTTACGCATGCCACGCAGGGCTCCCACGATGGGTTTGTTTCACACATCAATGCCACAACGGGCACCATCGGGTGGTTTGAGACCGTTGGAGGTGCGGGTTTTGACAACACCACCTCGGTGTCTCAATCTCCAAATGGCATCATCAGTGTTTGCGGTTGGTCGACAAGCAGCACTCTCACCTTCAACAGCACTACTTACGCCAACGCCGGAAATGAGGACATGTTTGTCTTTTGGATGTCGTCGACCGGCGCCATCAACGATGGCATGATGTTCGGCAACACCGGTCGCGAGTTGATTCACGATTGCAAAACCGATCAAAATGGGAAAACGGTGGCCGTGGGTGAATTCTCATCCACCACGCTCACGCTCAACCAGACGACCATCAATCACGGTGGTGGGACGGGCAGCGACAGTCTTGTCATGCGGGTTTCAAAATCGAGCGGGGTTGAATGGGTACGGATGCCCATTGCGACAGCGAACGACCGTGCCACATCTGTCGTGGTCGATTCAGCAGGAAATGTCTTCGTGGCTGGTGAACATTTCTACAACGGATCATCGTCGAATTCCATCACGTGGGGTTCCATTCAGATCAATACTGGTGGTGATTACTCGATGATCTATGTCGTCAAAATATCGAACGTTGGAGCCATCGGTTGGGCCTTGCGTTCCTACATGCATACCAACAATTACGGGCAAAATCGCTTAGCGATTGAACCGTCGTTGGACCTTGTCGGTGCTCACCTTGGCTTGAGTTTCCAATCCAAAGGCTACGGATGTATCTACTTCAAATCCGGTTCCACAACTTACGGTTGCTACAGTTCAAGCGGAAATTGGGGTTCGATGATCGTTGGAATTTCCAACATCGGGACGATGTCAACCGGGAATTATCTCGCCCACCAATGGACTGCGGTGTTTGATTTTGACGCCGTTGAGAACACCACTTCAAGCAATGATTTTGTGACTTCGGGATGGAATAATTTCCCCAGGACCACCTCGACCTATACCGAGCTTTCAGACGCTCCGGGCGGAACACTCGTCAGGGGGACATGGGAAATGTCGTCATCCTCTCCGGGCCCGAAATCCAACACGCCGGCCTACGCTTACGTCGGTATTTCCGGAACAGAGGAGGTCATCGATATTGAGCCAATCTCGCCCACCCAAAACGCCGTGTTGATTTACTCAAAAAGTCAGGGTTTGAGATTCGGTCAACATGCGATCGGTGGAACTGTGGACAACAAATTGATCCTTGCGATTATCGATAACAACGGTCAATGGATTTCTGCAGATCAAATCACGTTTGGTCGGGATCGAATTGACTACCAAAATTGGGCCTCGAATTCCCTTTACAACCACAACAAGATGAGCATGAACATGGATGTTAGCCCCAATGGGACGGTCTGGGTGAGTTTCTTTTGGGCCGACCACATGGAGGTCCCCAACATCATGCAAAAAACAAGCGGGTCTGGATTTGGCGTGGTCACTTGGACGTCTGCGAACGGTTGGGAGACGTACAATCAAATCAATTTCAGGCACGACTATTATGTTTCTAACGATATTACGGTCGACGGCCTTGGTAATGTGTATGTTTTGGGGGCGTGCTCTTCAGGCTTGGTTGTTGATTCGACCCAAATCAGCACCTCCTCCGGCATTCGAACATGTGTTGCTTATTGGAACGCAACAAGTTCGAGCTGGGACCATGAGTTCAGCTCGAATGGACGCTATCAAGGTCCCATTGCTGACAGTATTCAAGGCGACCCCAACGGAGGAGCGGTTCTCTACGATCGTGGTGGATATTGGAATGAGTTTGCCACGGGGTCGAGCACTTACACCGACCAAAACAGGGGTGGTTTGGTCCGACTTTACCACGGGAACGGTTCGGCTACCCTCCTTGGGGAGCCATCTGCGTCTCAAAACGACAACAGGATACGGTCCCTTGATGTGAGTTCAAGCGGTGATGTGGTTCTCGCAGGTTGGTTCGATGGTTCCATATCCTACCCGAATTGTTGTTCAGTCAACACGGGTGGCTCGAGAGATGGCATGATCACGTTCTGGAACAACACCTCCATGGGTTGGGATTGGTCGATTTCCCTCGGGGGCTCGTCAAACGATGAAATTCACGCCGTACGCTTCGTGGGCAATCAGAGCATTGCCGTCGCAGGCCAGAAAACTGGGGTCATCAGCGTTGGTCTTACAACGCTGTCCGCATCTGGGACTGGCTTTGTTGCTGTTGCTTCAACAGCAGGCTCGTGGGAATGGGCCCAGCAACCCGAAGGTTCAGCGTCCATCAATGCCATCGCTCAGGTGTCCAGCCAATCCATCTTGGTTGCAGGAGATTTACACTACCAAACCACGGACCATGTTTTTGGTCTCGACAGCAAAACAACTTCGGATGGTTCTGATCTGTTCGTTGCGAGAATGAGTCCCGATGCCGATGCCGATAGCATCACCAATTCCAGGGACAATTGCCCCAACATCTACAACCCAAACCAAGACGATTACGACGTTGATTCTTCGGGAGACCTCTGCGATTCCGATGACGACGGCGACGGTATTTTGGACGTTGATGATGCATGCCCGTCCGGCGCCTTGGCTTGGACCAGCAATGCCGCCAGTGATCACGATACAGACGGTTGCCAAGACGTCGGTGAAGACAGCGACGATGATGAGGATGGTGTGGACGATCCTGTAGATTTGTGTCCGGTGGGAGACCTCAATTGGACCAGTCGCTCCACTCCGCTGAGCTCCAGAACAGATTACGATGCCGATGGGTGTCGCGATTCAACGGAGGATGCTGACGACGATAATGACCAGGTGAACGACACCCATGACGCATGTCCAACGGGCACGCTAGGATGGGTCTCCTTGCCATCCACTGACGCTGATGGCGATGGGTGTCTCGATGACAACGAAGACCTCGATGATGACGGTGATTCGGTTCTGGATGATGCCGATTTGTGCCCCAGTGGCGCACTCGGGTGGATGTCTAATTCATCCACCGATAACGACGGTGATGGGTGTTTGGACGCAACGGAAGATTTCAACGATGACAACGATGATTTCGTCGATATAGATGACGCCTGCCCGAACGGCACGGTGGGTTGGTCTTCAGGCCGCTTCACGGATTATGACGGGGATGGATGTTTTGATGCGGGTGAGGATACTGACGATGATGCCGACGGTGTGCTTGATGTTGATGATAACTGCCCGATGAGCATTCCAGGTTGGCGTACCAACCCGACCGTCGATTTGGATGGCGACGGATGTCACGATTGGAACGAGGATTGGGATGACGATGGTGATGGCGTGGATGACCTGAACGATCTGTGTCCGAGGACCGCTCGTGGATTTGTCGTTGATTCAGGTGGCTGTGCCAGCGGTGAGTCCCCGCCGTCGGAGGGTGGCTCAAGCATCACCAACAACTATCAAAATACCACGTATGTCAACAACACCTATGAGAATGATTCATACTACAATTCGTCGTATCTTAACGAGACAAACCAGTTTGAAAACAACTCCTATCAGTACGATAACACCACATATGAGAATACCACCTACGAAAACGAGACGTTCCAGAACACGACAAACATGTTTGAGGACAATGCGTCACTCGACGAACCGAACAACGAACAAGCGTCTGACGAGGAGGGTCTCGAATCAAAGGACGAGGGTTCGGCGATGAGTTTCATCGAGTTGGCGGTTGTTGGTTTACTCCTCGCGATTTTCATCGTTCAAATCTTGATGGTGCCCCGGTCAAAGCAACGCCCGTTCTCGTCCCACCAAGAGAGCGCTTATCAGGAGATGGAGTCCGATGAATTTGACATGATCAAAGACGAATTCGATACGAAAACACTCACGGATGTGCCATCTCCACCAGACGAAATACTGCCTTCCTCCGAGGTGGCCAAAGAAGAACCTAATCTTTCGGTCGCAGCGCCCGTTGAAGGACCATCGGCGGTTCCGGAGCCAACCGATGAAGTTGAAGACTCGTTCGACGAGAAGGAGGATGAACAGGGCGACATTGAATCATCGGGGGGCCCCGATGAACATCTCGTGGGTTCCGTAGACGAAAACGGATACGAGTGGTTGGAGTTCCCGGCCGGTACAGGTCAAAATTACTACCGAATACCTGGCCAGTCCACGGATTGGATGTTGTGGGACGGTCAGCCCTAACACCAACAACGTTCAGAAATCGTTGAACATCGGGCTGAAGCGGCCAAATATGGGGTTCTTGGAACGCCAGGCCATCCATTGCGGGCCGTGGTGCGTTCACTCCTCTTCATCAAATGACAATTCGGAGACCACCTTTTCCGACCTACCGTTCAGTTCCCTCTCGACGAGATGGGTTTGATACCTGTCCCTCTACAACTCGTGGTCCGCCTTGAACAGCTCTGCTTCAAGTCGGTGGTCAAGTTCTGTTCGAATTCGCTCTACGGCTGCCAGTCTTTGTAGGCGATTTGAGCTGGAATCACATCCTCTTGTTGGTCGTAGTATTCCATCATCCGCTCGGCAATCCACTGGAGCCATTCGAAGGCTTGGTCGCTTCCCTGTTCTTTACGGAAATTTTCAATCAGCGTCTTGTTTTTTTGCCAAGCGGTGATCATGGAGAGGGAGAATTGTTTTCGAACCACATCAAAATCAAAATGCCCATCATGGAGGGTGATGGCGATGCTTTCCCACGTGAGCAGAACGGTGAACACCTTGGGGTAATCCTCGCCATGATATTTCTCCAATTCTTCAAGCGACGTGAGGTTGTCAGGTTGCATCCAGATGGAAATGCTTCCATGGGCGAAGTCCTTGTTTTGCCATAACTCGGAGAGTTTCAGAGAGGATGCCGCCTTCCTGTCTTTTTTGATTTCGTTGATGGTTAGCCAACTGTAAATGGCTGCACCAAAAATGGTCACAAGCCCCAAGACTTCGGCCCATTGGGATGCGATTGCCAAATCCATGACCATGGCTTAGGGCAAGAAGTCAATGAACACTTGGCTTCGGCCGAGTGGTGTTTTGCCGTCAGGACGACCGGCTCAGAGGGTCCACGGCCTACCGGTTGTTCACCCGGCCATGTTGGGTTTTTTCCGAGGCATAATCTACAAGAAGAACTCACCTGTCATGTCACACCATGGACATCGAAACAGCCGCCAATGTTGGTGAGGCCGTCAGCGGTATCGCCATTCTGTTTACCCTGCTGTTCAGCCTTCGCCAAATGAAGCACTGGAACGAGAACCGCCGCTATGAAATTGGCCGTGACCTTGCTGCCCACATGAACAACCCGCTCGTTCATCGAGGATTCTCCGTCAGCACCGTCAAACTCCACGATGAGTTGACGCCTCAAGAATTGGCGGCCTTGACCCGTGAAGAAAAAGACGCCATGAACGCGTTGATGATCGGCATGAACAACATCGGTGTGCTGGCCAAAAACGGCCACCTATCCATTGATTTGGTTGAGGATTTCTGTGGTGTCTATGTGCGAATGTTCGCCAGTCGGTGGCGCCGCGTGATTCAGATTTTCATGATGGTGAACGTGTCCAAGGCCGATGAGGATTCGGAGTCAATCTGGGCTGGATTGTTTTGGTTGTTGGACCACTTGGAGGACAAAGGTCAATCCAAGATGGCTTTCAAATCTCCTTGACCACACGGTCGCTGAGATCGGCTTAACCCCAACCCATCAATTGACGGAAGCTTGGGGTCGCACAGAGTTTGTTGATGTCGGCTTCAGAGAAATACTTGGAAGCCAACTGGGCTCGAACATCGGCTTCACTCATGCCGGTCGTTCCGAGCATGTTGGTGATTCGGTTGTAAGCATGGCCGCCAGCGTATGAATTTCCGCTGTAACCGCTGCTTGGGGCTCCAAAACTGTAACTCTGGGTGGGGGCGGAACCTCCGCCGGTCAACATTTGAAGGATTCGTTGCAGGATTCCCATGTGATCATCTCAATGACTGCGGGGCTGCCCGGGCCCCGCAGTCGGTTGGTGTCTCCCGTGGTCCGGAGGTAAGGTCATCGCTTTTCAGCTCTCTTGGGCAAGATGATGTTACATTTGGCAGCCTATAATCGTTCATGCTTTGGAAACCACGCGTAAGGCTGGTTCCGCTCGTCCTGAACACTCATCATCGCCGATATCAATGTCAACGCCAAGCCGCCGAAGCATCTCGAGATGGGTTGCGGACCACGGGACCTTTGTTCCCCCTTCTCCAGCTTCCCCGAGCGTCCCGGTGTGGACCAATTCATTTCGCTCATGTTCTTCTTCTTCCAAGGCCGGTGAAACGTCCACCCATGCATGTCCGAGGTTGTTGATCTCTGTTGCTAAACCTGGCCACCCCATGTTGGATACCTCCTTGGCGAGTTGTTCTTTGGGAATGGCTCGTGGCGATAACAACAAGGTTTGTCCAAGGTGTTCAAAACAGTGAACTGGCCCCCATGACAACTTCTTCAAACGCTGGGCAACGGCTGTTTTGTGGTTGTCTGTCCATCGTTTGGGAGCCCACGCCATGAAGGAACTCCGTCCCTTTGTACCGACCACCTGTGTGCTGCATTGAAGGATGGTTTGAGGATCGGATTGGATGGGTGTTTGCTTGGATTTTTTCCGCTTTTGGCGTTGATTCCTCCTTGGTTTGAGGGTTTGAAGGAGATCGCTTGGCCCGTAAGGAAAATACCGGAGTTTGTTGGCATTGGGATGCCTTGGCAGGGTCGCCACCCATGTTTTCAGCGGCCGAGCGAGGTCTTCTCTCGTGATGCGGGTGCAGGCCCAACCCGTGGTGCCATGCAGGCTACCCGGTAGGCGGATGATTCGACGTGTGTCGGCGGTCACCGTGGGGTCAACGGGGAAACCTTGCTCCAACACCCGTTGGAGTAACTCCTGGCGTGATGCCCTTACGGCATCCTCTCGCTCTCGAGGCTCAGGGATTGAAAACAAGGTCCGGTCGTTGTCGGTGAGGATGAGATGAAACCCTTTGCCGCCGCTATAACTGATGGACTTCAACGACAAGTCTTCGTTCTCATCAAGCCAGGTGAGGAGGGCTTGCGTGGCTTTTCTGGCCTGCTCCAAACGTCGGTAGCAAAATGGGCGGAAATCAATGTCAAAGACGACCAAATGGTCGATCAAAACTGGAGGCGGCGACGCTTGGTCGCTTCGTTTTGGAAGGTTGACTGGCATTAACCACGCCGATGTGCCGATGTAGACATCGCGCGGCCCGTAGTTCCGTAGCACTTTTTGCAGGGCGGCTGGAGAAGAGAACTGGCGTGTGGCGGTTATCCATGCGTTGGTGGGAAGCCTCCATCGGAATTGATGTCGGGAGGGTTTCTCCAACCAATCCAGGTCAACCTCATGCGAACCGTACCATGCTTGGAACGCCTCGTGGGGGAGCATCAATCCGACACCAAGGCTCACACTCTCAATCTTTCCTGTGGTTGGAATGAGTGTATTTTGTGGTTTTTTCAGTTAAATTCTATTCATTTGATGGGTAAAGTATTACACTCCGTTCTCCAAACCAACCACCATGGCCATCAACATGCAAGAGAGCCGAACGGCCCGGTTTGGTACCGTTTGTGCCCTGTATTTCGCTCAAGGAGTCCCATGGTTTTTCGTCGCCACGGCTCTNGTCACGTTCCTCGTGGACAACGGTACGATGGACGATGACCAAAAATTGGCGCTGATTTCTGCAGGTATGCTTCCATGGATCGTCGGCAAACTTGTGCTTGGTCCACTGATCGACCGCTATCGATTCCCCTCCATGGGTCGTCGTCGGCCNTGGGTCATCCTTGCCCAACTGGGCATGTTGCTCACGATGGCGGCTTTCCTGCTGGTGGATGACCCAGCGGAAAATTTGGGTACGCTTGGACTCTTTTTCCTCATCCACAACGTCTTTGCTGCCTTGCAAGATGTGAGTTCGGACGCCCTCGCTGTTGACATGCTCGGAGATGACGAGTTACCTTTGGCCAACGGATTGATGTTCGTGGCCAAGGGCTTGGGTGCAATGTTTGCTGTTCTCGGCCTTAGCCGAGTGTTGACCGACTCTGGATTCCATGCAGCGCTTATGGTTCAAATCCCCGTTTTGTTTGCGGTCATGCTGATTCCCATCTTTATCCTTGAGCGACCCGGNGACAANCGATTCCCCTGGAGTGAAGACGCNTCTACGGACCGCACCGGTTCGGACGACGACAGCATGACCTTTGGTGAAATCATCACCGGNTTCCGNGGAGCGGTATCGAACAAGGCTGCGAAGATGGCTCTGGTTTTGTGCACCGTCATGTGGATCGGTGGCGGCATGGGCACNGGCATGGGNATCATTGACTTCCAATGGGAATTCCTCTTTGTGGAAGAGCTTGGATGGGAAAGTCAGGATTACCTTGACACCAAAGGCGCCCCTATCTTCCTCATGACCATGCTTGGTTTCCTTATTGGGGGTCTCCTCGGTTCAAAGTTTGGCTCCAAGAAGACCTTGACCTATGCGGTGGCCATCGGCACGGTCATGACGGTTGGATGGTCAATGCTCCGTTCCAACTGGGATGACAGCACCTTCATGCTGCAAGCTTGGCTTGTGTGGACCTTGGTGTGGGCCATTGTCGGNGCCAACCTCTTAGCGTTCTTGATGTCCATCACGGTCAAGGACCTCGGAGGAACACAATTCTCGATTTACATGACGCTCATCAACGTTGGAGCCTTTGCGGGGAATGCTTTGTCAACCCAACTTCTTGATGTTGCNGATGGCAGTTTCCCGAACCTCTTCCTGTTTGGAGCAGCCTTCCAGGCCTTGGTGTTCATCGTCCTCTTGCAGATCAATGACGAACCATCCGGGGCCGCTNCTCCAGTCCATGAGGCTGAATGAATCCTTGATGGGGTCTTGAATGAATCTTGAAACAGCAGCTAACCTCGGAGAGGCATTGAGTGGCCTCGCCATCATGTTCACGCTTCTGTTTGGTCTGCGCCAGATGATGGAAGTCAACCGCAACCGTCGTTTTGAGATCTCACAGACNATTGCAAANTCGCTGGAAAACCCCCTGGTTCAGCGCGGATTTGCGACCTTTGGGACGGTCGTTACCAAAGATTCCACCCTCGAGGAATTGATGGGGCTCACACGGGAGCAGAAAGACTCCACCAACGCCGTGGTGGTCCTCATGGCCAACCATGCTGTCATGACCTTCAACCGCAACCTNTCGTTTGAAATTGTTTATTCCTTCTACAGAGGCTACCTGTCGCTCATCGGNCCAAGCCTTCGACGCATGATGCAGATGGTTGAATTCGGTTATGCCATGCACGAACTGAGCAGCATCACCGAAGAAGANGGCATGGGGACGTTCCANTGGGTNATTTGGCTCCTTGACCGGCTTGANGNNCATNACGANNANACCCANNTCAANCCNCANCTNNNTCANAANNANTGGNNGCCTTGANGGGNGTTGACNAANGGTCATTCNTTGTNTTCAAGTTCAGCCATGATGATGGCATCTTCNACGTCTTCATCGGTCTGAAGGCGAACCGTGTATCCAGCGGTTCCCGCAGCGCCNAGGAGCATCAACAGGGAGAAGATGACGGCGAAGGGGTGGTCAGCAATCAAACTCCCAAGGGATGAAAAGAACCCCGCGTTGTCACCCGAGTCGGTTCCCATGTCCTTCGGCTTGATGAGCGAAACGACGGTTGCTTGGTCGTAGGCTTGACGGGTGAACGTCAACATGCCGTCCATCGAACCATCGTAGTCCTCGGATGGAGTGGTGGGGTTGAGGTCGGAGTAGAAATCAGGGCGCTGTTCAAATTCAATGTTGACCGGTTGTGAGAGGTCCAGCGTGAGCATCACATCCACCGTGTACGGGACGCGGGATTCAAAGAATTCGATGTCGCCCAGGAATCCCCAAAGCGTGACGGCGCTTCCCGACACATCGAAGTGGGCCCACTGTCCCCAAGCCGATTCATCCACGGAGAGGTCGTAATACCACGAATCGGCCAGCCGGTTTCCTTCGCCTTGGGCGTCATCACTGCCGTCATCGCCGAGGTCAATGGCGAGTTGGAGCGCACCGGCTTGACCGGTATCAAGGTCGACTTCTGTAGCGGTAAAGGTCGCTTCAAGGCGGGTGGTTCCGTTTGGAATCCAAACGTAATGNGAGTCTTCGGTGTAATAGACAGCCCCGGTTTGGCCGTTGTTGAAGTGGTTCCAGTCTCCTTTCCATGCGTGTCGAACACGGTCGGTGTTGGCAGGAATGGTGGCNGTGGTCATCATGCCGTCGTAAATATCGTAGGCATCCCAAACGGTGTATTCGGGGTGGTCCACAATGCCGTCGGCGTCTTGGTCCCGCATGAGTTGGAGCGTTCGAGCCAAAGCCACGGCGGCATCGACGTCGGTCAATCCGTGTCCAATCCGCCAGTCGTGGCATTCCCCGGTGGCGCTTCGGTAGCACGCTTCGGGGATGTCGCTGCACGAATCTTCGTCGTTTCCTGCCTCGCAGGAATTCTCCATGCCTTCGTACCGAGCGGTCAGTTCGAGAATGAGTTCNACTTCGTGAACACGGCTGTTGTTTCGCTCATTCCAGTCCTCAAACTGGCCGTAGGCTGCCGTGCCTTCTCCTCCAACCAAGCTGTCGCCGAAGTCATGGTCGTCTCGGTGGTAATCCGCCGCCTTCAAGGACGGGGCGACATCGAGCAGGATTCCAGCCATGCCTCCGACGTGAGGGGTGGCCATCGANGTCCCTGAGATCGCCATGTAGTAGAGGTCGCCTTGCGTTCGGGTTGAGGCGTCNATGGCGGTTCCACGAGGAGCCGTTGCCCAAATGTCTCGGCCAGGTGCGCCGACATCGGGCCAGGTNTGTTGTTGGTTCATGCATCCTCGAGAAGAAAACGAGGTGATTTGTGTTCCATCGTGCGTGAGTGCCGCCACCGATATGGCCGAAGGTGTGTTGGCGTAGACATTGGTTCGAAGGTCGCCCGAACATTCAGCGCCTGAACCACCCGAGTTGGAGGCAGCAAAGATGACGGCGACGCCGTTTTCATAGGTCAATCGGTCGGTTAATTGAGCGATAACACCGTTCGGGTCGTAGTCGCCGTTGGTGCCCCATGAGTTGGAGACGACGCGGATATGGTAGGGGTTCTGGCCAGGNACCGAATGAGCATAGGTCCACTCAAGACCTTGCTCAGCAGCGAAGATGGAGGCACCGTCCCCGGTGCCCAGGGCCACGAGTTGTCCACCCTTGGCCACACCTGCACGACGTCCTGCCGAGGCGTCTCCGTTTCCTGCGATGGTGCCACCGACGTGCGTNCCGTGTCCTGAGGACGTGTCGGAGTTGCGGGTCTCCACCCATCCGCTGGGTCCGTACTTGGCGGAGTAGAGCGTCTTCTCTCCCGTCCATGGTTCAAGGTAATCGTAATCGGGGTGTCCAGCATCCACGCCCGTATCAAGGTCGACAATCGCCGTCCCGTCGCCGTCCCATTCNGTGAAGGAGAGGTCCACCTCGCGCTGAATTTCACCCGATGGNGTGATGATCACACGGTCCCAAGCATCGGTGGCTCGCACCACGTGAGTGGTCTCATGCATCATGATGCCGGGGTCGGGTTGGCCNCCCCAGTCACTTGGTAGGTAGAAGAACTCNAGNGGCTTATCGAGTTCAAGGTACTCAACACGGTGCCACGTAGAGAGGCGACGAACATCGATGGCAGCACCTTCAACCAATCCACCATCCACAAGCGGGGCGTGTCCNAGGAGTTCCANGCCAAGTTGTTGCATGTAGGCCTCATCGTGTTCGGTGACGGGTGAGAACAATTGGAAAATGACGGGCANNACGGTGGCATCGTTGACTTCATCAAGCCGCTCAACGAGGTCCGTGTTCATTTTTGAAGCGTCGCCAAGAGGGTTGGTGGCTTCTGCCAACGGNGAGGCGGTGGCCCCAACCATGAGCATTTGCAAGACAAAGGCAGTCAATGCCAGCGCACGTCGGGAAGTGGCCATGGTNNTTTTCCACCGTCACGGGATTATAACGCTGATGGTTTGACGAGCAATCGCACCAANGAGGATACGGGCCACCCAACAGAAAACTGGCTCGACATGCGGATGCAACANCAGCCAGCATGGANGNNGCAAAAGGTCGNCGTACGNCGTGGATGGATTTGGAACCCAAGTGCTCAATTTCTCCTCTGGCTTGGTTGAAGAAACGATAAAGCCCGGAAGCGGGAGGATTGAACGAGGCCCGTGAAAGTTCGACTCCATCAATTTCTTTCACGGACCGGTCTTTTNCCCTCGAAACGGGATGTAAAAGAAGCCATTTGGTCTGGCGATATCACCGTCGGTGGCTCGGTCGTGAAGGACATCTCCTTCCAGTTNAANGCCAACACAAAAGCCGTGGAATGGAAGGGCGAAACCCTCCGATTGCCGGGTTTGCACCGCACCTTTGTACTCGACAAACCCCTCGACGTTATCTGTTCAAGGCTCAACAAGCAAGAACGGGCGCTTGGCAAACGTTCGGTTTTCAATCTTCTTCGNGAGTTGGTGAACGATTCGACCTACGACCGTCTCTTGACCGTCGGCCGCTTGGATGAACAAACCACCGGGTTGTTGTTGTTGACCACCGATGGGCACCTCGTTCACGACATCACCTCTCCNGACAAGCAGGTCAAGAAAACCTACGCCGTTGAACTTGACCGGGACCTCCAANCNGAGGACCTGAGCCATCTATGCGAGGGGGTCTCCATAGACCTCGAAGTGGATGGCGTCATCACCGCCTTCACAACCTCACCTGCGGAAATTTCCGTGAACGACCAGGGCGTCATTTTCTTGTCCATCTCAGAAGGCAAAAAGCGTCAGGTTCGCCGCATGTTTGCATCCCTCGGTTATACCGTCGAACGTTTGCACCGCGTCTCCATTGGGGGGCTCAAATTGGAGACGTTCGGCGTCAAATCAGGGGAAGCCGTTGAGATTGATGAAACGCTTCTTCGGCAATTGGTCTTTGAGCCATGAGCAGACAAAAGACCTTGAAGCACCGTGCATCAGGGAAGGTTGGAGATGCACCATGCCCGGCGACATGTCTTGGATGAAAGCTCGCTTTGACGAACTCAATGAGAAGTCCTTGCTGTGGGAGCCGCCGACCCTCGAAGGCCCCAACGTTCCCCGCTGCCAGATGGACGGCAAGCCGACCATCATGCTCTCTGCCAACAATTACCTCAATTTGACCACCCATCCAAAAGTGGTGGCCGCCATGCAGGAGGCGACCACGAAGTACGGGGCTGGAAGTGGTTCGGTTCGAGCCATTGCCGGTACGATGGACATCCACCTTGAGGCTGAGAAAAAAGTGGCGGAATTCAAGGGCGTTGAAGCCTCGTTGATCTATTCTGCCGGCTACACGGTGAACGTCGGTCTCATTCCTACCTTGGTATCAGGGCCACAGGATGTGATCATTTCCGACGAGTTAAATCATGGGTCAATCATTGACGGTGTTCGTTTGACCAAAGCCTCCCGAGCGGTCTATGCGCACAACGACATGGGTGAATTGGAGGCCGTTCTCAAGGCTCACGAGAGCGCCGAGCGAAAATTGATCATCACCGACGGCGTTTTCTCCATGGACGGCGACATCGCTCCGTTGGATGAGGTGACAGCACTGGCAGAAGAATACGGTGCGATGGTCTACGTTGATGACTGCCACGGCGAGGGTGTTCTTGGCGAGGGCGGCGCTGGCATCGTTGACCACTTCAAACTTCAAGGAAAAGTGGATTTTGAAACCGGTTCGTTTTCCAAGGCGCTCGGCGTCCAGGGTGGCATTTTGGCTGGAACCGAGATGACTCGAACCCACGCCCTCAATCACTCAAGGTCCTGGCTTCTCTCAGGCTCACAGCCACCCGGTGTGGCGGCTGCCCAAAAAGCAGCGATTGAAGTGTTGATGCAGGAACCTGAACACCACGCACGGCTCTGGGAGAACACGAATTACTTCCGCAGTGAACTCCAGTCCATGGGCTTTGATACCGGTGATTCGCAAACCCCCATCATCCCGGTCATGTGCGGTGAATCGTCCACGGCGAAAGCCATGACG
This sequence comes from Methanobacteriota archaeon, assembly GCA_002714305.1. Classification (GTDB taxonomy): domain Archaea; phylum Thermoplasmatota; class Poseidoniia; order Poseidoniales; family Poseidoniaceae; genus Poseidonia. The sequence continues at coordinate 38,357 of PAWY01000005.1, read as the reverse complement.
CGAGCGTTGGGTGAAGAGGGCGTGATGGCAGGCGCCATCGTGTTTCCCATGGTGGCGAGGGACAAAGCCCGCATTCGAACTCAAATGTCGGCTGGACTTTCTCGACAGGACCTCGACGATGTTTTGGCGTGTTTCGAAAAGGTCGGTCCACAAATCGGTGTGATTTGAGCTCATTCCGATTCAAAGGCATCGACGACTTCGAGCATTTCGGTGTCTTCACCAACCATCTCTTCCGCCTCAATGTTTTCTTCAGCCTTGGCTTCCATCCCAACAAACGGGTCGGTGCCGTCTTCAATCATGCACAACAACCGCCAACGCGGTGCCCATGAGAGGTGCACATACACCGGGCCGGGCAACAAGAGCAGAGCCCAAACCACCGTGATAAGCCACGAAGGCAAGGCGACCATGCCGACACGGTCAATGCTCAGCATCGCCAACCCGAGGAAGGGCATGGGGTAGAGGATTTGTCGGGGCGGTGCGACAGGGTGGCGTTTTGAGATTGAAATCATCACCAATGAGGCAAAGCCACTCAAGGCGCAGGCCACCAAGAGCAGCGATGTGTGGTAAATCCATTGGACGCCCCAAACCTCGTTGTTCTGGTCTCCAAAAGCATAGGGCAAAAGAAGCGCCAAGGCAACAAGAAGGCCGTAGAATCCTCCAATGTTGGCAGGGTGGCTCAGCCAAAGTGGGAGGCGTGCGAAGCGGCGGGAGAGCGAAGTTCCCAGCAAGGTTTCTTGCTCGGCGGGGGCCAACGCCTCCACTTTTGTCATCCAAGTTTCATTGGTTGGCACATGGCACGGTCAGCGGAATCGGTTTTGAAGGTAGGGGTCGGATTTCGGCAGAAGAATCAATCTTTTCCCCTAAAAAACGAAACCAAGGGGCTTTCTACTTCCACTTCGGTCTCTTCTTCTAACCAAGAGCGTTCCAACAACCCTGTTTCCAGCTTTTCTCGTTCCCTCGCTCCTTCGATGGGGTCNGGCACCTCATTGACGGCGTCTCGCAGAGCAATCGCTTGGTTGATAAGCGCCAAATGACGAACCAATGCAGGTCCTTTTTCGCTCTTGGATACAAAATGACCGAGGATGGGGTAGTCATCGGTGTCTTGAACCAAATTATGACCGCCCAACAGGTCTTCAGGAACCGTTCGAACACGGTACCCACCTGGATCTATCCACGATCCGTTGGACAAGCGGACCAGGACCTTTGCCTCGCCCATGGATTCGCTGTTCATGAATGGGTGATTCATGTTGACAGCAAGCGGAGTGCTCGAATGGGCATTGAACCGCAGCATGACCACCGTCGCATTGAGGCCGAGCGTCAAGAGGGCCGCTCCGGCCGCCAACGATGTTGACAAAGCGAATTGACGCAGCAAGAGAAACAGGACGGCGGCAACGACCAGACTTCCCGCCAGGGCCACGTTGCGTCCTTTGATCAGCGGTTGTGCAACGGGTGTAGCGATAAACGGGCGCATGTCGGAGGGTAAGCGCGTCGTTTCTTCCTCCATGATGCCATCACCCGGTCCCCAACTTTGAACCTCACGCCCGAGGGAGTTGGTGGTGTTCAGCCGTCAGCGTCCATTCACCTGCATCATCGGCGTAGCGTTGGATGGTCACAAGGTGTGCGGCGATGTCAAGGCCCCAGGCCGTGGTCCAACCGTCGAGTTTCGGCTTCAGTTTGGCCCATTGCTTCTCCACTCCACCTCTGTTTTTTCGTTGATGATGAAGCAAGAGGGCCGCCGTTTGAATCAGCCCTTGAATCAACAAAACCTCTTCCGCTGTTGCTGACCGGCGTTTCAAATCGTTCCACAGGTCCTCCCATGATTCATGGGCGTGCCAAAATTTCCCCGCATCAAACAAGGTACACCCCTCCTCCAAGGCCGCTTCTTCTTCTGATGACAACGGTTGTGCAAGGGGGGCCATGCAACGACGTGTCGGCCGATGAACTTGAACCCCGTTGTTGGCGATGAACTGAGGCATAGGGTTCAGAAATTCGTCGAGTCGCATCGGGAACAATGCTCGTTGAATCATGGGGTTTCGGCCGCTCAGCAAAGGCGCTCAAATCGGGGGACAGGCGGAATGAGGGCCGCACCCTTCAAGAGGGGGTTTGTGAAAGGTGGCTTCGGAGGGTGCGTCAGCATGGTGGCGATTGAACACGGTGATTTGATTGAACAGCGGCGTGGAGGCGTCGATGTTCTTCGAATTCTCGTGAGAAACCTCGCCGTTCACGAGCAGTCGGGGGCCGTCATGATTCGGTCATCCACAGCATCGCATGGACGCCAAGGTTGGCTCTTGTTTCGGTTGGGGCAACCCGTCATGGCCTTTCATGGCGACGACGGTGGACAAACTGGGCTTGAAGCCCTGCTGAGCATCGAGCAAGACGCCCTCGAAGTCGAAAATGAATTGCTCCTCTTTGAGTTGACCATGAATGCTCTTCGTACCGTGATGGCAGACCACCCGTCAAGCATTCTTCATTTGGAACACCACGAGGAAAAAGGCGACTCCGATTCTTGGTGGTCCAGTGTGCGTCTACCCTCTTCCTCTTGGCGGCGGGCAGCAAGGTTGGAAGACATTGAAGCCCTTGCTTTGTCAACCGAACACCGACAACGCGCTCCATCCCAAGGTGTCGGAGCAGGGCCGTCCATCGAACCTGGCCGAATCTATCTCCTTGATTCACCTGACCCGCACCCCATGATTCAGCTCGGTGTTGAACTGGCTGAGCGAGGTATGCCCTTGCTTGGCTTGTTCGGTCTTCCTCACGCTGAGACTGAATCCACGCGCCGACTTCCTCTGCCTCAATCCCATGCCTTGCTTTCCCCTCATGGTTCGTACGATGTTCTCGCCGACCGTGCTGCCATAAGCGCCGTGGTCAATGCCTTTCAGTGGGGCAATGAGCGGTCAGTGATTGTCCTCGATGGTTTGGACCGACTGGGCAATGCCTTCGGGGATGGAGGCATGCTTGATGTGTTTCGGTCAATTTGCGATGGTGTACGCTTCAATGACCACGTCGCCCTTGTCACGACGGACTTGGCCATGTTTGAGACCTCCGTTCAACACAGCCTTTTGGCCGAGGTTTCGCTCTTGCGCTCATCGGTGGTTGAGGCTTGGAACGATGACCCCGATGCCCTTTGGGACCAGCCTCTGCTCCTCGCCCCCGATGAAGAGGAGGAGCAATGGCTCGACGCTCAAATTCGCCACCAGGGGGCGAAGGTTGGTGGCCCTCCCGTCCCCGAAACCGTTGTTTTGGAAGGAGGTTCCCACGAGCCGGATGAAGAGGAGCGAGCCCAAGCAACTCAAGCCCTCGCTGACGTTGTTGAAGCATGGCCTGCTGAAGGCCCAGGAGTGCCCCAAGGGGCATCGCCGCTCGCCCAACCAATCGAAGTGGGTTCAACCGCTTGGCGGCCAGCCAATGAACAGGCTCCCATCGAAGGGCGATTTGTGAGCGAATCCCCTCGGGCGGTGGATGATGCCCTGATTGAAATCCACGAACAAAAAGCCCCTCGTCCTGCTCCAAAGTCCCGTTCTGCTGTGGAGCCGGCACCACCAAAACTTCGCACCGCCCAACGTCTCCCGAAGCGCAAGCCTGCTCCCGCATTGCCCTCCATCAAACAAGGGCTCACGCCGTCCCGCAGTTCAGCGGTGGCAGGAAGTGCACCACCCTTGCCCGACTGGCCTGAAAAAACCAAACCCGTCAAGGCTTATCGCAAAGAGAACATGGACGTGTTCTCCGAAAAACAAGAACGCGCCCTTGAGCGGCATGCCAACATCAAGCGACCGATGGGCACCAACGCCATCAAGGACAACGTGTCCAGTTCACCCAACCTCGAGGATTTATCCCTTCCAACCTCCAAGGTCTCAAAGACGGTTCGCCTTCCTTCCAATGAGTCGGCTGAACCCTTGTCAAACAGTCTACGACCGGTTGAATCTGAAACAAAACCTTCCCGAGAAACCTCCAGCAAGGAACAAGTTTCGCTCAACATGGACGAGGTGTACCGCCGTTGGTCCACCTTTGATGAACCCGATGGAATGGATGCTACGGCGCTTTATGACGAGTACGGTGAAGCGCTTGAGCGTTACAAAGGTGGGGACGAATGACGTTTCCACCCACCAAACTCCGGCTTGAATTGGAGGAGGCAAAGCGGCATTTACAAACCGTCATTGAAGCTGAAACTCCAACCCCATCGGTGAAAGTCACCTCGGAGGCCGTCGAACCCGAGCGTCAAGCTCTTTCCAAACTCAACACCCTTCTGGGAAAATCATCGGTGCCCCAGCGTCCTTTGTCCCTGTTTCAAAACCTCGGGGTGCCTCAGCGACCCACCTATGATGGGATCGCTCATCGAATTTTGGGCCCAGATGTGGGCGCAGCAACTTCGTTTCTTGACAACGATGACAATTATTCAACCCACGTCGCTCAACGTCTTGCCCAATTGCGAAAGCGACTGGAGACCAAACCGGTACCTGACGAACAGGCCCATGAAGACGGGTTTGTCGGTGTGGAGTCCGACGGGACCCCCGTTTGGGCTCAGGTATTGAATGAGCAACGCGGCAGGGTCTCTTCAATCCTGGATGAGGAATTGGCACCGGTCCCCACCGACCATGTTCAATCTCCTGCCCGTCTCATCAACAACACGGCCGACTGGCCAAAGCGGATGAACTGGTCTTCGACGTTGACGTTCAAACAATGGTTCGTGGCTGAAGAAAACCTTGAGGCAACGCAGTTTTGTGAACACATCATCGACCTTCCCGGCCGAGGTCTCAATCCACTGTTTTTGCTCGCCGAACCTCAGTCTGGATGTTCTCACTTGCTTCACGCCACCGGACAGGCACTCATTCGTCGGGGTGAAGGCCACGTTGTGCACCTCACCGCTGCTGATGCGGCTTCCGTGGATGGATTAGAGGCTCAATGGCAAGATGCTTTGGTCGGCGCCATGGCGCTGTTGATCGATGATGTGCATGAATTCGCACACGACCCTGATTGGAACCATCAACTCGGCATTCTGGTCGACCATGCGTTAAACCTCGGTTTGCAAGTGGTGGTCGGTAGTCGCTTGGCCGTCGAGGACTTCGCTCCATCCAGGCTGAAGGACGTTCTTCGGGATTCAACCGTCGCCTTGCTCAAAGCTCCATTGGCGCCCAGTTTGATGGCGTATGCCCGCTGGCGATGCACCCAGAAGAACCTCTTGATTTCCGACCGTCATTTGGCCCAGATGAGCCGAATACCTCCTTTGGGCTGGCGAGCGATTGAGGGGCGGTTGGAGCGCCTCGCCATGGCTTTTGAACGCGGGGCCGTCTTGCTTGACCACGATGACCTGGCCGATGTCCTCGGAGGTAACCCACCGTCCGAACCCCATGATGAGCATCAGCGGGTTGACGACCTTGCTGAACGCCTTGTGGGGGACGCCTTGGACACGGTGTATTCTACGGTTGATGTGGGTGGCATTGACCTTCACAGCCCGCTTGAAGCATGGCCCGATGATGAGTATGCACCACCGGAATGGGACGCTGATCACTTGGGAGGGCAGAGCGCAGACCTTGAACAACGTCTCCGGGAAGCGGTTGACCCCGTTGAGCCTGGAAAACCCTCGGTTTTGGACGTCCACGAACGTGAGCGGTACATCGTCAGGGCCAACGATCCTCTCAAGCGCAGCGATCTTGGACGCACCGTGGACATGTTGGTTGACCTAGAGGAATCCATTGATGAGCGAATGAATGCATCGACGGTGGAAAGCGTTTCATCCTCGCTTGAACTTCAACGTCTTGAAGAGCAAATGGTGGGTCTGGCCCAACGTGCTGTGGAGGCGGACATCGAAGAATTGATCACCATCGCCGACGAACTCCGGTCCCTTGAGGAACGGCTGGTCGAACTTGACCCTGAGCGAGGGCCTCTCCCGGTTTTTGAGGAGGAACCGGTTCGTGTTCGGCGAACACCAGCCAAACGGAAAAAACCGGCGAATGAATCCAATCCCAAAGAGCTTGACTCTTACGAGCCCGATGGTGAGTGGAACATTGACGGGACTGGAATTGAAGCCGATGATTTGCTCGAGGATGAACCTGAAAAGGTCAAGATCCGTTTGTCTCGAATTTACCCCCGCACCGTGTTGGTGGGTGAGGAAGAATGAGGGCACCTTGGTGGATGGATGGTGTCCNTTTCTCTTGTCAGGCAAATTGCGGAAAGTGTTGCGACCAACCCGGTGGCATCGTATACCTTTCACCCGACGATGCGCAACGGCTTGCGGACCATTCACAGCTGGCNGTTGAGGATTGGCTGGAACGGGATNCNCGTCAAACCTACGATGGACGTTATGTTTTGAAAAGCNGAGAAGAAGACGGCATTTGCATTCANCTCAACGACCAGAAGCAGTGCAACATCTATGAAATTCGCCCACAACAGTGCAGAGCCTTTCCTTGGTGGGGTGAAAATTTAGCCACAGCCTCTGAATGGAAGAAGGTCAAATCAAGCTGTCCAGGGATTGATGCNGAAGATGCCATCCTCGTTGACGGACAAACCATTCGTTTGAACATCTTCTCGGACCGAACATCGACAAAAGGCTTCAGAACTTGGCCTCCGACCAAGAGGCGCTTGAATCGGTAGGCTGCAAAGGTGTTGCTGGGAACACCGNTTTTTTTTCGGGGGCCAGCGAAGAGCGCATTTATACCAAACATGGATGTCGGCCNTTGCGGGGGAAGANAGTTGACGCAAGATGAACCATTGTTCACCGTTCACACCTCNCACCTGAACACCGGCTTGAGGGGCGTCCCGGTTGGGACATGCCGCACTTCCTTTGTCACGCCCACCGAAGGCGTTCATTACTGTGGCTACCCCATCGCTGAACTGGCTNAATTCCCTCCNGAAGACATCGTCTACCTCTTGTTCAACAAGGAGCTACCCACGGCACAACAGTCTGAAGCGTTCAAGGCCGACCTTCGTTCCCGAGGACGGGTGCCAGAAAGCCTTGNTGCCGTGTTCCACACGTTACCAACCGACGGACATCCCATGGATTGGTTGAGCGTCGGCATCCATACCTTGGGCATGCTGAACACCACGGGTGATTGGAAAGAAGATGCTCTCAACCTGATCGCTCGGATGCCTCGATTGATGGGGTTGCTCTTCCGAATTCGAGAGGGCCGTGGAGATGACATTCCCGAAGATGACCTTAATGCCAGCATGGTTCAGCGCTTCGTTCGAACCCTCGACATCGATGGCGTCGATGACGGTCTCATGGAAAAAATACTCTCCACCTACCTCGTCTTGCACATGGACCATGGTGGAGGAAACCTTTCCACCTTCACCGGCAAAGCCATTGCCTCAGGCCATGCTACCGTTTACTCCTCAATGGCCGGTGCCATGAATGCGCTTTCAGGACCACTGCACGGTCGTGCCAACCAATCATGTCTGGAATTTGTGTTGCGCATTGGAACCAGCGACCCCGCAGAAGTGGAAACCTTCGTTCGCAATGAACTCGCCGCCAAGCGTCCAGTGTTTGGTTTCGGCCACGCAGTTCTACGGGCCGAGGACCCAAGAGCCACCGTTCAATTTGCGCTCGGAGAGGAATTGTGCCCCGACGATGAGAACTTCAAAGTCATCCGCACCCTTCGAGAAGTCGCCCCCCGTGTGCTGGCTGAAAACGAGAAAATCTCGAACCCGAACGCCAACGTGGACATCGCCAGCGGAGCGCTTCTGCACCACGTAGGTTTCAAAGATCCAACCTACTACACCACCTTCTTTGGGTGGGCTCGAGTCGCTGGAATCGGTGCTCAAATTTTGGATGAACGCACCATCTTGCGCGGTGGAAAAGGCGCCCCGATCTACCGGCCGAAGTACATCGCGGAAGAGCAGAAGCTTCGTCACATCGAGTGAGGATTCAAGACCGGCCTGGGTGTTTTACCCGAACCTCTATGCCCAATCATCTTCGGAGCAGAGGCTGGAGGCGTGGCGTTTTGGAAACGCTTCAACGTGGTTTCTGGGTCTTCGGTCCATTTCCAACGTTTGGACCACTCGCCAATGAGTGCTCGCCGTCGAGCCGCATCGCATTCAGCCCAACGAGGGGCCTCTTCTTCCAGTTCTTTGATCACTTCACGGTGATGTTCCCGGGTTGAATGTTGCAGGGTGGTCCATTCGCTTTCAAGCAAAGGGCGCAACGCCGGTCGTCGCCACCTTGCGTGTCCGGAAGGCAACCAGGTGAGTTCTGGATCCGCATGATCGGTTAACGCCGACATCCCAGCCCGGAGAAGTTGATGTTCGATGTCAGGTTTGGTTGGCCACACATAGGTTGGCATGCCTGTTCTTGCGTTGGTCAATCGGTGCAACGCAGCCCCGGTGAGGCCAACGTGCCGGCCCAAGGGGAGGTGCTTCGTCGTGTTTTGGAAATATTCAATGGCGCAGGGAAGCATCGCACTTCCTTGGGCTCGGTGTTGGTTAACCAACCGGCGGAAGGAGGTGGTGAGAAACTTAGGAAGCACCTGCATTCGCTGCGTGGTCCGATTCCCATAGGGTGGGATATACGGAATCAAGGCAGCCCACGGGCGTTGCGTCTTGGCGCTCCGTGCCGATGCAGGCATGCCACGGTGGAAGGCGTAAAACACGGTATTTTCCCCCGGAATCTCCCGTTCATCCAAGGCTGCTTCAGCCAGTTTCATGACCTTTGCAATGTGTTNAATGTGCTTCTTTCGTCCAAGGAAACCTCCACCGGTTGCGCATGTTGGATGTGGGCGTTTAATCTCAATGCAACCCATTGAACCATCATCTCGCCACGATTTGANCACCTGNGGGTCATCAAGGAAATCTTCAAATCCAAGAAATCCAAGTTCCAAAAGTTCGTCAAGGTTCCATTCTTCAAGCCATGCTGAACGTCCTTTGAGGAATTCTTTCGGTACGGAGACCGTCCGGTCGTGATGAATGACAAGTTGCTCATCAGCCGTCAACCGGATGTCAAATTCAACCCCGTCAAACATTGCAAAAGCATGGCGCAAACTTTGGAGGGTGTTTTCGGGGGCCGCTTTCCACACCGCCCCTTCGTTCATGTCCANCCCTTGCTTCCGNCCTCCTCAAAGTTTGCCACGACGGTGGNCGGAATANNGCCAAANGGATGCAGAATCGTCCGAAGGCATAAAACCGCACCTCATGACGCCAAAACATGGACCCTTACGAAATCATGATGGGCATGATTTTGTTCCTGACTCCAATTATTTGCTGGTTCTTTACCCGNCATCANCCAGGTGAACGNATACCTTGGAGAAAGTGGGCNGAAGAGTTCCACACCAAGCGGTATTACCTCCACGCCATGGGATACATCGTCATCATTCGATGGAAATCCATCACGGACAAACTCAACGAACCAATGAAAACCCGNACTGGCCATTGGACGGATTGGGTTTACGGTGTTGAAGGNGAATTCACCAAATGGATCCAAGATGCCNTTCGAAACGATGCTTTGACGGAGTTTTTGAACTTCCATTATCTCTTCGTCTACCTGTTTTTGATTTACGTAACCACGGTCTACTTTGCGTTTTCAGGCGACCGAGACATGACCGACAAAGTCACCCTCAATTATCTGTTGATTTATGCGCTTGCCGTTCCTTACTATCTCTTCTTCAACGTCGAAGTGACCTCCTCTTGGATTCCAGGGATGGACGCACTGCTCTACCACGAGGGTTGGTATACGGTGTTTTATGCTCTCCATGATCCACTTGACAACGCCGTTCCAAGCCTCCATGTCGCCATCCCCTTCGGNATTTTGATGCTCAATTACTTGCACGTGAAGGAGCNNGGNGNGACCNTGCGCGAATGGCGGCATTGGCCGTACCACTTCTTNGTCCTNCTCAACACGATTCTCTTCATTTTCACCATTTTGTANCTCGGCATCCACTGGTTCATTGACATCCCCTTGGGCCTCCTCATTGGGAGCATTGGGGCCTTGTTCATTCACCACCTGCAGCCACGCCTTCGAAACGACTTCGGACCGGTCTTCAAGGGCATCGGTCGAGAGAAGGTTCGTCGTCATATTTTGGTCGAGGGAATCGTCATGTTGGTGTTGCTCACCTGCATGATGATGGCGGTCAANTACCANGAGGAGACCATTGACGAACGTGTCTCGTTCCGTCTTGGTGAGGGAGATAGCACGTTTGAGATCGTGCAGAAGTTTGACCCAGGCAGCATGGTCCAATCCAACATCAGCAACCTGAATCAAGTCTCCACCCTTGAAATTGTGGTGGTGATGGTTGAAACGAGTGTCCCCGCCATGGAAACCGGTGAAATTGATTGGGACATCATGAAAACACTNGGTGACCATCACACCGTCGCTCCCCAAACCACGTTGAGTTTGAACATCACCTCTCCAAAAATCTACCACTTTATCGTGATGCATTACGGTGAGGCAAGTGACGATGAACCCGTGATGGAGGTCCGANTTTTGAACGATTACGGCGACGACAAAATGGGTCAAGCCATGTTCCTCAGCCTACCATCGCTTTGGATGACCGGTTTTGTCGTTTACCGTCTCTATCGGTTGAAGAAAGAAGGACGAAGTTGGATTGATTCTACACCCTCATATGTATGGGCCTCGTCCCCGTCTTTGGACGAAGAGGCGTAGACGCATGGCGCAAGAACCCATCCAAGCCACTGTTGAGCGGTTGGCTCAATCCTCAGGCGGACAAATCTTGATGTCGGTCAAAGAGGGGTTACGCAGNTCCATGAAATTCTACGTCGGGTTGTTTCTCCTCGGGTTNATGATTTCGTTTCCGTTGACGAGTGAATTCATTGCGTGGTTGGTCGACGACCATCGGCTGCCCGATGGGGTGGAAATTATTGTGATTTCACCGGTTGAATTTCTCTTCTTGCAATTGCGCGTTGCCGGCTACGTCGGACTTACGCTCGTGAGCGGGATGGTCGTCTATCAGGTGGCCCTGCACGGTTTNCGTCATCAAGCCGTACAAGAACGNTTGAAAGAATTGGATGTCGCCCTTCCNAAGCCAGGCCCACGTCTTCTCATGGCGATGCTGGGTTCGGGNCTNCTGATGATCATCGGTGCCTTCTATGCGTGGTATGGACTTATCCCATTGCTCTTGGATTACCTCACCACCGATGCCCAACAAGCAGGGTTGTCCACTGAATGGCGCCTCTCGAATTATGCCGGATTCATTGTCAATCTTGTTTCAGCCTCGGCCATTGGTTTCCAAGCCCCCCTCATCACCACCCTCCTTCTGCGGTCAAGGGCAGTGAGCCGCNAGCAATTTGCAGCGTCGCGGCGTGTGATTTGGTTCGGTGCTTTTGTTCTTGGAGCTTTCATGTCTCCGCCGGATCCGCTCTCGCTTTTCCTCGTAGCGATGCCGATTATCCTTCTGTTTGAGGCCGCCATGGTGGTCGACCGCTTNATGCGTCGTTCAGCCTAGCGTCCANAGCAAGGACTTGCAGNGGCATGTTTCCCGGTCTAGCTTGCCATGAAAGTCCATGAAAGTCCGAACCCACGGTGATCGTCATGCCGTTGGATACGGCCTCGTTCATCAATTCAAAGCGGTAGGCATCGGTGTGGCTTCGATGAACGGCTTCAACGGCATCAACGCCGAGTTGTCCCAACCGTTCCACGAGCGATTTTGTTGGGACACCGTAGTACAATGGATGAGCGAGGGANGTGAATCCGTTTGCTGAACGAACGGCCTCAACCGCTTCGGCTATGGTTGGTTTGATGTGCGGGACAAAGGCGGGTAAACCGTCTCCAATCCATGTCTCAAACGCTTCCAACTTGCTTGACACATATCCAAGCTCAACCATGGCTTGGGCAAGGTGAGGGCGGCCAACGGAACCGCTNGCTCGNCGACAGACGTCTTCAACNTCCACGGGCATGCCCAGTTCTGTGAGTCGCTGGCACATGGCTTTCATGCGGGGCAAGCGCCCNNCTTGATGNGGCTCAAGCCAGGCCTTGAACNCGGCAACAGTGTCGTCGTTGATGCCAGGTCGGTGCTCAGGAAAATAAGCCAAGAGGTGCCAAGAGGCCGAAGCCCGCTCTCTGCCGATGGTGTCGAGATGGCCCTGGTCGGGCGGGAGGGCGGGCTCACAGGTGATTTCAACTCCAGGAAGAAAACGNATACCCAACGAGGCCGCTGCGCTGGCCGCTTCATTCCAGCCCGAGGTTGTGTCGTGGTCGGTCAACGACCACGTTTGAACCCCCTCTTCATGCATCAATCGTGCGACGTCCTGAACCGGGTGCTCCCCGTCGCTGTGCAGCGAATGGGAATGCAGGTCCAGGGTTTGCGTCCACATGGNTATNCCTCGGAGCAAGTTGTTTTCAAANCTCGTCTTCAGAAAAGGTCGTCCAAATCAGGAAGGTCAGGAAGCGTTGTTGCCGTCGCAGAGGTTAGGGTTGATGNTTCGGTCGGAAACAAATCTCCCAGGTCGGGGAGGTCCAATGCCTCCGGAACAACGGGTGAAGGCGGACTGATNGATTCATCATCGAGCAAGGGCAGGTCACTCAAATCAGGCAAGTCCAGTGCCTCAGGGATTGAAGGAGACGCTGGGGTCTTGTCGCTGCTGGCATTGACCGGTATGGAGGCGGGGGCTGGCGGCNGTTCCCCTTGGGCAGGAAGGGGCACACTCGCCACACCTTGGGTGACGAACACTCGGTTTGGCTCCAACCCAGGAATCCTCGCAGGGTCTNCGGATGGTTCGTGCTCTTTTCCNGGAATTGGAATGGGTTGAACGATGACTCGCTCGAGGGTTTGACCGGTGGTTTCGTCCGTTGGTGCTGCTTCACGAGGTGCAATGTTCGCTTGGTTTGCTTCCTCAATGGCGTCCATCGTTCGCNGAACGGATTCCCCAAAAGCACCACTGGCAAGGGTGTCGATGGCTGAGTTCACTTGTGCCTGATCGCTGGTGCGTTGCTCACCCAAAATGCTGGTCAAGATTGAGGCCGTGGTCGGGTTCACCTCGGTTTGACCTTGCGATGAAGAAGGCGAAGCCGAAAATTCAAACCGCTCAGTGTCTCGGTGTTNGAGCGACGATACCAGTTCGGGAATAATCCGCTGTTTATTGGCAAGGNTGGCCACCACAAGAAGGAACGGAACCGTCGCTAGAGCTCCAATTTCCTCAACTGAAAATCCAGAGGCCCCCACCACATTGAGCACCAAATTCAACGCCGTCAATAAGACGAGAACGGCTGCGCTCAACGTCGCAAATGCCGCCAATCGGGGAGCTCGTGGATCGTGGACCACATCAATGGCACATCGCCTTCGTTTCTTAGGGCTTCTCGTCTGCGGTCAGAGCGATTTCAGCCGCACGAACGGTGTTTTCCATGAGCATCGCGATGGTCATTGGACCCACGCCACCGGGCACGGGGGATAGCCATGCTGCTTTTTCACCCACGTTTGGGTCAACATCGCCAGCAAGCCTCCAACCACGTTCTCGGCTGTCATCTTCAACACGGTTGATTCCTACATCGACCACAACCGCTCCTGGCTTGATCCAAGATGCCGTGACCATGTTTGGACGACCAACTGCAGCGACCACAATGTCCGCTTCTTGACAGATGGATTCAGCATCCCCGGTGCGCGAATGAACCACCGTGACGGTCGCATCAGCACCCTTTGCTGCCAGCAAGAGGGCGGCGGGCATACCGACAATTCGTGAGCGACCAAGCACAACGGCACGCTTTCCTTCGAGGTCGACCCTCGCCCAACGCAACATTCTCATGACGCCACTTGGAGTGCATGGGAGCATCCCATCGGTTCGTCCCTGTACCAAGCGACCCAGATTCTGTGGGTGAAATCCGTCGACGTCTTTTGAGGGATTGATCAGGTCGGTCAACGCCTCTTCATCCATGTGTTTGGGAAGTGGGGACTGAACGAGGATGCCGTGCAAGTCGTCTTGGGCGTTCAACGAAAGGATATGTTCCCGAACCACCGCTTCTTCTGTGTTGGTCGGTAGGGAAATGTGGGTCGACCGAATACCAAGGCGAGCACAGGTTTTGACCTTTGAATTCACATAGACATGAGATGCAGGGTCGTCGCCCACGATGATGACGGCCAGATGGGGCTCTACGCCACGTTCACGAAGCACAGCGATGCGACCGGCAAGTTCGGCTTCAACTTCACCTGCGCATGCCTTACCATCCAATCGTTGGGCTGACACGGTGCTTCCACTGAGGGAGTCGCTTTGAGCGTTGGCATGCCTGTTCAACGGTCACAGCGGGGTTTTGATGCCAATGGCCCGGACGATGCACCAGCCGGCTCGTGCTTCGAAAATGGCGAAGGCCCCGCCGAAGATGGCCCCTCCAACCGCATACCAACCGAGGCCAAACACGACGGTGTCGGTGGCGAGAAGGGCGGCCAGGACCAGTGCGCCGAGGATGGCAGCGATGCCACCCAGAAAGCGAGCCGCCTTTCCTTTGGCATCCAAATTGCACTCGAGCATAACAGACACACCATCTCAATAGTATATGAATCGCTGTTTGGGTGGAGGAGGTGGAGCCAACGGAGGGACTCGAACCCCCGACCGTCTGATTACAAATCAGACGCACTACCAGCTGTGCTACGTTGGCTTCGTGTTGCGGGTGACTCCACCCCTTGATGAAACACACGGAACCTCAACCCCTTGCGGGTCCATGGTCAAAGCAAAAAGCACCAAGCCACTGGAAGGCGCATGGACGAGGCTGATGCCATGCAATACCTCGCCAGCCATGGCCATGAAAAAACTGGAAACGACGTGATTTTCAGTTGGTTCGCACGGTACCAAAACGCTGCTGCGGCTGGGGCGGATGCGGTCAACGGCACGGTTGGTGCTCTTCTTGAGGACGGTGGCTCGCTGGCCATCAACACCGTGGTGGACGAAGCCATTCGTGTTGCTCCAGCCTCGGAATTTGCAGCGTATGCGCCGCTTAAGGGACTCCCCTCATTTCTTGATTTGGCGGTGACTCTTGCCCTCGGGGAACATCGTGGGGCGTTGGAAGGCCTTGGTTTGCACACCGGTGCGACGGCCACACCCGGAGGGTCAGGGGCCCTCTTCCAAGCAGCTTCCAATTTTGCTGAACGAGGGGATGCCGTGTTGCTAAGGGACCGACACTGGGGCCCCTACGTTGGATTTCTCAAGGGATGTGGTCTTCGCATCGCCACTTANCCACTCTTGCCCTCCGAATCTTCCTCGATGACGCCGTTNCTGGACCTTGATGGATTTCGAACCAACCTCGATGGGCTGGTCCAAACGCAGGATTCAGTCATGACGTGGCTCAACGACCCTGCTCACAATCCGACGGGCCTTTCCCTTCCTCCAGAGAGCCGATATGCGCTTCTCAATGCGTTCATGGAAAGCGCAACCCGCAATGAACACACAGGGCACACGCTCCTTTTGGATGCTGCTTATCACCTCTATGCCGACGAGCCCCATGGGTGGGCTGAAACCATTGCAGAGGCGCTCAACGCTGGGTTGCCTTGGCCGGAAAACCTTCTCATTTGTTTCGCCATCTCTCTCTCAAAATCCCACACAATCTACGGTTTGCGCACGGGTGCTGTGGTCTATGTGCACCCAGAAGCATCGAACATCCAACGGCTGAACGATGTCATGGGTGTGACCGGTCGGCAAACGTGGTCTGCCTCCCCTCGCATTGCCCAGCACGTGCTGAGCGAGTTGCATGCCACGGAAGAAGGTGGAGCAGCGTGGTCGAGTGAGCGAGACCGCCTCGCCAACCTCCTCACTGCCCGGCGGGAAACCTTCATCGAGGCGTGCCAGCGCAAAGGCGTGGCCGTCAATCCAAGCCATGATGGATTCTTTGCATGGTACGAATGCAAGGATCCAGGCGCCATCGCCGAAGCATGCGCGAATCAGCATGTCTACCTCGTCCCGCTTTCAGGTGGCGTTCGAATCGGCCTGTGCGCCATCCCGGAATCACAGGTCGAACGCGTCGCTGAAGCGTTGGCCAAAGCAGCGGAGGCCGTTGAATGACGCGTCTAAGCCGCGAAAACTTCCTCATTACCGGATTCGTCTGTATTTTTTTTGGGGCTTCGATGAGCGTCGCCAATTTGGGTCCGATGGCCATCACTGTCGGCCTCTTTGGTGTGGTTTTTTTCATCACCGGCATGTCATTGGGCCGACAGTCCGGCCTTTCTCCTGAGGCGGTTTCGAATTGGAAACCCGACCAAGGGATGCTTCCCGAGGCTGGGCGCTTTATGTTTCGAGTGGATGTCACGCTGGACGAACCCATCCGGACCTCAATTTTGTGTGGCCCATGTGGCAGCGTTGAGGTTCGAGACGGTCCTCGCCCTGCCTCTTATGTTTGCCCAAAATGCGACCTTCAACTGTGGGATGAAGAGGAATGATTGGGTTCTCGGACCACCCATTCAACGGTGATTTCAAAGCAAGGTTTCGTTTGGGCAGTTCATGGGTGCACCCAATCTGCTGAATCCCGAGCGACGCATGTTGCGGGCCATGCAGTTGAGTGATGCTGAACGAACATGGGATTTGAGCGGCATTCTGGCCGCCTGTGATTGGACCGACCAAGCCGTTGCCGTGGGCGCTGGGCATGGTCTTCAAAACCATGGTTTGGTAGCGGTTCAAGAGGAGACCATTCGTCAGATTCAACTCGATGCAGAAGGTGTGGAAGCCCTTGAAAACGGCTTACTTGAACACAGGATTTGGTCCTGGATGCAATCCCAAGAAAACCCCACGATGCAAGGGCTTCAACAAGCCTTTGACCGCCACGAAGCAGGACCAGGCGTGGGGTTGCTCAAGCAGTTGGGCGTGAGCATTGAAGGGGGCGTGTTGAAGGCTGCCAACCCCGACGAAATCGGCGAAGTCATTGACCAACGTGCAGCGTTTTTAGCCTCACTGCCTGACGATGCCCAAAGCGTTGATGCAAGTTTGCTGAACCATTTCTCATCGAGAAAAAACTTGATTCAAACCGTTGAACGTACCCAGCGGCAATGGACGCTTACATCCGAGGGCGCTGCNGTCTCACCCGACGACCTCCAAGAGACCATGGTCATCACGGANATCACACCCGAATTGCTCCAAGGCGAAGCGTGGAAAACCGCTGAATTCAGAGCGTTTGATGTATCCATTGAGGCGGCAACCCCTCGAACAGGCCGAAGCCATCCAATGCAGGCGTTGATCGAGCGCATCAGGTCAATTTTTCTCGAAATGGGCTTCTCCGAACTCGTGGACGATTACGTTCAATCGGCGGGTTGGAACATGGACGCTTTGTTCATNCCTCAGGACCATCCCGCACGGGAGATGCAGGACACCTTCTACCTCGACCAACCCAAGTCCATTGACCTCGATGATGACGTGATGCAAGCATGGAAAGCCATTCATGAGCANGGAGGAGAAACGGGCTCCACCGGTTGGGGTGGCTCTTATTCAACCGAGGTCTCTCAACGCCCCCTGCTTCGCACGCACACAACGGTCAACACGATTCAGTACCTCGCCGACCATCCGACCGAAGCATGCCGTGTGTTTTCGGTGGACCGCGTCTTCCGCAAGGAAGCCATTGACCGCACCCACCTTCCCGAATTCCATCAGATTGAAGGCATCATCATGGAAGAAGGAGCCAACCTTCAGATGCTGGTTACCACGCTCAAAACCTTCTATGCCAAAATGGGTTATCCCGAAGTTCGAGTTCGTCCAGCTTACTTCCCGTACACCGAACCCAGCCTTGAGATTGAAGTCAAATGGCGTGGCAAATGGTTGGAACTCGGTGGTGCAGGTATCTTCCGACCAGAGGTGACCGAACCCTTGGGCATCACTTCGCCGGTTCTCGCATGGGGCATGGGTTTGGAGCGACTCGCCATGTTGGTGCTTGGCCTCGATGACATTCGCCAACTCTACATTTCCGACCTGGAATGGTTGAGAAANCAACCCATTCTTTGAACCCCTCAAATTTTNCGGNNATTGGANACACGAAGTATCTTAAGACGCCTTGGCAAAAGACAACCATGCAACCATCTGCGACCATCTCGCTCCACATGTCAAACGTCGAAACCATCCCNGGTAAATCCGTGGTCNGTTCGTTGGGCTTGGTCACGGGCTCAACNGTCCGTGCAAAGCACCTTGGGAAAGACATTTTTGCAGGATTGAAAAATCTCGTCGGTGGCGAACTCAAACAATACACAGAGTTGCTGAACGAATCCCGCAACGAAGCACTTCAGCGCATGATGATGNAGGCTCACAGCATGGGNGCNAANGGGATNGTNAACGTNCGTTTNGCCACCTCNAACGTNGCNGCNGGTGCCTCNGAATTGTTCTGCTATGGTACTGCGGTTGTCATTGAGTGAGGCGTTCCAATGGCAGGTGGCGGAGCAATCATTTTGGTCTACATTTTGGGGCCGATTTTGATCTCGTTACTTTTCCCGTTTTTGTCGTGGGCCATCGGCCGCTGGTATCAAGACCGTNTGATGAATGCACTTCTGGTGAANGAAAAACAACAGGGCAACATGCTCCAAAGTGATCAGCANCTCTCGACCCAATCGCTGATGACGACCATGNCCGCAGAATCCTCGACGTTGCTNCATGTCAGCATATGCGTCGGACCGTCCATGGGTCAAATTTTCTTCATGTGGTGCAAGGGCNTTTTTGGGGGNCGTCTTCATTCCTACGATGTCGTTTTGGATTATGGCCGTCGGGAAGCCTTGCNTCGTCTNAATCAACAAGCGANAGANTTGGGATGTTCATCCATGGTAAACATTCGAATTGAAACNTCGACCGTCTCTTTTGCAAAGAACNACAAGANCANNACATCCTCTGTTGAGTTCCTCGCCTTCGCGACGGGAATCCGCCAGTAGTCGAACGTCACTCCCATTCATTTTGGAATCGCTTTTGACGTTCTTTGGCCCTTTCATCCACNTGTTCTTCAGCGGGATCGTGTTGTTCCGGGTCAATGTTGAGTGAGGGTTCGTNTTCGCCAAACATACGACCAAACCGGTGCTGCATNAATCGCCGAATCTCTTCTTTGTTTCCACCTTCAAACCGCATGTGAAATTCACCGTTTCCTCGTTCGCTTTCTCGCTGATGACGCATTTGGANTCGCCAGTACCTTTGGAANACGCTGAAGCAAAATTTCCGATCGCTGGATAACGGAAATTCCTCAGGCCACTCCATNTCGGCTACATCCAAGACAAAGCGNTTGAGGGCCAGAAGGAATTCAGGTGTNACCTCTNCGTTCATTTCGTTCAGCGGTTCGTTTTCCTCTTGCTTCGTCTTCTCTTCATCNTCGGTGGGCATGAGGGGAAATTGCTTTGAGTGTTTATGAAGGGTTCAACCAGCCATGAACGCACCCTCATAAACGAAGAGCCAGACGGGGGAGNATGGAACTCTCCGGTCAGGTGAGCAGTGGCCTTGGACGAGCGCATGTGTTCATGGCTCAGCCACATTACCAAAACCAATTCCGTGAAATTCTCGGTGGANANGCGTGGCCGGGGACACTCAATGTTGTGATCGACAACGACATGTTNAGCCATTACATTGCGCTCAGACAAAAAGCAGGCATTGACACGCTCGACGCCCCTGCAGAAGACCGAGAACTCGCAAAAACACACGATGTATCATCCTACGAACGCATTCGTATCCGTGGCTTCCTGAGGGACGGCGTCTCATTCGGCGGTGCATCGGCTTACCGAGGGACCATCCACCACGGTGATATGTNGGTGGAGTGCGCCGTCCTCATTCCAGATCTTACTCGTCATGTGGACGTGGTCGAAGTCATCTCGACGGCTTTNCTCCGTGAGCGACTTGATTTGACCGATGGAGACCACATCACCATCTCACTGTGACCGATGATAGGTGATGGGCAACGTTCCGATGTCGGCCCATTCGTTGTACAGCATGGTTTTGACTTCGTGTTGAGCAGCTCGCTGCCAACGCCCNCTTCGGGTTCGCTCGGCGGTTCTTCCGGTGGGTGGAGGGGAGAANACGGTGGAATGGCTCTCGTCCGGCAGGGCGCAATGCTCCCAGGCTACCCCCCACAAGACCAGCCATTCTGGAGGAGCGACACCAAAATCCACCGGTTCGAGCGGGTGTTGGATGGCGGCGTTGATGTCCTCTTCTGTTATCTCTCNNAGCGTGAGGCGAAACAACGCATTGGCGATGCGACGAACTTGGTTCCAAAGAAAGGCCTCCCCGGTGATTTCAAAGCCCATCAATCGCCCACCGTCCATCCAAGGTTTGGCTTGTAAAATGGTACGCATTGGATTCTTTCCTTCCTCCAAGCGCGCAAAATTCCTTGCATCGTAGGTGCCCACAAACAAACTCAACCACCGCTTGAAGTCCTCGTGGTCTGGCTCCTTCCAAAATTCGAGGGCTTCCAGTCGATACCGATACACGCGGTGCGCCGCCAATCTTGGATTGAAATCATTGGCGACCTCTTGAACCGTCAAGAAAGCGATGTTTCGATCCAACCTGTCGTCCACTGCCCGGATCATCTTCCGAGGTGTAAGGGCGTCCCAGAGTGGTTTATCCACATCAACAATTCCACCGTTGATGCGGACGTGAACGCCTGCGTCGGTTCGGCTTGAGAGAACCAACAACTGGTCTTCGACCGGTCCCGTGAGCCATTTGAGGGTTCGGAACACTCGGATGAGTTCACCTTGAACCGTGCGAACATCAGGTTGAATTTGACTACCGTGAAATCCATCGCCAAGGTAGCCGATTCTGAAGAATAAACGGACCTTCTCGGTCAGTGAACCCTCTCCTCATTCATNTGCGCTNAGCGCCGCAATGGCATCCTCGGTTGAATATCCGAGTGCCCCAACGGCCCACTCCAATGCCTGTTTGAGCCAAGGCTGAATCATGGGGGCTTGACGGCTTGGGTCCATGACTTCGATGGCGTCCACCAGGTTTCGGCTTGCCGTGAAGAGCACCTCATCAATTGGGATGTCCTCGAGTTCAAGGCGTCGAGCATAGCGTTGAAATTCCTTGACCGCCACTGGAATTCGACGGCATTCGAGGGCGAAGGATGCGAAATCAGCGATGTATTCCATGTTGTCTTCGTCAAGTTCCATCGCCTTCTTGTAGGCGTTCATGATTTTACGACCGGGTATGACGTCGTCCTGTGCTTCCATGTTTTTCATGTTGGCAAATTCTGCCCACATGTGGTGGAGTTCGGCGACTTCTCCATTGCTTGCCAACGTATCTTGGAGTTCAGCAAGCGCTCCGTCAATGTCGCCTTGGCGGAACAGGGTGATGGGTTTCTCTAACAGCGCTTCGACCATGGTATCTTCTCCGCTTGCCCGTAGGTCAATGGGCTTTTCAAGCCTCGCTCGGGCGTGGATGCCTTCACGCTTCGGATTCCTCGGGGTTTGACAAGGCGCTCTTGATGTCTTCGAGCATGTTTGACTGNGAGTGCTTACGATGCATTTCGTTCAACATGAGCTTGATGTCTTCCCACTTTCGGATTTTGTAGAAACAATGGCGAGGGTCGTGGTCCACGCGGCGNGTGGTTCGCTGGTAGGTCAGGAACGCGAAAAATTTCTTGAAAAGACTCTTTCGAACCATCGTGGTCGTTGAGTCGTCGCTGTTGGTCGTCGTTCCAGGGGCTGCTCCTGCAGTTCCTGCACTCACGCCGATGGATTCCTCCACGAGACCGATGCCCGAATCGGTCATGATGGTGACCGTGGCGTAGCCGAGGATGGTGCCCATGGGGGTTCGCTCCACCATGACTTCGGATATGCGGTCAAANAGGATGCGACGGTGCGATCGGGAGAGCAAGAACGCATGTTGGAAGATGATGGCGTTGGTGGTGACGGCATACGAGAAGCTTCGCTGGTACTTGTAGGTAAACGCCCAAAACACCACCAANAACACAAGCCCGGAAATCAGGAAATTGTAGTTGTCAATCGGNATGAAATCATAGGCNCCTGCTTCTGCACCAAAGAGCCCTGCAATGGCGCTCAGTACGTTGTCAACTGAAATGATGATGGGGAGGAAGGTGATTCCCAAAAGGGCCATGGTGACCCATCGGCCTGAGGTCGAGATGTTGAGCATTCGGTTCGCCCACGTGATGAAGCACATCACCAGAACAAATCCGATGGGAAGGCTTTCCCAATTGGTTGCGTCGATGAGGGTGGCGGTCAACTTGAGTAAAAAGGAGGCNTCATCCGGTGCATCGATNCCGTTGTTAAACAACAGATGGACACCAAACACCAANAGTCCGAGGATGTACATCCCGAGAAAAGCNAGCGTGCTGGGTCTTGCTTCTCCGTTTTCTAGAATGTCCTCGCCACTGATGAGGCGGTATTTGTCTCGGTTGTTGTTTGAAGGAGCAGCGTCTTCTTTCACTTCTTCCGCTGGCTCTTCTNCGATTTCCTCAACGNTNTCTTCGTCGCTCATGGCAAGGCCTCATGTAACCTTGTTACGATGTGAATCAAATAACTTCCCCCGCTATGGGACCANTTTCTCAGTGTAAGACACCCCAAGCNTGTTCGGCGTTTCCACGCACCCATCCGTAGTCTTGTCGCCGTCTGACTCCGAATTCATCCACGATTTCAAGCCGTGTTAGGGTCAATGGGTATTCGTTGTACGTGAGGTGGGACCAAATCCCACCCCGGGTGGGCTGGTCGAAGTGCCAGTGGGCTCGCTCCACGGCTTCGACGGTGAGTTTGATGCTCGTTCGATTGTTCCACATGTGAACATCAAACACTGGGAGTGGCGACCCNGGTTGTTGACCATGGCTGCCTTCAACGCGNTCCGAAGGTCTTTTCTCGACCTTGACGCGTCCAAATCGCTCGCTCCGCTGATTTCGAGCGTCATGAAACAATCCGCCCTGAGAGAGNCCGATGTGCTGAATGTCCCTTCGTTTCCATGGCCGAGGTGTGCGGGCGGTCATGGTCGGTGAGAGGTGGGGCAAAAACCAATCCAAGTAAGAGCCGTCGTCAAAGTGAAGCACACCCCAGTACCATGGCGGAGATGGCGCTTGAACGCACACTTTCTGAAAGTAAGCTGTGCCAGTTACCGCTTCGCCGTCAATGGTCCCATTCACTTTGGTTCCATGGACGCGGAGAATATCATACCCCATCCCTGCGGCGTAGGTCGCATTGGATGGNCGAGCCATGGACATGGCGGGATTCCACGGGGTGAGGTTGAGCGCCATCGATGCCGGCGCCCCGTTTTCCACGGGGATTTTATCTCCAACCAAGTTCAACCAGAACGAGCTTTTGTCGCTGCTCAATCCCATGGAAAGGTCATCGGGAAGAAGCGGTACAACGGCTCCTCCNCCATTTCCGTGGCCATCGCCAGGCCAAGATGGGTGCGTATCGGACATGGCGATCATGTCGGAGGTGCGCTTGATGTACGGCTCGTGCATGCGCTGGCCGTCAAACCACCAAGCACACACCATGCCATCGATGATCATGCCNCCGTCCTCATCCACACCTGGACGCCCACTTGGTGTCCAAGGGGTGCCGTTGACCTCAACGCGGTCGTTGTCTTTTGTCGACCAAAGCACCATGAGTTGTTTCCCCCATTCGGGACCTTTTGGGTCGTCAATCATGACCAACCACCACCACCAATCCCATGTCATGTGCCATAGGGGTTCTCGAATTCCGAGGCGCCACATGGTTGAGAAATCACCTTCGAAGGTGTTCGGTGGGAGTTCGTCCATCATCCTCCCTCACTCAATTTCCTTTGATTTGAACAGGATGCTGCCGAGCAGCCAACAAGCTGCAGCCTGGAAGAGGAGCACAAGCATTGACACCACGATGGTTCCNAGGGCGCCGATGTCCAACCCGGGAGTTGACCAGAAGACGTTCAGGGCTTCAGCTCCCTGCAGCGGCCCGTTTCCGCCACCCCAAAGCCCCATTTGAATGAGCAAAGGCGTGTCCTGCCAAGCCAAGGCAGCTCCAGCATCGACGATGTTCATNGCCCACCCGATGACCGAAAATCGGAGAATGGCCGCATCGGGCGCGCCCAGGGTCGTGAGGATCATTCCCAATTCCCACGCAGCGAAAGGCANGGCCAGAACCATTCCATGCTTCCACATCACGCCCAAGGTGCAAAAGAGCATGCCGTAAACGGTGATGGCCATGACGGAAGCGAGCCAAACCGACATCCAAACCCCAAGGTCTCCAAATCGGAAGAATCCGTCGCTGGGACCCATGAGTCCAGATACGATGGCCAACAAAGCGATGAGAAGCGTGAGGTAAACCCACGCCAGCGCATAAAACCCGAGCAAACGGTAGAGAAACACCTCACCGCGGGCAATGGGTTTGGCGAGCATGAAATGCATGGTGCCCGAAGTCATTTCGTTGCGAATGAGCCCAGTGGCCATGAACAGCGGCACGAAAATACCGATGAGGAACACCACGCCCAATTTTCCAATGGCCAGCACGAAACTGCGATGGATTGATTCCAGCGCATACGCCTCATCGTCGGGGTCTTCGTCCACGTTTCCATCGCTTAGGATGGTGTAGGTCCCTTGCCCATAGGGGTCGAGGCGAATCACAATATCNCATGGAATGCCGTTCCGATTGGCGTCTTTTTGGGAGGGTGTGCGGTCCGCTGTGTCGCAATCTCCATTGTCGTCCACGCCCACACTGCCTGCTTCCAAAGCGTCCCAATCAAAATCGTCTTCATCGATCCATTGGCTTGGGTCGTCCGGTAAGATGGTTGCATCGATGAGCCCGGGATGTGAGTTGGCGTCGAGAATGTCCGTGCCGTAGAGNAATTCTTGGCCGTTCGGGTAGCCGTCATTGTCCCAATCGTAGGAGTCGCCGTCGTTGTCGATNGCCTCGTAATCTCGAGTCATGGCGTCGATGTAGAACATCGTCAAGACCCCCATGGCGGCCACTCCAACGAGCAACACTACCCAAGTGGAAAGGCGCTTTCGCTGCTGACGCAGAGTGAATTCACCGATGGCGAGGGCCTTTCGGTCCATGCCACTCCAGAGGCTGGGGAGCTGCCGGTCAGCCATCAGGCGTTCCCTCCAGCGAGGTAATGCAGCAAGGATTCNAGATCGTCGTCNGGGTTGTCAATGATGCTCACTTTGTGGTTATTCTCGACAATGAGGCGCGGTAGTTCGGCGTGCAATTGGCCGAAATGGTACGTCTGGATGAGGAGTTCCGTTTCGTTTGGGAAACTGACGCCAAAGACGGCGGGATGTCCAAGGATATCGCGGGCGAGGGCCCGTGAATCGTCGCCGATCAAACGGATGGTGTGGGGGATTTGGTCCAGCCGTTCCCTGATGGCGTGGAGGTTACCAAGCGCCACTAACTTCCCCTGATGGAGGATGATNATCTGCTCGGTGATGCGCTCAATTTCATTCAAGATGTGGCTGCTCACCAGCACCGTTCGGCCCAACTTCCCGAGTTCTCGTATCACGTTCATGATGGTGGTCCGAGCCAAAGGGTCGCATCCTTGCAGCGGTTCATCCAATATGATGAGTTCAGGGTCGTTGACCAAGGCATGAGCAATTTTTGTTCGTTGCCGCATGCCCTTTGAAAACCGTCCGATTTCTTTGTTCGCCACATCGCTGAGGCCCACAAAGTCCAGCACGCGTGTGGCCTCGATTTCGGCCTCTTTTCGGGTCATGCCATGGAGGCGCGCAAAGGTGCTCACAAATTCAAGTGCCGTCATCCAATCATGCATTTTTTCGTGTTCGGGGACAAACCCCACGTTGGCGTAGGGGGCTGGGTTCTTCCACGGGTCCACCCCGAAGAGTTTCACTTCACCAGCGCTTGGGCGCAACTTGCCCATCAGGAGTTTGAAGAGCGTCGATTTNCCTGCACCGTTCATGCCGAGTATTCCCGTGACGCCTCCACTCAAACCAAGCGTGATGCTGCTCAATGCATGNATGCGGCCATAGGATTTTGAAACNCCGTTGAAGTAGACCACGGGTGCTTTTGGAGCCGCCNGGGCAGGCGATTGGGAGGGAGGCCCTTGTTGGGTGATATCGGGAATCATTCACGGGTCACCTCCATCGAAGCGACTCGAGATGCCAACACGTAAAGGGCAAGGGCATTCATGGCGGCCAAGGCCACCAACGAATACGTCCAGGAATATTGGTCATAGGTGGTTTGGGTTCCAATGATGGCTTGGCCGACATGAGCGACACAATCGTAGGGTGAGATGAGGTAGAGGATTTCACGGTCGAANAAATTCTTCACAATGCTGGCCAACGTCTTGGTTCCAAAGACNATCGCCAACANGCCAATCCCGGGAAAAAACCGTCCCGTTGAGACACTTGAGAGGCTCAGGCCGATGCTGGTGTAGGTGAAGATCAACAGCATTCCAGCCAAAAAGCCAGACAAAAACATGGGAAACACGTCAACCATCCAGGCCCACCCACGGCCATAGGCCACCACCTCAGCGAGGAAATACAAAAGGTAGGTGACCAGCACCACCAAGGCTTGAATCATGGCCACGGAGATAAATTTCATTCCCACATAATCAAAGCGAGATATTGGTCGTGAAAAGTAGAGGGCGGACGTCCCGTGTTGTCGGTCTTCAGATATCACGCCTCCAACCAAGAGGGCGGCGACCAAGGGGTAATACAACACGTTGCGGGGAAAGAATCCGAGCACGTGGCCATAGAGGTTGTCTCGGCTCACGCCAAACAGGGCATGGAATTCTGAACTTCCAACGAGGCCGGAAAGCAGGGTCATGCCCGCATCGGCAAGGGATGCGAGGAAAGCGATGAGAATGAAAATCCGAGTTGGCATCGTCCATGGACGGTGCCCTTTTCGAAAAATGCCGAGCAGATGATGGCGAAGAATGGACCAATTTCTCATCCATCTCGGATTGAGTTCACCCGTCCATGGGGTGTAATGTTGTTCAAAAATCTCGCCGCTTTTTGCCGTGGTAGCGGTTTGAGCATGTTCAGGCGCTTCATCGCCGGTGTTGGCACCCCAAGCCACATCCATTCGACCCTGGCCCGTGACTGGAGCCTCTGCGGAGAAATTCTCCTCGGTCATGATGCGCCACCACCGAGGGATTCGGGTGCATCAACGCGTCGGGCTTCAACCGGAGAACGAAGGAGATCATCGCTTGATTTGACGCTGTAGCCGAGGTTGTCCATGATGGCGAGGAACAAGTCCTCGAGCGAAGCTTCGTATTCGTGCATCCGACGAACCTGCGCACCGACCTCGGCGGCCGCCCTGAGAATGGCGGTGGTGGTGTCCTCTTCGGTGTGGGCGATTCGCATGACTCTCCCCTCTCGTCGAACACGGAACCCTTGGTCGTTGAGGCGTTCCTCAAGCCGAGTGGCTCCGCCCCAGACGTGGATTTCGATTTCTCGGTCGATGGCTTTGAGGTCCTCGATTTTCCCTTGAGCAGCAAGGGTTCCTTTGTGAAGCAAGATGATGTTCTCACAGACGCGTTCAACGTCGTCCATGAGATGACTCGCCATCAACACCGAACGTTTGGCATCGTGGACCATGGTGTTGAGGGTCGTGATCATGAATTCCCTGGCTTTCATGTCCAAGCCGTTAGAGGGTTCATCTGCGATCAGCAAATCGGGGTCGTGGATGATGGCGCAAGCCAGTTTTGTGGCCTGTTTCATGCCGGTTGAGAAACTTCCAATCTCTCGGTAGCGTTGCTCGCCAATGCCCACAAACTGCAAGGCTTCGTGGGCCCGATTCATGGCGACCACCGGGTTCATCCCGAGGAGTTCACCGGAGTACCGAACTTGATGGATGGCGTCCATGTCAGGATTGAGTGCGTCGTATTCGGGCATGTAGCCAATGCGCTGACGAATCTCAACGCCTTGGTGGCGAATGTCGTAGCCAAGCACCGAACCTTCGCCTGAGGTGGCTTGTATCAGGCCGAGGATGGTTTTGAGAAACGTGGATTTTCCGGCACCATTTTGTCCCAGCAGACCCGTCGCACCCCGTGGAATGGACAGGTTGAGGTTGTCAAGGGCGACATGGGGGCCATAGGCCTTGGTGAGTTCCTTGGTTTGGATGATTGGTTCATCCTCCATGGGCATCTCCATGGTGCGGTGGGCGAAGGCGAACCATGAAGGCTTGCGTTGATTGACTGGGCTTCAATCCCCAACGCCGCCACGTGTCTTGACAGCAATGCCCTTCGTCATCGTGCCGATTTCGGTCGAGGTGCATTGGGCGACGCCATGGCCGAGAAGTTGCGCTGAGGAGTTGGTGATAAGGCATGGTTCACCGGGCGCTAGCCATGGATCACACGCCAAGACAAACCCATGGAACACGTTTCTTCCTTTGCGAACAAACGGTTCGGCATCACCGTCCACGACGACGATCGCAGGACCTTTTCCAACGTGGCCCCACCATTCGGTGCGAGGCAATCCTGAAGGGTTGGGCTCCAACCGCTGTTCGAGCATTGCTCGGGCTCCAGCGTTGGCCAGCGACATTCCTCCATCACGGAGCCTTGGGCTGAACAGGTGATTTCCATCCATGTCGTTGATGTTCTTCACACGCCCTTCCCTGTTCACGACAAAACCTGACCCGGCCATGATCGTGGTGGCAGCCTCGTGGCTGGCGTTCAACAGGACCATCTGTTTGGATACACCCTGAGCCATCCGGAGGTTTTCTCTGGCCACGGCGCGTTGCTCCAATTCCAGTGGTTGATGTACCTCGCTGGCGAGGCCGAGTGAATCAAGGGCTGCTGCGAGCCGCTGTTTCATTCCATCCCCGGCAACGTCCACGGTGGCAAACGCTACGTCGGAAAGGCCGAGCCGTTGAAGTTCACGTTGAATCCAAGCGGCTTCAGGTTCGTGTCGCAGCACCCATGCAGGGGCGTCGACGTGGGCGAACGGATTGAGGTCTTCCAACGAGACCGGAATCAATCCCAGTGGCGTGAGGACCAACGGNTGAAGGTTGGGGTGATGGCAGTTAAGCCACTCCAGCACATCCCCAATTCGTTCCCGGAACGGCCCCCGAATGCCATGGAAGATGACCGCGTGTTGGGTTCCTTCGGAGCGTGTCCAACGCATGTGAAGCGTTCGGCGTGCTTTGGCGATGTGGGGTCGACTGAAGGTGTCGTCTCCCCCCCACTGAACGCCCCCGCTCCGAGGAGTTTGTTGACTCCATACCACCCAATCCCATGCGTCTTCCCACATGCCTTGGTCCTGATCGGTGTCGCGGGCTGCATCTCGGTCGGTGTAGAATTTATCTGGGCGCAGGTTGCGGTCAAGCGAAGGCGCCGTTGTGAGCCATAGGAAGGCTTCCCGAAGGGCAGGATGTTGATGGCTGCGTTGTTCGACGAGTTGCCATATTTTCCCGTCCCTGACCGCTTGTTTGCAACGGGCCAGTTCCGCTAAGGTCACCTCGAGGTTGTACCGGGCCAAGAGCTGTTCCTTCTCTTTGGCCTTCATCGAGCGCACTTGTGAAGGGGTTTGATGGGCAACGCACGGCATCAACATCGGCCAGTCNACCAACTCATCGATGCGTTCCGTGCCCCATGGGGTCAACAATCNCCCGTCGCGAGCAAACAGAGCATAGGCGGCCGAATCAAACAAGTCTGCCCCAAGGGCAATCGACATGGGGAAAAGCATGGGGTGGCCACATCCAAACATGTGGACGGGTCGGTTGGGAGGTAACAGGGGAAGCGTGGCCATCATGATTTTTGCATACTCCTTGTACCGCTGTTGTTCCATAACCGGGACGATGCCACCAATGGGATGCACAGAAAATGGATGTTGACCCATCAATTGTGCGGAGATGTGGCGCAATTCACGAAATACGCCTCCTTGAACAGGGCCGTTCAACATGGTGTCCTCTGCTGCTTCGAGGCTTTTTGCTGCCCTTGCGTCGGTCTCACGAACAGCGTGCTCAACTTCTGTGGCGTTCATGTCGGGCCGTGAAAAGACATCGAGCATGGTGGCGATGTCAACACCAATGGAGCGTTGGAAAGCAACAATCTCTTCAACGCCAACCTCAACATCGCCGTAGACGTAGGACTGGAAGGTTCCCGAGTCGGTCATGATGACGCCNGGAAAGTCAAGCAANTTGTGAACGCCATCTTGCTCAGCGACCTTCCGTAGGTCGTCGTGTTTCCACATGATGTAAGAATTGGTGATGAGCGCCTGGATGCCNTACNTGTCCCACATCTCTCTGGGTTCGATGGTACGNATGTTGGGGTTGACCACCGGCAGCAGGGCAGGTGTTTCAAGCACGCCGTGCCGGGTATGCAGCTTCCCGAGGCGAGCGCGACCGTCCCGTTGGGTCACCTCAAAACGTCCGTGGTCCTGCGCTCGGCAAGGACTCGGGTCGTCTCGCCGTTCATTGCTCCAAGCGGACATGCCATGGCCTCCGACCAGTCTCTATTGAAAGGCTCGCCGTTTCAGTTCTCGGAAGATTCGGTTGGCATGTCAACGAACTCAACCTTGCCGTGGGCCAAAATGAATTCTCGACCGAGTTCATCAAAGGTATCGAGCAGGGCCGATGAGAAACGTATGCGGAGGATTTCATCATCGGTCTCCAAGTCGTTCTTCACGCCCTCCAACGTGCCNGGTGCCGCGCCGCATGACAAACAAGCGCCCGTCAAATCGAGGACAAGGTCAAGGCCTTGGTCAGCGTCAAGAATTTGCGAGACCGCAATGCCTCCACCGTGGCCATCGAGGGCGGCACGCACCGCTCCCAGGCGGCTGAGGAGGGCCGGAACCAAATGATCGGTGTCCACCACAGAGCGCAAAGGCATGTTTCGCAGGCGCTCCTCTTCTTCGGGGTCCGTCGCCTCGGCAACGCGGCGGGCCGCTTCGGCTTCCATGGCGGCTTTTGCTTCGGCAGCATACTTGGCCACCAAGTCATCGTCCATGCCCAAGCCTCGGGCCGTTGAACTTCAACCCTCGCATGCCATCAAATCCTCTTCGTTTTGGTTGTGGGCTTGTCTTGTGTTGGCGCTTGAGGACTACATCCATTGATAAAGGAGAGACGAGACGCAAGTATAGGGATGAGCATGGGTGATGAAATCCTAAGGGTTGAGGACCTTCACGTGAGTGTCGACGACACTCCCATTCTCAACGGCATGAGCCTCACCATACGTCGGGGCGAAATCCACGTCATCATGGGGCGCAACGGTGCAGGAAAATCAACCCTCGCCAGCGTTGTCATGGGCCATCCAGCCTACGAAATTACCAGCGGCTCAATCTTCTACATGGGCACGAACATCGAAGAGATGAGCGTGTTCGAACGAGCTCGGGCCGGCATGTTTCTGTCGTTCCAATACCCCGCCGTCATTCCAGGCGTGCAGGTTGGGACCTTCCTCAAGAAGTCGGTTCAATCCGTGCGCGATGAGCCGCTGAAAGGCCGAGAGTTCCGCAAGGAACTCAACGCCGCCATGGCTTCACTCGAAATGCAGAAATCGGTGCTCTCTCGCTACGTCAACGATGGGTTCAGTGGTGGTGAGAAGAAGCGACTTGAGATTCTCCAAATGCTTTTGCTCAAACCGAACCTTGCCTTGCTGGATGAAACCGATTCCGGTCTTGACATCGATGCCCTCCGCATTGTGGCCAAGGGCATCAACAGCGTCGCTCCACAAGCCGGCTGCCTCATTATCACCCACTACCAGCGGTTGTTGGACCATGTCCAGCCTCACTTTGTCCACGTCATGATCGACGGTGCCATCGTACAATCAGGCGGGCCCGAATTGGCCATCAAGCTCGAGGAGCAAGGGTACGATTGGCTCGAGAAAGCAACGGAGGCCGAAGCATGAGTGACGAAGCACGTGAAGCGGTTGGTGATTACCAATTTGGGTTCCACGATCCAGAAAATGCCACCATTCGGTTTGACAAAGGCCTCTCTGAGCAAGTTGTCAGGGACATTTCAGCGCTCAAGAATGAGCCCGAGTGGATGACTGAAATCCGTGTCAAAGCCTACCGACATTTCATGGAACGTAAGATGCCAGACTGGGGGAACTGCAGCGAACTCAACAACATCAATTTCGACAACGTGACGTACTTCTTGCGCTCCTCTGACGCCACCGAAAAGAATTGGGACGATGTTCCGGACGACATCAAGAACACCTTTGACCGCCTCGGCATTCCAGAAGCGGAGCAAAAGTGGCTTGGAGGCGTAACGGCCCAGTATGAATCCGAAGCGGTGTACCACTCCATTCGAGAAGACCTCGAAGACCAAGGTGTCTTGTTCCTGGACATGGACAGTGGCCTCAAGGAATACCCGGAAATTGTGAAGGAATACTTCGGCACCGTCATCCCCTACAGCGACAACAAGTTCTCTGCCCTCAATACCGCCGTATGGTCGGGTGGCTCCTTCATTTACGTCCCGAAAGGCGTCCACGTCGAAATGCCTGTTCAGGCCTACTTCCGCATCAACGCCCAAAACATGGGCCAGTTTGAGCGAACCCTGATCATCGCCGATGAAGGCAGCAGCATCCATTACGTCGAAGGCTGCACTGCTCCCACCTACTCCACTGATTCCCTCCATTCTGCCGTGGTTGAACTCATTGCCATGAAGGGCGCAAAGATCCGATACTCCACCATCCAAAACTGGTCNGCCAACGTNTACAACCTCGTGACCAAGCGNGGCGTGGCCCANGAAAANGCNACNGTTGAATGGGTCGANGGNAACATNGGCTCAAAATTGACCATGAAGTACCCCTCCGTTCTCCTCAAGGGCGAAGGTGCTCACGCCGAAGTCATCTCCGTCGCCTACGCAGGAGCAGGTCAGCACCAAGATGCCGGTGCTAAGGTTCACCACCTNGCTCCNAACACCACCTCNAGCATNCTCTCGAAATCNATTTCCAAGAANGGNGGNCGNTCCTCNTACCGNGGCATGNTNCANGTNACNCCCAANTCNCACGGCTGCCGCTCAAAGATTGTNTGCGATGCNNTGATGCTNGACAGCGAATCTCGCTCCGACACCTATCCAACCATGGANGTTGGGAACTCAACTGCCGACCTTGAACACGAGGCCAGCGTTTCAAAGGTCTCGGGCGACCAACTCTTCTACCTCATGAGCCGAGGGTTCTCGGAAGAAGAAGCGATGGGNCTCATCGTCAATGGCTTCTTTGAACCGTTCACCCGNGAANTGCCGATGGANTANGCCGTGGAACTCAACAAATTGCTTGAATTGGAAATGGAGGGTTCCATCGGATGAAGTATGCCGACATGGCCGTTCCCTCCCGTGCTCTTCATCTATGGCGATACACTCCATGGGCACGCATTCACCCGTCAAAAGTTGACGAAGTTCCCGATGCCAGCNCCGTACGGTTTGGCNTCCTTGAAGGCGGAGAACTCGTCGAAGGGGCTCCCCGNATTGTGAACGCNGAAGACATNGGNCGGGTGTTCCTCAGCGAACTGGGTGGCTCAGCCTGGACGTTGGAGACCGACGGCAAGAGTGAGGTTATTCACGTTCAGGCCATTGCTTCGGGCCACGTTGCTGTGGGCCATCTTCACCTTGTCCTCAAGCACAACGCCGCCGTCATCCTCCACCTTTCCGGTGAGTCCGATTGGGCGGGCTTGCACATCACGGGTACCGTTGAAGACAACGTACAGGCAGCCTTTGGAATGGTGAACGAACTCTCGTCCAACGGAAAACTCTTGCACTGTGAAGATTGGACCATCGGCCGAGATGCTACCTTCGAGTTGGCCGGACTTTCCATCGGTGGATTCCGATGCAAGAGCGATGTGCGTTCACGATTTACGGCTTCAGGAGGGAGCCTTGCACAAGCCATATCGGTTCATGGCTCTGGCCAGCGGCACGTGGACCACCACATCGAAATCCACCACGACGTCCACCATACGAATTCCTCCCTCAACATTCACGCTGCCTGCGATGACCGGAGCCATTCAATCGCCACGGGTTTGCTCACGATATCGGAAAATGCCAACCATTGCGATGCCGGTCAAGTCTTCAAAAATCTCCTGCTCTCTGAAAAAGCACGGGCAGAAGCCATACCCGAGCTCGAAGTTTTGGCAGATGAAGTGTCGGCGGCCCATGGTGCCGCCAGTGCCCCGGTTGACCGAGATCAACTCCACTACTTGATGAGCCGAGGACTGGATGAAGAGACGGCTGTCGCCCTCATGATTGAAGGCTTCATGCAAAGTGGATTTTCAGGTCTTGAGAACGCAGCACTGGTGGATGAAATTCGAACCCGCCTGACCGTTCACTTGGAATGCGAATTGAAGAGGTGAGGACGTGGCGTTGCGTGATCAATTTCCTATTTTGCAGCGCGAGGTGAACGGGTATCCGTTGGTGTACCTCGACAACGCCGCAACGACCCAAAAGCCGCAAGTTGTCATCGATGCGATGAACGCCTACTACTCCGAATCAAACGCCAACGTTCACCGAGCGGTTCACACGCTGGCCGGTGAGGCAACCGAGGGTTACGAATCCTGTCGGACCAAACTCAAGCAACGGTTCAACGCTTCCAAAGCCATCATCACCAGCGGCACCACCGAAGCCATCAACCTCGTGGCTCATGCTTGGGGCCGAGCAAATCTGCAGAAAGGCGATGCCATTCTTCTCACTGAAATGGAGCACCATTCTGACATTGTGCCTTGGCAGATGTTGGCTGAAGAGCGTGGCATTGAATTGCGCTATGTTCCGGTCACCCAACACTTCACGTTGGACATGGAGGCCTTCACCCATGCCCTTGACGGTGCCAAACTCGTTTGTGTTGTCCATACTTCGAACGTTCTTGGTGTCCGCAATCCATTGGAAGAGATCATCGAAGCCTCGCACAAAGTGGGGGCCAAAGTCCTCATCGACGCAGCACAGGGTGTCCCTCATTCCACCGTTGACTTCACGGCTTTCGGGGCGGATTTCATGGCGTTTTCTGCTCATAAAATGTGCGGCCCCACCGGCATCGGGGCCCTGCTCGTTCAGCCCGATGCGTTTGAGGAAATGCAGCCGTTCATGGGCGGGGGAGACATGATTGAAACTGTGACTATTGAAGGCTCAACCTACCAAACCAACGAGCATAAATTCGAAGCAGGCACGCCACGGATTGCCGAAGCCATTGGGTGGTCGGCTGCCCTTGACTGGATGAACACCTTTGACTTGGACGCCGAACATGCTCGTTTGATTGAAATCGCCGCTTGGGTTGCGCAAGAACTTCGCTCGATGGGCATCACGGTTTACGGACGACATGGCGAACACGACGCCGCTGTTGTCTCCTTCCTTCATCCCACCATCAACAGCGAAGACATGGCCCATTTGCTCGATGCCCGCGGCTACGCTGTACGCACGGGCCATCACTGTGCCCAACCCTTGTTGACCCGCCTTGGCATTTCGGGCACGGTTCGCGCCTCGTTCTACATCTACAACACGCGCAAGGAAGCCGAAGGGTTTGTTCAGGAAATGAAAGAAATTACGGAGAAGTTCGCATGACGTTCTATCCGGAAGCGCTCCAAGAACTGGTTGAGGAATTTCAAGAAGTTGAGGACAAAAGGGAGCGCTTGGAAATGCTCTTTGAGCTCGCTGACGAAATCGTGGNGTTGCCNGCNNCCGAATGGTCNGANGANACCCGTGTTCGAGGNTGCCANTCCGAGGCCCATGTNCGGGTTTCCGTTGAAGCGGGNNTGGTTCANTTCTTTGGTGCCGCAGACGCGAAATTGGTGCAGGGATTGATGGGCGTGTTGAGCATCGCNATCGAAGGATTGACGCCGGCGCAAGCCGTGTTGATACCAGTGGATTTTGCTCAAGACATGGGNTTGACCAACACCTTGACGCCCAGCCGTTCCAACGGTTTTCGCAACATGTACGACAAGGTCATGAACGAGATTCGTGCAAGCGTGGAGTGAGCCACATGACGACCAAAGAAGCCGTGATGGTCCAACTGGACGAAGTCGAGGACCCGGAACTGGATCTTTCCATCGTTGAACTCGGTCTGGTGTACGATGTNCGATTTGAAGAGAAAGACGAGGGTCTTCACGCCGAGGTTGACCTGACGCTCACCTCNCCNGGTTGCCCTGCTGCACCGGAGATCATGGCCGCAGCCCACCGAGCAGCGCTGCAAACTGAAGGCCTCACATCCGTTCACATCAACCTCGTTTGGAAGCCACGCTGGGACCCGAAGATTCACGCNAGCGAAGACGCTCGGATGGACATGGGCATCTGGGATTGAGGCGAAACGCCTCAAGCAGGCGTGAACAATCTTGAAAATCCAGTTGCCCACCGTTAAGCCATGCGACCGGTCCATTTCTTGTTGGTGCTGGTCGTTTTCGCATCGGTCTCCGGATGCCTTGGCGGCGAGGGAGGCGGTTCCGAATCGGCGGGCACCTACACCGTTGAGTCGACNATAACCGCGGTTGAATTGGAGGCGAAATCGGCCAACTACCAGGACGGCGAGACCGTTGAATGGAGCGTTGATTCCTCTGGCTTCAGCGAAACCATCGAGGCGGCTGGAGGCAACGTTGTCGGCGTTCTTTTTTCACTCACCTACGGCGAAGATGAGACCTCGGGTGGTCCGGTCTGCACGGGCGGCGAAGCCAATGCACCCGACACCATCACCGGCGTCGCCACCAAGGGCGAATGGACCCTTTCAGAAGCCGANCAGAACCCTGGCTCNCACGACGTGAATCTGACTTGGTACAATGCATCCCTTCTCTCTGGTGTGATCGAGGGTCTGACCAAGAGCGAAATTGAAGCCCAACTGGCCTTTGGTGAGGAAGCGCTTGGCACCTACAACCTCGCCGTCACCGTCGATGCGGAGGCCTTCAACGGCGCCCTATGTTCCAACAACGANGAGGGNGAAGAGGTNGCCACCGTGGTGAGCCTGCTTGTCTTGGACTTCGCCATTCTCAACGAGGATGGCGAGGAAGCAGCGGCGCTCGCCGTCGGTGATGGTTCGCTCCCCGTCTTCCTGTTTGNTGGCTGGATTTTTCCGGTGGCGTTTCTCATTGGGTANGTCGCAACCAAACAGCGAGATCGCTTCCACCTTGACCTTGATTTTGGTGAACCGGAAACCGAGGTNGNCAAAGGCGAATCCTCGTCCGACGGCGAAACGCTCGTGGACAGTTATCGGGCNCGTGTCATCACGCTCTCGGCCCTCTACGTGGCCCAAGGGGTGCCGTGGGGTTTCATCACGGTCACGATGGTCACCTTCCTCGCTGCAGAAGGNGCCGATGCTGGCGACCTTGCTTACTTGCTGACGCTCGGCACGNNGCCGTGGTCGTTCAAGTTCGNCTGGGGCCCCATTATTGACCGCTTCCAAATACCNGAATTNGGNCGNCGTCGNCCNTGGATTCTCATCGCTCAAACAGGGATGATCGCCCTGCTCATCACCATGCTGCTCGTTCCCGACTTGACGGACAACATTTCCTTGCTGGGGGCTCTGTTCTTTGTCTACAACATGTNCACGGCCCTGCAGGATGTCTCGACCGATGCGCTCGCAGTGGACGTGCTTCANTCCCACGAATTNGAACGNGTCAACAGCTACATGTTCACGGCNAAATCCCTNGGNGGCGTCATNGGAGGNGCNGGTTTGGGAACCATCATNGGCACCGTNGGNATTCNAGGGCGCNTTNNTNATCCAAATCCCCATTCTCGTCGTNATCATGATGGTTCCGCTTTTCATGCGAGAGCGGCCNGGCGAGAAGCGGTTCCCGTGGGACGAGGGCGAGGCCGTTGAGGTGGNGGAGGACAGCCAAGAGGGCGACGAAGAAGTTCGAGATTTCGCGGTCATTTTGAGCAACATCCGCACCGCCTTTTCGGTGCGCTCNGCCCAACTTGGCATCGCGGTCAGCCTCGTCATCTCACTNGCCTTCATCCTCATCCCCATTCTGCCCCTGCTTTTCCTGCAAGAGTTGGGTTGGAGNCAAGAAGAATTCAACGCNACCAAGGGCGGCATCATTCTCGTCGTCACCATGCTGGGNGCCATGGCAGGTGGGGAACTCGGACGACAATTCGGTGGGAAATCCATGCTGATGTTCGCAGCACTTGGAGCCTCATTGACCACCCTCACGTGGGGAATGCTCGATTCAATGTGGGGCGANGGGTGGTTCATGATGCTCGTNTGGATCATCCACACGTTCCTTTGGGCCATCGTCTCCATTTGTGCCTATTCGTTGATGATGAGGGTCACATGGGCGGAAGTGGGCGGGACCCAATTCACCGGCTACATGGCGATGATGAACCTCTCCGCCATCATTGGCTACCAGTTNGCCCCCATTTTTGCCGCCCGGTACGACTACCAGACCATCTTTTACATCGCNGCCGTGCTTGAGACCTTCGTNATTCTCGCTGCGTTGCTCATCGACCCNGAGGAGACNGACCGGACGCTCAATCAAGCAAAATCTGATTGAATTCCAACAGATGTGTTTACATTCAACTGAACATGTGGTCAAACTTAGGGCTCGAATCCTCCTCAATCATGCTGAGGAGACGATCGATGTTGGGTGTCTTGCGTGCAAATTTGACGATTGAAAAACCAGCGTAGGTCAATTTGTAGAGGTCTTTTTCAATGAATTCAAGAATTCCAATATCAATGTACATGTCCAGGATTTCCTTTAGCAATCCAGCAGT
>PAWY01000004.1 GCA_002714305.1 Methanobacteriota archaeon | reverse complement strand
ATTGATCATCAACGGAGAATGGGTCGGCTGTTTCGGTGAATTGGACCCGGCCGTGGCGTCTCAGTACGATCTACGCGTTCCTCTCAACGGAGCAGAACTTGATGTGCGTGCCCTCATGAAAGCCGTTGCCGATCCTGTATGAGGCGTGCCCATGTGCGGAAGGTTTGCCCTTTCAACACCCATGGACCAAATCGCGTTGGCGATGGAAGCTGAGCCTCTTTCTGACCTCACTTCGTTCGAGCCATCTTGGAACGTAGCACCCCAGAGCCTCATCCCCGTGGCTACTGAGGTGGGTCAAGACGGAACAGGAGAAGTGAACCGCCAATTCAGGTTGATGCGTTGGGGATTCCGACCGTCATGGGCCAAGGCCTCCAACCGTGAACCCATCAACGCTCGAAGCGAAACCATGCATGACAAACCGATGTTTCATTCAGCTGCAGAACATCGCCGAGGGGTTGTCCCGGTTGACGGCTGGTACGAGTGGATGACCACCCCACAAGGAAAAACACCTTGGTATCATCATGTGAAGAATGGCCCTTCTATGATGGCTGTGCTGTGGGACACGTGGAATGGAAATGGACAGCCACTTGAATCATGTGTCATTCTCACCCAGGCGGCGAACGAAGATTGCGTCGAAGTTCATCATCGTATGCCGGTGATATTGGACGACGGAACCCTTGACGCGTGGCTTCGAGATGGCACCTTACCCAGTCCACCTGTGGCAGGCTCCATCAACCGCTACCCTGTCAGTCGCAGCGTCAACCATGCCAATCAAGACCACCCTGGGTTGATTCGGCCGATTCCACGATTGTTCGATCAGGAATACGGTGCGTAGGAGCCGTCGTCGTTTTTGGTGTGAGGCGTGGGCTCAAACGCTCCGTCAGCGAGCTGCTTGTAATGGTAGCCATCGGTATGGTGAACCCATGTGAACGAGGCTTCTGGTTCCTTGGTGGCTTCGGTTGGTTGCGCCGACACACCGTCATAGTTGACCGATTGGTCGGTGGCCGCCTTGACTTCTTCAGACCCTCCACCGAAGAGGGCCAGTGCATCTTTGTATGCACCTGAATCGGCTTCAATGGTTTCCCGAGCATTTGGGTCCTCGCCACGCTTGTAGACGATGGGGGCTGGCGGCTCCTCTTCTACCTCAGCAATTGTTTGCTTCTTTTTGAAAGGCCAAAACGGGGGCATGACTCCGCCACCGGGGTGGACCACAAGAATGCTACGACGAGGTTTTGGTCAACACAGGGAGTCATTGATAGGGGATAACAACCACACCGAGTCATGCGGTGGGCTCTTCTTCTCACCGTGTTCCTTCTCCCGGCCATGCTACCCTTTGCTGGAAGTTGGGCGGAAGAGGTAGGAAGGGAGGCTGAAATCCTTGATTACGCCGCCCCAAGCCAACTTTATGTGCATCAAAACGAAACCGTCAGCACCTACATCACCGTCCATAACAAAGCGGAGCAAAACCAAGCCTTCACCATTCAACCGCTTTCGGTTCCCGAACCCTTGACCACGGTTGGACTGCCCACGACTGAACTCTTGGTACCCAATCATCTCAGGCAAATCGCCTTTGGTGTACGTGCCCCTGCCGGTGCAGCCTACCAGAACCTGACCGTTTCGTTTTCAATAACGAGTGACCTTGACCCGGAGTTGAATGAGACGGTGGCCATGGAGGTGGCCATTGTGCCACCGTCCAACCTTAACTTTGGAGTTGATGATTTCACGGCTTTCACGGTTGATGAACTCGTCCGTACTGCCGTTGCGGTCAACATCACCAACAACGCCACTTTTTCCGATGATGTGACCTTCACAATCTCAACCGACTCCACATGGGTTTGGGGTTGGAACATGCCCAACACCAACGGGAACGAAGCATACATTACGATGGACCCAAACACGCTCTCCTACGTGTATTTGTGGATTGACGTGCCAGCCGTTGTCAACGGTGCACCCCTCGCAGGAGCAGGACCACGGTTCACCCTATCGGCGACATCAGGACTCGACAAGGCGGCTTCAACATGGAGTTTTGACCTGTTGATGAATGAGAAGAAAAATGCCAGCATTGACCACATTGATGAACTTCTGGAGGTGGCGCCGAATCAAGATGGCCGGCTCAACGCCGTGGTTCGAAACGTTGGGAACACACCGAACACACTCAACATGACCTTGCAAGCGCTCACTGTAGAGGGAACACCCGTTCCGGGGACAAGCCCATCCGACCGGTTCAACACAAGTGGTTGGGTCGTCGCCTTGTTTGGTGGCCTTGAAGACGTGGTCCTGCAGCCCAACGAATCCAGAACCATTGAGATTGGATTCCAGGCG
This sequence comes from Methanobacteriota archaeon, assembly GCA_002714305.1. Taxonomy (GTDB): domain Archaea; phylum Thermoplasmatota; class Poseidoniia; order Poseidoniales; family Poseidoniaceae; genus Poseidonia. Next base: position 54,749 of record PAWY01000004.1, on the reverse strand, counting down.
CCGAACGAATTTCAAGGCGAGATGCATGTAGAATTGCAAGTCTTTGCGGACGGTGCAAGGGCGAACCTTCGAACGATCAACACCGTGGCGAAAATTGACCGAGTCTCGTCCGGAACACTCGCCGCTGAAATTTCAAATTGCCAATCCATTCTTCCCAACCAATCATGCACCGTNAACCTCAGCGCCCAAAACACAGGGAATTCCGTCAACACCTACTTCCTACGAGAAGTCAGCACAACCGGGGGATTCGCCGTTGACCTTCCAGCTGAAGGCCTGTTTATCCTCCCCAATCAGGTAAAACCNTTTNCTGTTACAACCATCACGGCACCGGCGGATGCCATGGCTTTTGTCATGGGCAGTACCACCTTGGAGTTGTTGGATGACCAAGGGGTTGTGGCCGATTCCGTTGAAGTTGAAATGAACGTAGCACCTGAGATCAAATGGACGTTTCGAAACGTCGAAGAGCAGGTCAACGCCAAGGGACGCCTCTCCATTGCGATGGAAGTGAGAAACGACGGTAACGCCGTGGATGGCTTGAGCGTTCAACTCCAATCGAGCCANTCGGTTGACATGGGGTTCATCCCGCCCGAAATCGCGGTCTACGAGGATGGTGTTGAATACCCGCGCTCATTTGAAGTCAGCAACATCCCATTGAATTCCAATTTCACCATCCGAGCATGGGTCCAGTTACCCCAAGACCAATCCACCAACGGCACGGTGTACATCAACACCACCATACGCTCGAGGTTGGCCCCCGAAATTCCCTTTGTTCATACCAGCACAGGTGACTACCTCGGCGTGTCCTGGCAACCTTCNGAACNGGAGGATGAGGGGATTGATTGGAGCGGCATGGCCTCCACGGTCGCCCTCTACATCGAAGCATGGTGGGGAGTGGCCTTCAGCATCTTTCTCGCCTCGGCCATCCTCTACAAGGCCGTGATTGACCGTCAGCGGCGAATTGAGGAAATTGAAACCCTCCCCTATCAGCAAACCTCTGAACATTCGGAGGATTGGATGTCGCAATACCAAACCGAAACGCCTGAGCCGAAGACCGAAGTTCAGGCCGGCCCTGTTCAAGAAGTCCCCAAAGCCACCTACGAAGCCATGTTCAGGCATCAACACGGCGTTGCAGAACCAACACGAGCGAGTGTGGACACTGCGCTGGTCGCAGCGGCCACCGATGTCCTCGACCGCCGAACCGAAGCCTCGGAAAACAAAGCCAATGCCTCACTGGAAAGCATCCAACCCCACGATGTTGAAACGCCGCTGGAGGCCACCGAGAAATTGGTTCAACCCCCGAGGGAACCTTCACCGCATCCACCGGTGCAAACATCGTCAAGCGAACCAGTTGATGATCTGGAATTCTGAGGTGATTGCTTGCTGGTGGGAATTGATGAGGCAGGAAGAGGCCCGGTCCTCGGACCTCTTGTCATCGGCATCTGCTGCGTACCGGATGATGCCGAACCGCTTCTCACCAGCAAAGGAGTCAAAGATTCAAAGGACCTGTCTCCAAAAAAGCGTCAAGAAATTGAAGCCTGGTTTCATCAACAACCGACCGAAGATGGATGGTTCGGTACAACCGTTTCCATTGACCCGGAAACGATTGACTTCGCCCTCCAGGACCAAGGATTGAACTGGTTGGAGGTGGATGGCTTCCGCGAAGCGATGATGCACCTGCCCCATCGGGAACATCTCCGTATTGTAGCCGATGCTTGCGATGTAAACGCTCAACGATTTACCAAACGAATCACGGAAGGCGTTTCCGGCTGGCCATGGAAGGGAAGCGAAATGGTCTCGGAACACAAAGCAGACGAGCATCACCCTGTCGTCTCCATGGCCAGTATATTGGCAAAAGAAGAACGGGACAGGTCAATGCAAGCCATGTCCGAACGGGTTGGCATTCAGTTGGGATCGGGCTATCCAGCCGACCCCACCACCAAGGCATCCCTTGAACACCTTATTCTCCAATCTGGAATCGATGAGCAGGTCCGTTGGGGCTGGGCCACCGTCGAGCGATTTTGGAAGGAGCATCGGACAGGAGACCTTCCCGTGAGGGGCGTTCAACGCACAATTCAACAGCAGCTTTTCCATGAAGATGAATCACGCATTTCTTGAAGGAGCGTTGTCAGCAGGGAGCGAGCGACATGGATTGGCAACCCGACCAAACGACGAAGGATTTGATTCGTCATGTTGCCATGCAAAACGTGCTGGAGTACGAAGGCAAAGCAGCGGTTGGCTCTGTCATCGGTCGCATCATGGGCATGAGGGGCGACCTTCGACAACATGGGAAGGTCGTAACGGGTTTGGTTGGTACAGAGGTCGAAGCGGCCAACACCATGGCCGCTGAACACGGCCTGGATGCCGTCCGAGANGTGCTTGAAAAGGAAGCGCCTCANCTTCTCGAAAAGCGAGAAGTCAAGGCTCGACGTGAAGGATTACCCGACCTCAAAAACGCCGAAAAGGGAAAGGTCGTNCTCCGTTTTGCACCCAACCCAAATGGCCCGCTGTCCTTTGGCCACGCTCGTGGATTGGTCATCAACAGCAGTTATCGAGAAACGTATGAGGGCGAATTTATTCTCCGATTTGACGACACCGATACGAAGGTCAAGCCGCCGATGCTCGAGGCCTACAACATCATTCAGGAAGAGACNGAGTGGTTGACAGGAAGAAAACCCGACCGGGTTATTTTCGCGTCGGACCGTATTGAGGAATATTACAGCCATGCCACCACGATGTTGGAAGAAGGATTTGGTTATGTTTGCCGTTGTACGGCAGATGAATTCAAAGAATTTCGNATCTCGAAAACGAATTGTCCCTGCCGGTCTCAACCAATCTCGGACAACCTCGTCTTTTGGAAACGCATGCTCGATGGAAAATTTAGCCCCGGAGAGGCCGTCGTTCGTGTCAAAACCGACATGCAACTCAAAAATCCTGCCCTGAGGGATTGGCCCGCATTGCGTCTTCAGGACACAAAANTGCACCCGCATCCCCGTCCAGAAGTGGGTTCCAACTACGTTGTGTGGCCACTGCTCGACTTCCAAAGTGCGGTTGAGGACCATCTCCAAGGAGTCACCCACATCATCCGAGGCAAGGATTTGATGGACTCAACCCGAAAGCAAACCTTGCTGTACGANCATTTTGGTTGGACCTATCCCGAAACGATGTATTGGGGTCGCGTCAAAGTGCACGAATGGGGTGGATTTTCAACCTCTCAAATGCGGTCTGACATTGAAAGCGGGACNTACGACGGATGGGATGACCCAAGATTACCAACCCTGGCCGGCTTGCGCAAGCGAGGAACCCAAGCCAAAGCCCTTCGCAATTTCTGGATGGAACTTGGCATCACTCAAAAGGACATATCCGTCCCCTTGGCAACCTTGTATTCTCACAACACGAAAGTCATCGATGACGAAGCACCACGCTTGGCTTTCGTGCGCCACGCTGCTGATTTTGCCCTGGAAGGCGACCATCCTGACCAACTGACCATTCCGGTTCACCCCAATCACCCCGACATGGGTCAACGTACATGGGACTTGAGAGGGGGTCAAGTTTGGCTGGAGAGCGATGACCTCGAAAAAATGGACCTCCGCTTGAAAGAATTTGCAGACGTTGCTCTCCATGACCGTATCGCTCGCGTTGAAAGCATGGAGNGAAGCGACCAGAGGCCCATCGTTCATTGGTTGCCCCACAAAACATCATCCGAAGCGGTTGTCATGGGCACGAAGAACAACACGCTCTTCCACATCGAGGGGCGGCTTGAAAACCACAAATACGGTCCAGGAACCATCGTTCAACTTGAGCGAGTGGGCTACGCCATCATCATCGACGGCAGCACGTTGCTGCTTTGTCACGAGAAACTTCAGGACGATTGAAGAAAGCAAGAACCAAGACCTGCGAGCNCTCTCGTGGTCACATGGGTAAGAAAGTCGCTGACCTCACGCTGGACGATGAACACATGACGGTTGGAGTTGAAGATACACTCCAAGAAGCTGCAAAACGCCTGTTAACCATTTCAGGTGGTGTGGTTGTTGTGCTTGACGATGACCAACGAGTCAAGGGTGTGTTGGGACAGCGTCAATTGATTAAGGCTCTGAGCGAAGGCATTGACGCTTCGGCGACCCAGTGCCATAATCACATGGAAATGGATTTCATGAAAGTGAAGTTGACCGATTCCCTCAAAGCTGTTCTCGCCGATGTACGCCTGCGCAGTCCACAAGCCGTCATCGCTGTGGATGAACACGACGAATTCGTGGGCTATTTTTCCCCAGGCGATTACCAAGAGGCTGTTCAACTCGTTGACAACCTCAAAGGATTGAACCTGTGATCAAGCGACCAGCTTGATCACGCGACCGCAACCCACACAGTTGAACCGGTGAGGACGNTCATCGGTCGTGACTTCGTTGAGTGTTTGGCACGCAGGACAAGGAATCTTGGGGTAATTTGGTTTTGCTGATTGACGAGGAGGACCCACCAATCTCGGACTGGCCACGGCGGTGACAATCCATATGACAGCGACACCTCCCAAAGCGATGCCAATGAACGCAATTGGATAACCGAACATGGTCACCAAGAGAACAAACGGAGCCAAGATGATCTCGAGGTAAAGGTAGGTTCGACGACGAGAACGGGTCAAGCGAAGTCCAATGAAGAACGCCCCAATAAGTCCGACCAAGGTCAGCACGGTCAGCGTAAGTGGAGCATAAACTGGCGAGGCGGTGGGCAGGGTGGACAGGGCAAAGGTTTCACTTTGGTCAATGTCATCACCCTGCATGCTGATTTGGTCCCCCCAAGGCATNCGTGAAACCGAGAAATCAAACGCTTTAGATTCTCGAACAATGCTGTTGCTCAGCGCCGTCATGGCCGACGAACGGGCGTTCAATGTCAACGAATAATCGCTCCAAAGCGGGGCAGGTTGGACCACGATGAAATTCCGAAGCAGATCAATTCGCATGCCGTCCTCAACGATTTCGGTGGTGGAGAANCGGAGGGTGACTGGGTGATTAATGACAGCGTTCTCGCCGTTCAAATCCACCTCGATCTTGAGTTCATTGAATGCCCGAAAGTCACCCAGCAATTCCTCCGTATCCAGCCCGAGACCTGCGTTCATGTACATCGGTCCAAGGCTCACCATCTGCCGTTCAAATTCTGAGCGCTCAACTTCCTCAATAAAACGGCTGACCCGGTCCTCTTCCGAGACGGCCCCCGCAGAAAAAGCCCGAAGCATAGGGGAAAGGGATGGATTCTCATCACCGATGTGGTCCATCCCCCACCGCATCCAAAACGCCATCTCGTTGTCAATGGTGATGGTGGTGATTCGCTCGAGCATCAACCCACCGTCCCTGCTTTCAAGGTTCATGGCGATGTCGAGGATCATGCTGCTGCCAGAACCATCGGTTCGCAGCGGCTCATCCGGAGGATAGTATGTGCCCGTTCCGCCGCCGGTGTCAAAGGTCTCAATTTCGTATGTGTTCGCGCCGCGGAGCGAAGGTTGGCCTGGTTGGAATTCCAGTTCAACCTCGACGTTGATGGTTTCAGTCCCACCGGCGGCTCCGGTCCATGTCCATGTGACACGAACCGTATCTCCAACCGCCGTTTCAATGGGGTCTCCAGATACGGGATTACCGTTCACTTTGAGCATGATGGATTCTGCCATCGCCAATGTGGAGAGGCCCCATGGTGAATCCAGACGCACGGCGAGGTAGACATCGGAACCTTCAACCTCTGGCTCAACCATGAAAATGTCCATCAGTGGAACGGTCGCTTCAAGTGATGAAGACTCGTCTTCGCTTCCCCAAAAGAACTCCAACTTCGCCTCTGCGGCGGGCACGCTAAACAACACGGCTTGGACCGTCAATTCAATTTCAATGTTGGACGAGCCACTTGTGGTGAAGGATTCAACATCGATGTCGAAGGAAAGTGAGCCACTCCCCTGTGCGAGGAAGGATGAACCCGGTTCGGTTTCGGCACTGAAACTCTTCGAACCAACGCTCACGGTTGCCGTGGCGTTGATCCGCACGCCAGCAGCGTTGGAGACTTCGTAGTTGATGGCGAAGGTCCATGTTGAGGCAGGAACATCGCCCGCCCACGTGTTTGGAAGCAACCAACGCCCAATGCTCTCTTGAGAGGAGATGGAGGTTTCAACGCCCACCGATTGCGCCTCTTCCCCCAAATCTGCCGCAAACGGCGTCAGGCGCTTGTTGCTATCACTTCCAATGAGATAGAGTTCAACTGGAGCTGCATCACAGCACACCAAGGTGTCCTCGCTGGAGGCTGCTTGACCGGAGCCAACGAACGGGGTGACAACGGTCACCAGTAAAATCGCACACAGAAAAAGAGCACGACGCATGGTTCCCGTAGCAAGCCAAGAGCCAATGGCTCATAACTTCAACTCCTATGCGTGAGGACTTTCCCCTCAAAGCGCCTTTTCGAGGAGCGCTCCAAGTTCCTTTTCAAACAAGGTCACAAGCGCTTCCCCGACCTCTCCTTGCAACTCGTCGGGCAGGAGGCGCAAACCAAGTCGTGTCGCTGCGCGAGTGGCTTTCAGTTCAGCATAAATGCTACGGGCTTTGGAATGGAAATAGTAGGCCACTGCCTCCTTGATCTCCGCTTTGAGTTCGGGATCGTCGTCAACCTTCGCACGGATGTGACTTTTCAATTCGTCTTTGACGAGGTCACGGAACGCTTCGATGACCAAATCCTCGGTTGACATCAATTCTTGAATCTGGTTTTGGATGCTTCCGGTTAACAGTCGCTCAATCGCCATGGAATAGCGAAGCACGCCTAAGGTTTGAATCCGTCGCTCAATCCGAACTTGACAAATGACCCGTTCGGAGCCAACGGTCAAGGAGCGTTGAGGCGAACAAGCGACCCTCTTCCTGTTTTTCCGGCCATCCCTGCCGAATGGTGTGAACCTGACTCGCAAGGTCGACCTCTGCATCACCAACCAGCATCCGGTGCCAAGCCAATTCCTCCAGTCGAGGTGTCGAGAGTTCTTCTTCGCTCAGGCACGGCAACAACAATTCGCTCAACGCCATGCTGCGTTGGTCAACGTCCATGGTTGGCCACACTTTTCGCAGTCGGGCAAGTTGCCGTTCTGAAAGACCTGGAATCATGCCTGCGGCGGGTTGGGAGACCTCAGGCAGCGGCACAAGACGAAGGGTCCCCTCCTCGCCCAGATGGTTGACCACCATGGAGTGAATGGGGTCCATGTTCGTATCCAAAGCCGCACGAAGCCACAGGCCAAGGGAAATGTAAGGCCGAAGTTTTCGAACCCGTCGACCGTTCGGGGCGAGCAATGCAGCAACAGCACCCGCTTGCACCACCGCATCGAGTGCTCCTCCAAAACGACGGCTCTTGGACCCAAGTTCAACGCTTGTCTGAAGGGGCACAATGTGGACGTGTTCCTTGTTGGGCAAGTCCTCGATTTGCCACGTGGCTTCTTCCACGTCCACAATCACCGTGAGGCCAGTCCCTTCTACGGACCACGCAGCTGGAGCGTCACGAGGAAGATGGTGGCGAGGCGTGAAAAAACGGCGGCGATATTTCACCCCGATGTCAAGGCAGGCCGCCTCGAGTTGACCAATGGCCAAAACCCCCTCAAGACTGGCTGGCCCGGTAATGTGAACCATGTCGCTTTCCTTGATGGCGGTTGCGTGGTTTCCAAGAATCGGAGCCGCAGGTGCGAACATCGGTGTGGTGAGCACATCTCGCATGGTGAAACACTCCGAGGAACGGCGCGTTCCTCATGAAGGTGTTCGTTGGATTGGTTGAATCACTCAACCATCAAGCGCAATTCATCACGCTTGTAGCGCCAATCGCTAGGAAGACGCTTTTCTCCGATGTAATAGGAAGCGAGACGGCGGATTTTGGCNTCGGTGATTTCGAGGGCACGCTTGTTGTGGAGGTCCTTGTGGTTGCCTGAACCCAGATGGTTGATGATACCGACTGCTTGGCGCATGAGGTTCATCATGTCCTCAGGGTAAGTGCTGGCCATGTCGTTCTCTGCGAGGACTTGGCCAATGCGCTTTCCGAGGACGAGGCGGACGTTGGGGACGGCGTGCTTGTCCCGAAGAACGGTTCCGATTTCTGCGGTGGAAAGGCCGGTTTTCGCAAGGTCAAGAATGAGGGACTGAACCGCATCTTTGTCGGTATTGGACCATGCAGGTGCCTCGGATACATGAGGACGAGTGGAGCCACTTTGGCCTTTTCTTGACTTGTACATTCGTGCCATTTCACACCACCAAGCGGCCTTCCGACTTATCTCCCCTTCTTAATCACTCCGCCAGTGGGCAGCGTGGCATGGAATCATGCCTTCTTCCTNCGTTGGTGCGATTTCCCGAGGGTCCCAGGCGTACCGGACCATTCCCATCCAGCCGCAACTGCACGGGCCAAGCCAATGCATTCGCCTCCCTGAATCACTCGAAGGTCATCACCTGACCGTATCGATGGGTCGGCATGCTCGACCAGATGAGCAAAAACATCCCCCCNCCATTCAAGGCCTTCTTTCAAGTGAACCTCCTTCAGAGCACCGTGTTGNTGCAACAATTCAATGGCAGCCCTCGAGAAGGAGAAACCGTTGCGATCAATGGACCAGACAGCGATTTGTGTGCCGTTGTGTTCCAACCGCCAGCGCGGTAACTTTCCTCGGACGACCAACTCACTGCACCACGAATCGGTCCCGGTTGTTTTTCGAGCGATGCTCATGAAATGCTGCTTCAGGCGAAGGTTGTTTTTCTGGTTTCTTAGCTCGTAGGTGGTTTTCGCATCCTTCACNGCAGCGCTTAATCGAGCCAGAGCATCGTAATGGGTGGCGCCTTGGTTCTCCCGTGTGTTGACCACCTCAACGTCAAGGAACTCAAGATCCATGTCGGTATGGTTGATGACACGCTTGTATCCCGTGCGCGAGACCAGTGAGGTCAGCATCCGTTGAACACGTGCCAGTTCATCCGCCGTCCAGTCACCCGTGACTGGGACATCGTAATTGGAAGCAGGCCATACGTCCTCGAGGTCCCTTGGAACCAATCCGAGCGGCGAAGTCATCATGACTTCGTGGCAACCTGTCGAGGCGATGGCCCGCAAAAATTGGCCGTGGGATTTTGAAAGACGGTACGGCTTTCGAGCAGAGCATGGTAGCAGAATCATCACGTNCTTCACCGGCTCAGGTGCCTGGTATTCCGATTCCACAAACCGCTCCCAATCGGCCACGAGCGGATCGGTGAGGGCGTTTGGGGAAAAACACGGAAACTCCGTGGATGATGGTCGGTGGGAGGACAAGTTTCCGGGATGCTTGAGCATCAATTCTTGATGCCTGCGAAGGTGTTCCACGAGACGTGGNCTGGAAAGGCTTTGGCGAGTGGCCAAGGTTCGCAGTTGACCGGACTGTACCGAAGAGCGAACCTCATCCAAGGCTTTCATCATGTGGTAGGCTTGCGCTTCGATGCTCGTTTCCTCGTGCCCGAGCGGCCACCTCGGGCCCCATGGCGTTAGCATGACACCGTTGGCTGCGGCTTCTCGGCAACGTGCGAGGTCGAAGAGGTCAACACCGAGCGACGCCAAAACGGCAATGTTATCCGGCCCTGCAAGACCAGGTGCCCAAAGCAACGCGCCCGGAAACCGATGCTTCAAGGTCAGGACGGCAAGCGGGAGTTTCCCCGGTTGGCTGGCCAATTGAAGCGCATCGGTCAAGACAACGATTTCAGGAGACAACGTGGAATCGGTCAGCGATTCATCATGGTTCATCCTCTGCCATGATACTGGAAGAAGGGCAGAGGTGCCTTGCACCTCACCTGCGTTGGCGTCTTCAAGGGACGGAGGAAGCACATGGCCGAGGTTCACTTCGTAATCAGGACCAACGCCTTCGAAGAGCGGTGGGGAAAAAGCTCCGAGCGAACGCACCGAAAGCGTGGAAGGAAGGGTGCTTGTTGTGCTCGATTGAAAGGGGGCATAGCTCAGAGGAAGTGAAGGGTCTTCATCCATGAGCACCAAGGCNGGCGTGATGGCAGATGGTGCTTTGCGGTCGCCAAGGCCCCAACACCTCGCATAGCGGTCCCGATGCAAGACGGTACGCCCCAATGCATCGGCCATGGTTCGCCCTAACGCCTTGGCTTCTTGAAGAGTTTGAACCGAGGNAGGGGTGGATTTGAAAGACTCCTCCCACACGCCATGCCATGGGTAGGTGGCCTCGTCAAGTGCAAGCCATGNCCCTTGCCGTGATGTTTCTGCTCTTGCTCATGCCCATNACCAACGCTCAATCTGGCCCGAACTCGGTCGGAGAGGAACGCCTATCCATGGTTTCGCTCAGCGCAAATCAGCACGAAGTCNTGACCCTNCAGGTGGCGGCCAACTCCACAACCCTGCTATCGTGGAATTGCTTGTCTTGCCAAGTTGTGGTCGAAACATCCTCACCAGAGGCGACCACGAGCGCTCACGGTTCGACAATGCGAAGCGTTGCAGCCAACCAAACCACTGACATACAACTGAACATCTCTTCGACGGTCGACGAAACGGTCGCCCTCTTGACCATCCATGGCATCCAATTGGGCGAGCTCACCACCCGACCAGCACCCGGGGCATCGGCCGTCCAAACAACCGTGGCCTCATGTGAACGCGTGTTGGATTGCGTTGACCCGTCATCGCAACGGCTCAGTTCATCCGTACAGTTCAACGATGATGCTTCGTTTATCCACCACGGCCTTGTTGAATCAAACCATGACCAATTCATGGTCTTCAATGCATCACAAGGCGACACGCTGGAGTGGCAATGGTTGGCCTCCACCGCCTCGGTAACCGTTCAGATGTACCATCAAACTTCCACTGAAGAGCAACTTCTCAATGCCGTCTCAACCTCCGTGGCAGCGTACTCATCGCTGGGCAACGAAGGCAGTGACACGGCCTACTGGGCCGCTCCAGCCGACGGGAGGTTCATCGCACGCCTCTCAACCGATGCCGCCCATTCGACTTGGGCTGCTTACGTACTGCTGCATCATCACCAATCCGTGGTGTCCCTGATGGATGAACCATTGGCCAACGGTGCAGAACTTTTCGGTCATCAAAGCCTCACTGCTCCCTTTCAATGGTCTGAAACACAACAACTCATCATCGCTTCGCCACTGGGTCCAACCGAAGTGGCGGTCGACCAGTTGCTTGACGGCACATGGGTCACGGGGGCACCCACGTTGATTGAATCGGGAGCAACGATGGTGGTCTACCCCTACCCAGACGTGAACGGAGGTCGTCTGAAAATCACCAATTCCCCGGTGTTCTCGCTGGAAGTTTCCAGCCGTTCCTTCGCCGACAACGGGACACTGGAGGCGCCTTCCTACCGCCCAACCGACGAAGGCATCGACAACTCCTCCTGGCCAGTCCTCAATTTGACCGAACCGACCAGTGGCGAATTAACACTGGCCGTTCACGACACGACCGATACGTACCGTTTGGTCGTGGACGGTTGGGATGAATCCATTCATTTCATCCAAGTATCCGTTGAAGGCGACCTCACGGGAATGGAACTTCAGATGTGGGACATCGATCAGAACACTGGAGAAGTGTTGTCCACCGACATCACTCGTCCGGTTGGAGATCAACTCAAAATTGGCCTTCAAGTCGGCCGAGGGACGCACTACTTCCAACTTCGGTTTCAAAACGCTTCGGAGGTTACTGGGCACCTTTGGGGCGAAGATGTACAGGAACGAACGTACATGCTCCAACCGGCCTATTCCCTCATCGACGAGGGGGATGAACCCTGGTTCCCACCGAGCGAGGATGCGGTGTATTGGGGCAATGTGGCCCGCTGGTTCATGGGAGTGTTGTTCCTTCTCCCCGTGGTCTACCTTGGCATTCACATCAAGCGTTCCAAGGATTTCGCCACTTCCGTTGCCGAGAAAAAGCAGCGATTGGCCTGGTACATCTCCCGATTGGATAGCGGGGAAAGCAACGCCAAAGAAACCAGAGTGGACATGGCAAAAGCGCTTCATGCTGTTGCACAACTGGAATGGCATGATGGATTGGAGGCCTGGGGTCCAAAGCGCTTGGAACATCGAACCGACGACCTCGCTCTGGCGGTTTGGAGCGTGGATGAACGCCTTGCCAATCACGAGGGAGCATGGCCCATTGTGGTCGGCGTTCACGTGCTGAACGGTACGTGGGACTTGGCTGCTCTACGGTTTGATGCTCCCGAGGGTCAAGGGTTTGACGTCGTTCATGTTGAACCAAGGTTCCTGTTCCAAGGCGAGGAAGTCTTCTTGGACACCATGGGCAAAGGGCATCGAACCTACCTCATCGTGGAACTGGATGGTCCGGCCAACCACGTCGACGTTGAACTCAACGGACGAATGGATGGAGAACCCTTTGCTGCACGTGTTCCTGAAACATTGGAACGAAGATGAGGTTCATGAGCGACGGCGCTCGTCTGCATCATCAAGAATGCTTGAGAGTGTGTCATCTGGTCCGAGTTCACTGCGAAGGGAATCAAGGCTTTTCTTGACCGATTTTGGAACCTTCTTTGGCATGTGAAGTTTGAGCAACACCACGACATCGCCTCGTCCTCCACCTCGTTGGCGGGGCAAACCTCGCTTGCGAATTTCGATGGTTTCCCCAGAATTCGAGTGGGCCGGGACCTTGATGACCAAAGGTTTCCCGTCCAAATGGTTCAATTCGATGGAGGTCCCGAGCAAGAGGTCAGCAAAACCAAGTGGAAGGGACATGATGAGATCGGAACCTGAACGCTCAAACCAATCGTGCGGTTCAACTTCAAGTTCAATGAACAAATCACCGGGTTCTCCAATCCCCTGGGGAGCTGGTTCACCTTTCCCTCGCATGCGCATACGGGTCCCATGTTCGGCTCCTTCCGGGACGGTGAAACGCAGGGTGCTGGATTTGAGTTCACGGCCTTGACCGTTGCATGCCTCGCAAGGTTGTTCTGCAATTTTCCCTTTTCCACCGCAGTCTTGACAGGGTTGAACGGCTTCCTGAATGAACGGACCGACTTGTTGGCGGACACGAACTTGACCTTGGCCAGAGCAGGTTGAACAGGTCATGAGCACACTGTCTTTTGCCCCCGTCCCTTCGCATGCCTGGCATGCTTCAGGAAGGTCCACGACCACTTCCTGTTCATTGCCGAGGTAGACATCCTCGAGCGTGATGGAGTGGCGCAGAAGTATATCCGAGCCCCGCCTCGAGGCTCGCCGACGCGACCCTCCACCGAAAAAGGAGGAAAAGAAATCACCACCAAGAATGTCTTCGAGGTTGATGTTGAACCCTCCTCCACCGAATCCGCCAAACGGGGAGCCTTGAGGACCGTCATGGCCAAACCGGTCATAGTGCGCTCGTTTTTGTTCATCGGAGAGAACGGCGTAGGCCTCTTGAATTTCTTTGAAGCGATCTTCTGCATCAGGTTCAGTGCTTCGGTCGGGGTGGTACTTTCGAGCGAGGCGACGGAAGGAATTTTTGAGGTCACTCGCCGATGCTGATTTTTCAACACCCAAGACTTCGTAGTAGTCTCGTTTGTCGCTCATCGCATCGTCCTCGGTTTGGACGATGCGGAATCTGCTTTGAACCTCACGCCTCAGCATCAAAGGTCAAGGCCGCAATGNGGGCAAAAGCGCTCAGTTGGACTCACGGGTGCTCCACAGCCACGGCAAACCGGGCCAGTGGTGGCAATGGAGGGCGTTGCCGAAGGCGNCATCCCCATCATGGCCATGCTCTCAAGGGACTCACTCACNTCTGGAACCACCTTGGGAGCGGACAAATCACTGTCTTGGTCTCGAACCTGCCCNGAGGTGCTCATCACGGTTTCAACGCCTCCTGAATCGCTCATTGAAGTCATGTTGACCTCAGACTCATCGCTGTCTTTGTTCATGCGAAGTGGAGCAACAGGCCGTTGAGCGGTGACTGGAGCGACGCTGGCAGCCTGCTTCAGCCTCGCTTGGCGTTGGGCTTCCCGGTCGGCGCGACTGTCGATGCCAAACATACCAAACACAGCATCGAGGAAGCGGTCCATGGGTCCAATTTTTTGTTGGGCTCCTATGGTGCCGGTGACCACTTCGTCATCCAGTGTCGCACCACCCGTTACGCGAGCGTTGGCTTTGACGATGTGGTTCGCCTCATTCAGCATTTGAACCTCGACTTTGTCGTCCTCGCTCAACTCCATTTCGGGGGCTTCTCCTGAGATTTCAGCGACTGAGCGAGTCATGCCCTGTTGGGTGCTTTTGTCCATCGTAGCGTCAAGTTGGGCGTTGGTTTCCCAAACACCTCGTTCTTCTGCTTCGTAGACGTAACGAATTTTGCGCATGGCTTTGGCACGGTTGTATTCATGGTCTTTGACAACCCCTGAGCGCCGGTAAACCACAACACCGAGAAGAAGAGCGAAGGCGTACCAACCGTACATGAGCCGCGGTTCCAGTTCAAACATGGTTTGCAAAGGCGGCAAGGAAAGATGCGACACACCCATCACGAGCAGAGGCAGCGCACTCAAACTCCTGTTGGTGAGCCCCTTCTTTTCCCGCATGCTGCTCAACCTTCTGTTCATGGGTTAACTGATGTATCTATTGGCTTCTTGTGTTCAAGCACGGTCCGATGAAGGCCGACCTTTGCGAACCAATCCATCGATTAATCCCAAGCTAAAACTAGCGTGGAGCATCAACAGACACAGCGGAACGCCCAAAACAGAAGAAAACCCAGGTTTTCGGAAAACTTCTCCAATTCCAGAAAGAACCAACGCACATCCGTAAGCGGCAGGCAGAGTCCAGTACCAAACCGAACCTCCAACGAAGAGCATCAGCGTTGAAACAAGGCCAATCCATGGAAGAAATTCTTGCCATTTGGCTCGAGATGGATGCTTTAACAAGACCTTTGTCCTCCAAAATCCGTACCGATGCCCCATTTTCCACCACTGTTTCAACGTGTTTCGTTTATGCATGCTGACCTCCAACATCGGATGGCGGTACAGCACATAACCCGCTTTGACCAACCGCATGGATAGGTCACTGTCTTGGCTGGTCATGAACGATTCATCCCAGCCCTGAACGGCGTCCAGGGCGTCCCTCCGATGCATAACAAAGGCGGGAACATTGGTTGGCCCCATGATTGTAAATTGACTAAACTGGCCTCCACTTTTTCCAAGCGGTGAAGCCAGCGCACCTTCGATCCATTGCCCGGCACGCGAGACGGGGCCGGCGTGAGCGACAACCCGAACACCAACGGCAGCAAGGCTTGAACCCGCCACCTCAGAGCAAGCATCCCACGCTTCCATGCGTTGTTCGAGGTGGTTTGATTCAACCGTGGCATGGCCAATCATTTCGATGAGGTACTCTACGCTTGTGGGGAGTGTTTGCAGAGCGAGGTTACGTGCATGGGCAACGCTTCGTTCGGGATTGGCCAGAAGTTGGACTTGGGGCCATTCAGCCCCCTGGTGACGCTGAATGATGTTGTTGACCAACTCGACCGTGTTGTCCGTTGAGTGGCCATCAACCACCAAAATCATGTGTTTGGATGATGGAAATGTCTGTTGAAGCAGGCTCATCAAACAGGCTTCGATGTGTTCAGCCTCGTTGTACACCGGGATGACCGTTGCCAAACACGGGCCATCCACNGCATCCATGGTCTTTGGATGGACCGTTCGCCTTTCACCTCTTCGCCACCTTGTCCCATTGGAGGTATGTTCTTTGAGGTGCAGCACCTCGCAACCACATGGATGCGTCCCGACTCCGCCTGACGGGAACTGGAGAAGGATTATCCACCCGAATCACGACCACGCTCGCTGGTGTTGATTCTCCTCAGAAGGTCATGGAGGCGTTGCTCACCTTGTTTCCCGATGCCACCAAAGAAACCATGGAGAACGAACCAAGCTTGGGTCAACCTTCCAAAGCATCGTGGACCTTTGAAGACGTTTCATTGGGGGTCTTCCTGCACCAACTTCACGAGCAACGTATTCTTGACACTGCTTTGGACGCCATGTCCTTGGAAATGAATGGAAGCACCACCTCTTTTTCGATCGCACGCCAGGCCGCTGTGGCCGGCAAAATCGCTTTCCCGATACCGGGCGACGAACCGGTTGGAGGTGTTTTTCGAATCACGATATCCGGAACGGGTCTCGAAGATTGGCTTCAAGCGGCCACTTGGCATTCCGGCCGTGGTCAAGTTCCCCGGCACATCAACGACGAGCGATCCATGGATGATGACGGCGAGTCTACGACATGGGTTTGAAGGCCTCGAGAAGAAACGCTGCCATTTCACCGTCCCGACCAGCCCATTCCAATGAGGCATTTGCGTCGTTGGAAATCCACTTCGCATCCTGATGAACCGACAACTGAAGCTCAGCCGATTCATCGAGCAGGCGAGTGGAAATCAAGTGAACGAGAAACGCTGATTCACCGCGTTCACGGTACCAAGAACCCAGCGGAAACTTGGCAGCGACCTNGAGTGATAGTTCTTCCATCATCTCCCGAACCAGTCCCTGAGACCACCCCTCACCNGGCTCGCATTTTCCTCCAGGGAATTCCCATAATCCACCATCGGATTCGGTCANGCTACGTTGTGTCACCAGCACTCGCTCACCGTCGGACAGGCAGGCNGCAACCACATGCGTGGGTGGTTTGGGAGAGGGACGAATCATGTATCCAAGGCAAACCTCCACGAANTCAAGGGCGGTTTGGACCGATATCCGTTGTTCGGATGGAAGGTGGAGAAACAGCGTGGGGCTGGGCATGCCGGGTTCACGTTGATGCATGCTTTGGGCTTTCAGCGTGGCGTGGTAAGTTTCGTTGCACAGATACGCCCCCGCATCGCAAGANACCGTGAACTNGACGGGAAATCGGTCATTGTCCCACAAAGAAAGGTCCANCCAACACCCTCGGTGCCCTTCACCATCGAGGGGGTGGCCAAGGACTTGGCGCCCTTGGTTGTCAGGGATGCGCATGTTCAACCAGTCGTGAGCAAGCCGCTCAACCCGAGGGGCAGTGCATGTTTCACACAATCCGAGATGGAGGATTGCATCCCATTGTTCCCCGTTGTGAATTCGTTGAGCGATGGTTTGTGCACCGGATTGGTCCACGGTCAGGATGGCAACATCCACCTGAACATCAATGGATTCATCGGACCACGGGCAAACCACGGTGCGCCCGCCAGCGAGCCCAAGCGCCACGGCTTGGCTGATGTTGGTGACGTGACCTCCAAAGGGCTCAAACCCGGTCACGAGCACACGAGGCGATGGGTTCATGGTCCACCACAAGAAAAGCAGTTTTTCATTCATCCCCTCTCCAATTCGGCGTCATCTTGACAAACAAGAAAGCCCAGCCACCCACATGGAAGAGGAATTGGTGGTCCAAATGGCACCCGAATCTTCCGCCCCAAAAAGCGGGGTTCTCCCCGTCCGAATCGTCAGGGAAATTTGGCGTGAAATCACCTTTGGAGTGGGAACTTGGGGGGCGCTACGGCCACTGATTGCAGCGGTCTTAGCAGCGGTACCGTTCCTCTTCCTCGGCCAACACTTTAATCGAAACCATCGACGGGGTTTCGAATGGTCGTTCTTACAAATTCCGTTGGCGCTCACCCTCGTGCTTTGGGTTGGCCTTTACCTTTGGTCAATCTTTGATGCGTGGCGAGACGCCGTTCAGGCCATGGGGCAAACTCACGGCCACAGCTGATCTCGGATGGAAAGCGTACCATCGGCTAAACCAGCCAAATCCGAGCGATCAGCGTCATCAAAGTCGCTGGGGAGGCTACCGAAAATGAAGTTCGCAACATCCGTTGATTCAATCGCCCAATACATGACGGAGTCTTCGTTGTTGGAGTGCCCTGGATGGTCCTCATCCTCGTGGTCAATGGGCGATTGGTAGACCAAGTTGACCAGCCCCAAGAGATGACCTACTTCGTGAACCAGAACACTGTTCTCCACATCTTCCACCGATGGTCGACCAAAGGGACCGTCGGCTTCATCGATGGAATCACTGAACAGGGCCACGGTTGAGGCATCAACCGCAACACCCAGCACCGAATCGGTTTCATAGGTTCCCGCGGGGAACAAAATTTGCCAATACAGGGTTGTCCCATCCCGTGGCGACGTGTCTTTGGTTTCCCACCCTTTGTCCCGAACATCTTGGGCCGACCATGCGCCTTGATGCTCAAAATCGACCTCGTTGTAATCGACAGAAATACCAGCGGGTTTGTCGCAGACACTTTCCAAGCGCTCAACCAACAAATCTGCGCTGCTTGAAAACGGACGGTACCCGGGTTCGTGGTCGATTTCAATCACCATGGAGGTGTACATGCTGCTGCGCAAGCACGCCAGCGTCAAGCCACCCGGGATGCCTTTCTTTTCGGGAATCAAATCCAGACCATCTTCCCCGAGGCATCCTGAAAGTGTACCGCTCATGAACATGAGAATGAGGAACACAGCTATGTTTGGTCGCTTCATTGGTGTCCCCCTCCCATCCGGACTTTTTGAATCCCTGCCTACCAATCATCGGGAATGGTGAGCGGTGAGAACAACTGCCCTGGACCAGTGGCTGAAGCCAGTTGGGTTCGTGCCAAATGCTCCCATTGACGAAGAGCGAGAATCGCATCGATGACCGTCGCATTGATTTCAATGAGGGTCACACGAATCAGCGTATCAAGAATGTCCATACGCTGTTGGTCGATGATGTTCATGACTTTGTCAAGGGCGAACGTGCTTTCCGATTCTAGCAGGTCGTTGTCCAGCGGCCAAGGCTTGAGAATGCGTTCGTGAACGGTCTCTCCGGTCGCTTCAAGATGTTGCGTCAATGTATCCATGAGCTGGTTCATGTGTTTCTGTATGACCAAAGAAACTTCCACCAAAGGCATGCTCAGTTGATTGATCAGGTTGACGGTGCGCTCGGTAAGCGTCACCAAGCCCTCAACCGACTCGTCAGACACGGTATTCTCCCTCACTGCTTCGAAAGTGCGTCAATGAATTGCCATCCGTAGGAATTCCACTGCTCTTGGGTCCATCCGTCTGGCAGACCGGTGGGTGGAAGCGGTGCAGGTTGACTTCTGTCAGGTCCGACGTTCACTTGAGGAGGGGGTGGAACCGGACTGGCTGGAGCGGGTGGTGCTGCCGTTGCCAAAGCGGGAATGGCCTTTCCAGCGTTCATCTCTTCCGCAACCACATCGGTTTGATCTGCCATTTCTTCCTCGGTCTCAGGGGCGAGCATCCGGCGACGAATCACCATAGCGTACATGCCGAAGGAAATCGAGACGAGCGCAATAATGAACAGCGTCACGCTGAACACATCGTCGGACAATTGTTGAGAGAGTGCTGCACCGTCGCGAACGGTTTCTTCCTTGATAAGAAGCGAATCAACGGTGTGGCGGTCCATTTCCACTCCATCGAGCAAAACAATGACTCTGTAATCAATGCTCGAGCCGGCCGCTGCAGAAGGCAAGACCGGCAGGGCCACGGACAGTGTCGAACCGGAGGTGGCCTCAACACCAACCGTGGAGACAGTTGACCAAAAACCACCGTCGACGAGTTCCTGTAGGGCAAACACCACGTCACCGTTTCCACCCAGGTTTTTGGCCGAGATGAGCATGTTGGCCGTGTCCCCCACGTAAGGACTCGGGACATCCCATTGGAGGGAGGTAGCCTCATCTTGGAGGTCAATGCGTGGCCCGAGGAGCGCCATCGGCCAAGAGGCAAATGGATCGTTCATGGCGTTTGATACGGTATCGTAAGGGTTGCCGGCTTCATCTGAACCCGAAACCCAGACATCCACCGTGTAGGATGGAAGAAGGGTCGTTGCTCCAGAATCGGTCAAATCAAGCGAACCGCTCCAGAAGAATTGCTGCCCAAACGGCGTGATGTCTGGAAGAAGAACACTTCCTCGAGATATTTCAGCTTCGCCAGCCTTGACNCGGTAATGCAAAACAGCGGCTTCACCCACGTCGAAACCGTTCTCATCGTTGGTGATGAGAATGACCTCNAGGTTGTTTGCCTCACCNATGGAAAGCGGTGAACCTTCCTCGACACCGTTGAGGGTGATGCTGTCAATGGAAGGGCGGGTGTTGTCCACGGCGAGGCGGACGCGGGGCGAGAAAGCGGTTTCATCAAGCGCAAGGCCGGGCATGTCATCCATGCTCAGTCGCATGTCNAGACGCCCGGACCGCACTGCAGGTACAAGNAGGTCGAGACTGAATTCACCGTCATCCCTCGTTGAGGTTCTCCAGTTGTTTTCAAAGTCGCCAAACACCACATCAAAGGCCCCAGCAGGAGCAGGGGTTTCATCTTCGGAGAAGAGAACACGGCCAGACACACGGAGAGCTTGCCCGGCACCGATGATGGTCTCAAAATTTTCCTCGTTGTAGTGGTTCTCACTGTTCCGAAGTTCAATGGCTCGAATCTTCCCCTGCTGTGTATCAAAGCGGAAGTCATTGTCCAAACTCCACCAATCATCGCCCAAGCCTTCCTCAACTTCGAAACATGGCGTCACTTCGTTGTCATTGCAGGGCATATCGGTTACTTTGACCCGGGGCAGGAAGTGGGCCTCTCCATCGGTATCGTAGGCTTCGGGGAACATCCACGTGAGTTGGAAACGGGCTTGGATGATGATGACTGAATCGTTGTTTTCTTCAAGACTGACCGAAGAATAGAGGTTGGAAACCGCAATGTTGTCTGANCCAGAGTTCATCACGGCGACGGGCGCGCCATCCTCACCCATAGCGAGGGAGATAAACATCGATGATTCCTCGTCGTCAAAGTTGCCAGCAAGGGCGACTTGGACGTACTGGATGTCTTGCCAGCCGTTGATGTCGCTCAACTTGATCTGGGCTGTGTAGGGAATGCCTGGATGAAGCGGCTCGTAGTCATCGTGGCCGAGGATGGACGAGTTACCCAAATCAACCTCTGGTTCGAATTCCTGCCGGATGAAGTAGGTGACCAAATCTGCATCCCAATCGGGTTGGACTTCACCGGGACGATAGCCACAGGTGATGGAGGAAGCGGGGCAAACCGGTCCACCTCCCATGGCAATTTCGTTGTCTTGTTCATCCGAACCGGACACGTAGAACGACACACGTTGCTTGTGTAGGAGCATGGAGTCNTCAATCAGACCTTCGAAGATGTTGAGGCCACCCGCTCGGGTCTCTGGAGAGGCGAGGGTTTTCATTTCGTATTCATCTTCNTTGGGAAGGCCGTCGAAGTTGTAATCTGTGCACCCAATGGCNTCGCTTGCTTTGCAGCCCACCCAGTAGTGGAGGNTCAACTGACGAGGCGGGTCAACCGAATCTTGGACGATAATGGACANGGANTGACCGACTCCTGAAGCACCTGCATGACGCTCTTCATCGTNCATCGGCGTGGCACTAAGNACCANGGGNGAGTTGCCGTCGAGGATGAGGCGGATGGTGTTGTAGTTGGGGTTGGTGTAGGTTGAGCCATTTTCCAAATTCACCGCTTGCACATAGAAAATCATACCACCCGGCTGGGATTCAATGGGTGAGGTAAACGTCATGTTGTAAGCACCAAAGGCGGGATTGACTTCTTCGTAGAGAACAACGGGCTCACCCATAGGGTCGCCATCAAAGGTGACGTTTTGGCCAAGAACACGCAAGGAGAAGCTCCCAGCGGGCGGCATCAATTGCGAATCTTGGAAGTGAATGGAACCGCTGAAACTGAGGTTGAACCCACCGCGAACCCAATCCATCGGGAAGAGTTGCCGACCGGTTTCTTCCCACACACGAAGGCCGTCCAATTGGATATCGTTCTCAACGACCAGTTCCATCTCTGAAGTGGTCCATTGATTCACAGCAACACCGAGGTCGTCTTCAACCGAGATGACGGCTTCNGTGCTGCTTTCGTCATTCCAGGACCAGTTCACCTTGGTNGGCATCCAAACGGAAACAACGCCATCGCTGTCCTCCATTGAAGTGCAATTGGCGGCATCGAAGACCACGATGCCACCAGCGTCTGAATTGACCGTGCANGAATCACCTCGGAGCCATGTGAAATTGGGATTGTCACCGTATCCATGTTCAATGGCGATGACGGCCTTTGTAACATGGTCGACGTCGTCTCCGGGAGCGATACGGGTGATGAAATTCCTGTACAAACCATCGGGCGCAGCGAGGCCACCCTCGAAGGAGGCACCAACCGCTCTGGTTTGCATGGCGTAGGTAATGTCAATGTTCGAAATCTTCACTCGACCGGAGCTGGCTGCTTTGACGGCAATTGGAATCTGAACCATGCCGTCGCCGTTTTCGGGAATGTGGTCGTTGAACGCATCGACCAAGGTTGGAGCCTTCTTCACGATGGCACCAACCGGGGAGTCATCCGAAGCGACAACTGAGGATTCGTTCAGGAAAATGTCTGATTCCCAGTCATAGGTTCCGTCTGCGCCGATGTCAAGCATGGGCCGGTCNGGGTANCCCTCTTCGTATTCAAGGACAAATCGGTCGATGGTGGGCGTGATGTCAGCGTTCGTGCTGGTGAAGAAAGTCGCATAGCGAAGTGTATTACCGGCTGCNTCGGTGGAGAAGCTGGTCTCTTGGTTGTTGTTGGCGTCAAGCCATGTGCTTCCGTTATCGTTTGACACGACGACGTTGAGGGTTGTGCCTGGAGGGACGTCAGCGGTCCATTGTGGACGCACCTTTCCGACTTTGGTTCCGGTGTTGAAGAACGGAGAAATCCAATCACCGGAGGTTTGGTAGTCCGTAGCGTATTCGACGTCAACCCACCAAGAAACAGCCGTCGAACCAATGAGTTGTGCCTTCCAGACCAACTCCTTGCCGGGATGGTCGAAATGGATGGTTGACTCCGATTCAACTTCCTCCCAATGGGTTCCGTTGTCGGCTGAGACCCAGTAATCGACACGATCGCCAATCGACGCCGCCGACCAGTACGTCTCAACGTTGGCTGAGTGAATGTCTTCTCCGGACTCAATCACTTCGCCGTACCATGTGGTGGTCCCCGGCGCAGGCGTGGTTTCATAGACCCACCCAGTCCCAAACTCACGGTAGTAGAGCGTGGCGCCGGACCAGGTAGAGTAGCCACAGTCAACCGAAACAAAACGCTCACCATCGAATTGAAGACCGTAGCCTAATCGAGAAATTTGCCGTGTGTTGGATTCAGGGATCAAGGCGGAAGAACTTCCCGAAACTGACCAAGCCTCAAGTTGGTCGCGGTCGTTGTAGGGCGAATCTTCTTGGCAACGCATGTAGAACGTGGAACCGTTCATTTCCAGACCTCGGAGCATTTGCTTCGAGCCGCTTCCGTAGGTGCCGCCGCATTCCCAGCTGGACCCGGAGGCCGAGGTGTAGGTGTAGAAATCTTGGCCTCGGGTGTAGGTGCCGGTTCCGTCTCCGGCAAAGTCGTAGGAATACAGACGATTCATGGCGTTGTGCGCCACCCAAACTTCACCGGTTTTTCGGTCGTAGGCGATGCCGGTGTATTCTCCGACAGAAGGCGAGATGTCATAGGAATCAAGGCAAACCCAGGTTTCGTCCCGAGAGATGTCCATCTCAAGGACACGATGGTAGTTTACTGGAGCGGTTGAACCGTAGGTGTAGCGGTAGCCCGACAGGATACCAAACAGACGCTCATCGTCGGTGACCGTCCAATCCCGGAATCCATAGTAGCCATAGTAGGACGAGGAGTGTTTTTGCGGCAACGTACAGGACGCTTGGTCAAGGGTGATGACGGATTCACGAGAAGCATTGTTGGGGTACAAGCGCTCAACCACGTTGTGGAAAGAGGACGATGACCAGGTTGACAAAAACAGCCAATCGTGGTGCTTGAGAATGGCTCCCTGGCTTTGGGCCATGAAACTGGACGAGGTTTTGGTCAGCTGTTGAGAGTAGAGCGATTCAGAAGCATTGGATGTGTGCGGTTGTCTCAGCGCATAGGAACCGTTGTCAAGCCAAGCATCCGAATTGGGATTGATGTAGGCATCGTTCCCGTGCGGCAGGAAATTTCTGCTGATGTTGTCCATGGCCAAGGTCAAATCCCCAGAGCGGTCGTCGACGCTGGTCTCTGCACCACGAATCCAGTGGACTCGGTCATCGGCGGCCACTTGGGACCACCCGGTGGCGGACGCCCCAGAGAGGGTCATGCTCACATCGGTGACCAATGCTCCACGTGGGAGAGAAACGGACGCCCCCATGTCGGGATTTGCCCCTTGGTACAGTGCGATGTGTTCAACTGAACCATCGCTAAACTCGTAGACATGGCGTGTTCCCGCAGCGGCTTCCGCTTCGGAGGAAAAAAGGCCCGCCATTGGACTGAGCGGCGTGAAAAACATGATGGAAACGAGAAGGAAAAACACGGCTCGAGCGCTCAATCGTTGCTGGCCGCCTCCTTGCATACTTGCCACACGCCCGAAATACCATTTGAACCATGCGGTTCGGGGTCTGCATCTCTCGACATCAAGTGGTTTGTCTCGAGTCGTACCGAATCGGGGAAGAATCGCCGCGAACACCGTCTTCTTCGTCGTCCCTTACTTCGAACCAATCGTTCATCCAATCGCCATCCGTATCCCAGTTCTTTGGGTTACTGCCCTCGGCAAGGTGGTCATCATCAAGATCAAGAAGGTACCAACCGTATTCGTGTTCACCCACGTTCCTCACTGGAGGGGTGTTAGGTGAGCCGGTGTAGTAGATGTCCCAGGCGTCCGTGCGGTTTCCTGCCATCAAAATTTCATCATCGGAGGGGTCAACGATGAGGAAATTGGTGTCCTTGTCGTCAACGATGTACCCGTATTGTACATCGGGGCCACCGAACTTGTCGAGTTTGAGGTAATTGAGCACCAGTTCATTGGATTGACCCAGTCCGAGAAGAGCCGCTCGGAATTGCCATCCTTCCTCAACCGGCATGCCATCGTGCGTCAGACCGCTGAGGCGGACGGCATTGGGCGATGAATAATCGCTGGTGGTGATGGCGTAAAATTCTTGGAAATTGGTGTAGGATTCGTAGTTGCAACCGGCCCCTGAGCAATCCCAGTTTCCATCTTGGTCGGGGTCCTCGTTAGCGTCGTCGGGGTCTGCAGGGTCGAGCGTGAACCATGTGAATTCTGTATCTGGGCGCGCCAGTGTTCCGCCCGAACCGTCCTGAGACAACGGCAGACAAGAGGTGGTGTCCGTGTTGCACGCACCCCCCGTAGCCACGTCAATCCAAACAACGCGAATATCGAGGAAGGAACTGAAATTGTCATTGTTCTCATTCCACCCCATCTTGTACTCGTACCAGTCAGGAAGCATGTCACCGTCCGTGTCGTTATCGCTTGGATTCGATCCGTACTTGAACACCTCACGGCCGTCCGAGTAGTTGTAATCTCGAACGTGAGAAACCACNGCTCCGTTGACGACGGTGGTGAGGTAGGTGCGACTGTCATCGTCGCTGTCGTTCAGGTCTGGACGCGTTTCGTTGTCGTATTCCATGAAGTTGGTAAACGGTAGATCTCCAAGCCCGTTCTGAATCGAAACACCCGAAGGTGTGAACACGCGATTTTCCCAAGAACCTTGGTCGGCCGGCACATCAAAACTGGTTCGGTCGTACCAACCATCCTGATCNCCGTCGTAGTCCACGTCCCAGGGATTCAAGGGGTTGGCAGCCCAATGATTCTGAGTGGTGATGTCGTCCATGCCGTAGGTAGCGTAGCAGTATTCCCAACCGTCGGGAATACCGTCGCTGTCGGAATCTGGATGCGTCGGATCAGCGACGCCGCGAAGGCTTCGATTGAAGTTCTCGCTTTCAAGATCGTTGATTTTTTCCATCCGCTCAACAGATTCTTGTCCCTTCTTGATGAAGTCCTGATAGAGCGCTTGCTGGGCTTGAAGCGGTGAAAAACCGAGTTCTTCTTGATAGGCAGCCATGGCATCCTCGCCGAAATCGATGATACCGAGGTTGGCAGGAACGGTGTTCCGCGTCAGGAATTTACCCCAAGTTCTTGATTCCCATTCCCGCAAATTGCTGAACGTTTCGTTCACGTCGATTTCTCCGTCTCCGTTGCAATCAAAGCTGTCTTGGTCCGAATCAAGGTTGACGTCCCCGTCGATGAGCGGGTTGATGGACCAACGGTTTTGGTCCAAATCCCAGGAGGTAAACCAGTATTCGAAGCCGTCGTACATGCCGTCTCCATCGGTGTCGGGGATGGTGGGGTCCGTCATGCCGAGAACAACCTCAATGAAGGCATTGGGTGGCTCGCCTTGCTGCCACGCGTTGAANTCATTCAGCAGCCGCTTTCCTCGGGTCTCTTTGGAGATGAGAATGTTGAAAACGCGCTGGGCTTTTTCGGTGGGTTGTTGGAAGTCGCCATCAACATGCAACAAGGGTGCATCACTGGGATGGTCCATGCCGTTATCGGGTTGCTCGGTGGCCAGGGCAAATTCTTGGCGGTCGATGAGGCCATCCTCATCCCCGTCAAAATCACCGTCTCCGGCCACCAGCGGATTGAGCGTCCAAGTCGCTGCAGAAACGTTCCAAGAGGTAAACAGCAATTCCACGCCATCAAGCATGCCATCGCCGTCGGTGTCGACGTTGTTTGGGTCGGACGTGAGGCCCGTGAGGTTGGTTTGATTTTCCGATAGGAAATCACCAAATGATGCCGTGGTCGGAATACCAGGCCATTGCTGAAGCGCAAATGCGACGCCGATGGTCGTGACGAACCATTGCGGAGATGAGCGGTTGGCGTCGGTCTCTGACAGCGAGGGTGAGATCACGTTGTACTCTTCCCAATTGGTCATTCCATCGTCATCGGCGTCCTGCCAGCGGTCGGTTGAATCCAAGGGATTGAGGGTCCACCCATCGTCAAGCAAATCCCAACGGGCAAACCAAATTTCCCAACCGTCGGGCATGCCATCGTCGTCGGTATCGGCGCTCAAGGGGTCGGCGGCACCGACGCTGTACGATGAGAGGCCAGCGGTGACCGAACCGGATGCACGGTCAGCGAACGTGTCGTCAGGCTCACCAAAGTCCCCAATGTTGTCAAATAGACGAGTCGTGAAGTTGCCNGGAAGGGCAACTCCATCGAGGGTTTGGTTTCCGTTGAAGAGGTCCGAGCGAATGTGGTACTCGAGGTAGTTGACAAAGGCCTCATCGTCGGTGAGAACACCGTCATGGTTGACGTCATAACCATCGCCATCGGGATTTTCAAAGGCATCTGAGCCGTTCAATGGATTNACTCCGAGGCGGGATGGATCCCAAGAACAGAGGCCTTTGGATTCCCAACCATCGGGCAAGGTATCTCCGTCTGAGTCAATCAAGTTCGGGTCGGCAACCGACCACATTTCAGCTGCTTCNGGAGTTTCTCCGTAGTCTTCAAACAAATCTCCGTTGACACCCATGAGCCGAACGACGGACCATTGGTATTCGCAAAGGTTTGGCAAACCATCGCCGTCAGCATCCCAGTTTGCATCGTCCGCACGAAGAGGGTCAAGACTCCAGTTGTTNCCTCCTGTGAAGGTATCACCAATCCATCGTCGGTGCTCGATTTCCCATCCGTCGGGCATACCGTCGCCGTCCGTATCGGAATTGGTTGGGTCGATGGCCGTGTCNATGTTGGCGAGGGAAAGGTACGTAGCGTTGGCCGCTTGCCCTTTGGCACTGTCGCACAGGTAATCCATCTGCACGGTGTAATAGCACCACAGCGTGCTTTGTTCGTAGAAGAANCCGTAATACTCTGCTCCATCCCCGAGGCCGTCACCGTCCGTATCGCCAACCCGAGGGTCGGTTGAATTGTAACCCTCAGGCGTGAGTTTTGTGTATCGGAATTCATCGAGGTTGGTCCACAACCGCTCGAGGTTCATGTCGCCTGATTGGTCCAGGTCAAGACCGTCGGCATCGTTGTCAAACAACGCGTCCCAGGGATCGGTTGGGTCCAAGCCGTGGACGACTTCCCATCCATCAGGCATTCCATCAGCGTCCGAGTCATTGGCGCCCGGGTCCATCAGTTGCAGGTTTGCAAACTGGCCGGGTGCGGACGCACCAAAGACGGTGACGTTCCCTTCACCCACCGAGGTGGCAATGGCGACAATTTCACCTGGAAGGCGAGTTTGGTCTTGAAGGCCGTACACGGCGGTGTAATCTCCAGCCAAAGCCCAAAGCCCCCATTCTGAGCCGACCAGGACTTCATCTCCCGTAGGATGAATGGAGTGAATGCTGTTGCTTTCCCGGGACAATTTACCCTCAACACCGGGGTGAACAAAGAGGCCACTGTGCTGTATGAAATCGTCGTTTAAGTCCAACATGTGGAGGCCTGAAGGCGTTCCAAACCACAAAACTTGGGCGTTTGAGCTGGAAGGACCATCGAGNACCATGTCGCGAATTTCAGCTGGATTCCCATTGGAACCCAACGGTAGACTCCGAAGTTCGTCGACGTCGGTGGGAATGGGGTTCGTATCCGGCGTGTAGAAGAATCGCCACTCGCCCGCTGCTTCATCGCGTGCCGAGGCCGTATCCACGATGAACAAACCACGGTCAGTGCCCACGAACAATTGGAAGGTGGTTCCACTCGCTAAGCCGTGTTGAATGCTGGAAACCGAGGCGTTGGCTTCTGCCAGGCCTGATTTCAATCCCGCGCCGAGGTCAACGGTTGAAAGAATGGTGGCTGCTCCATCGATTTCGATGATGGCGCCATCGCCAGCATCGCCCAAACCAATGGCGTGAAGGTTGATGTCTTCACCAGCGAGCGGAGCGATGGCATGAATCGGTGCTGAAAGGCTCCATGACCATGTACCAATGGAACCAAGCGCTCCGTCAGCCAGCAGAGGAGCGACGCCAAAGCCGATGTTGGTCCCCATGACCACGGCGTAAGGTGAGCCTCCAGCGTAGGCCAAGAAACCGTCGTGAAGAAGCACCCCTTGAGGGAGCGAATGGTGCGATTGCGTGGAATCGTCAAAGTTGATGACGCTGATGCCGTACTTGGTCATGGCATAGAGCGTACCGTCGTGTTCATCCAACGAACGAATGTCATGATGCATAACCGAAAGGGTGTCAACCGGTGCATCATAGATGAGCGGCATCGTTGTGAAGTCAGTCCCGTTGTTGAGAAGGGTGGACTTAAGGCCCGGGTAGACGGTGTTTCCGTCATCGTAGTGGACCAGGTATTCCTCGAGGGTTGACAAGGCTTCACCAACTTTCAGAGCGGTCAGCGTTCGTGATACATCGCTTGACACACCACCATCACGGTTGGTGTCCCATCCGTCGCTGTCCGGGTCGTCGAGGGCATTGGACCGGTTGAGTGGGTCCAAGCCAAAGTGGACTTCCCAACCATCGGGAATGCCATCACCGAAGGAAGGGTAGAGCGGCCGCACCGAGAATCCGTCCCAAAGGTAGCGGTCTGAATCATCAAGCAGTGGGTCAGTTCCCAACCACAGGTCTTCACCGACCGGATCGACGGCGCGTGAAGTGCAAGCATCGAGGAGGTTGTGGAACGTTGCGTTGGCACCCGATGGAAGGAAGGGCCAATTCTTGAGCATGGAGCCCTCGGGCAGCGTAGCGTGGCACCACAAACCATCGAGTTCAGCGGTGAAATTGGAGGGGGAACCGTGAGCGTATTCCTCGGGAGCCGTGAACCGTTCTGCATCACTGAGGATGCCATCTCGGTCAACATCAAACCCATCGTTATCACCATCAAGGGTCAAGTCGCTGGCGTTCAGTGGGTCAAAGGACGGGCACGAATAGCGGAGAGCGACGAGGTCAAACCCTCCCATCCGATGGCACATGTAGGCTTCGTAGCCATCCGGCATCCCGTCTCCATCGGTGTCTGAAACCCGTGGGTCGAGGTAGATGCGATCGCTGTTTTCATCCAGTTGCCCCGTGAGACCACGAGGGAAACCTGGGGCGGTGCAGTTGGCGGGATAGGGCCAACAAAACTCTTCGGTGGCGTTGAATCCGTCGTTGTCAAAGTCCATCGACGCATCAGAAGCGTTGTTTTTGTCAAGCCCCTGAATCACGACTTCACGGCCATCGGAGGCGGTCCAGTTCATCCATTCTTCAAACAAAGTTTCGTGAACATCCGGAATCAAATCGCCATCGGTATCCGTGTTTGGTGGAGGCGTACCGTCCGTCGAATCGGGGTGGATGTTGGATACGTTGGAAATGGCGGGGAATTGCGACATGAACAGAAGACTTGCAATGACGGCAAGGGTGGTCAAGATGGTTGTTTGACTTCGTCGCATGAACTCACCGTCCGCAAAGGCTCCGCCTCGCTCTTTTTTACTCTGCAAAGATTGCTTATGAGGGTGATGGAACAATGTTCATACAAAACATCGTTCCTTATCGGTCTCAGGTCATGAAATCGCTTCGTTAACAAAACGAGATGCGGTGTATTCAAGTTCCTCCCGCGTCGCAGGTGAGGTGTTCGCATGACGATGACCATCACGCATTTGGGAACGGGCAGTCGAGGGAACTCGACCTTGCTCGAAACACCCCACGCGAAAGTCTTGATCGACCAGGGGTTCAGCGGCACCCAACTTGCCAAGCGCCTCGCACGGTTGGAACTGACTCCCGACGACATCGACTGTGTGTTCATCTCTCACCACCACGGGGACCATGGTGGAGGGGCAAAGGTGGTCCAGAAAAAATGGAACATCCCCGTTCTAGCCAACGAACGAACGGCTCTCGAATTGGACTTGGTTCCCGAATTAACGACGTATTTTGAGTCGCTCGACTTGGTTCGAGTTGGGCAAGACTTGGCGGTCCTTCCGGTCCCCGTCCCTCATGATGGCTCCGAAAACGTCGCCTTTGTCGCCAGTCACGAGGGGGAACGCGCCGCCATCATCACCGATTTGGGCTCATGGACGGACGAATTGGTAACGCACGTTCGTGGTTGTGAGCACATCTCCATCGAGGCCAACTACGACCACAACAGACTCATGTTTGGGCCGTACCCTTACTCCCTCAAGGACCGAATTTCCGGTCGTGGCGGGCACTTATCAAACGAACAGACCGGTCGTTTTCTTGCGGAGGTATGCACAGAAGCAACCCGAAGCATCACGCTAACGCACTTGAGCGAGAAGAACAATCGCCCTCACCTCGCTGAATCAACGGTCCTCTACTTCATTGACGAAGTCTTTAGCGGCGACTTGAGAATCTCCGCTCAAAACGGTCCCGATTTTTCTCATTACATTGGTCAAGACAACGCCACATCCAAACATGAGAAAGCCTCTGCCAAATGAACGCTTTAGGCCAGTTCAAGGTCAATGGCTAAATGATACGGGGTTGTGTCAACCTTGTGAACCGCCACACCGTTCAGTTTGCATCTCATCGCCGGCGCGATGACGAGCGAGCGGTGAGCGAGGTGTTGGGGGTCGTCATGCTCTTGGCCATGGTCATCACCATCATGGGTGGAGTGTGGGTTTTTCTGAATCCCTATCTTTCGGATTTTGAAGACAACACCAACTGGAATTCGGCCACAGGGCTCGCCGACCGGATTGAAGACCGAATCGAAGTCGCTGGGAATGCTCCCGAAGACACCGGGTTTCGAAACACATTGGCCATACAATCCACCGCCATTCGCTCGGTTCAAAACGTCGAACATTGGACCATAAGCGCAGATTTGACCGACGGAGACCGCATTCACCTCCGGCACGTAAACGAGACCACCATTGGCGTTTTGGCCTCCAATGAAACGGCGCGTAGCATCACCGTCGAATCGGCGGATGGGTTGGTTGAGCGAACCATAACGGTCAGTCATTTGGAAGTCTTCATCACGCACAACGTCAGTTCGGCGCATTGGATGATCATCACCGTGTACGATGCCGACGATGAACCCATTCACCGACAAGTCATGTGGACACTTTCAGGTCTGCAAATCACAACCTCGCTGGGCCAAGGGGAGCATCAAATCGTCCTCATGAACAACGCACGTGCTGAACGGTTCCCAAATGAAGCATGGGAGGTCAGCGCCATGCCGCTCGTTGAATTTGACCGCATGGCCAACGATGAATTGCGCCTCTCCATGTTGCTGACCGATGTTGTGGCCAACGGAAGCATCGGGTCAGGGTCCAACGTGGGAATGCAATTTGTTTCGCAGGGACCACTGACTCTGTTTACAGGCCAGGCATACAACGTCAATTTCAACGTCTTCAACGCCCTTCACGATGTGATTACGCCCCAGTACCACAACAACTGGCTTGCGGATTACACCGTTCAACGCTCTGCGGGAACCTTGGACACCTACATCGGATTCTCACCTTACGAACGAGCCAGCGGAGCGGATGGTTTCAGCGTCTCAAGCCAAAACTTGCCGCTTTACTTTGAGGTCGATATACAGCGTGTGGAGGTCAGCCGATGAGGGGGGCCTTGCGCAGGGATGAGGACGGCGTTTCAGCGGCCGTTGCCACCGTGTTGTTGTTTGGTGGCGTGTTGTCCATCATTGGACTGATGATGGTCTCCATGATGCCGGTCATCGAAGAGATGGAGGGTTCGGTGGAGCGCCACGACATGTCGTCTCAAATGACGCTTCTCGCCCACGAAACGGCCGCGCTCAGTGAACGAGGCATGCCTGGGGACAGCGCCCATGCCACACTGATTCCCGTTGACGGTGAACTCGTCTGGGACAGCCTACGAGGAGGCATGTGGTACTCCGCTACCTGGGCTGAAGACATGAGCTTGCGCGCACGCGGCGCTTTGGATTTTGATGACCAACTCGAAATACGCCACCCTGAAAGTTTCGTTGAGGCGGTCTGCGTTTCCGATTTGCGACTGGGCCCTGACCGCCCGTACTACTACACCCTTGAATCGGCCCTCGACAAGGTGAGCATCACCGTCAGGCCAGGACTCGCCATGCCACTCGGGCCCATCGAGGTCGAACTGAA
Organism: Methanobacteriota archaeon; assembly: GCA_002714305.1. GTDB lineage: Archaea > Thermoplasmatota > Poseidoniia > Poseidoniales > Poseidoniaceae > Poseidonia. The sequence goes on along the minus strand of PAWY01000004.1, from coordinate 21,989 downwards.
GGAATCGGACAGCGAAGTCATGACCACCTCGCTGCGGGTTGATGAGATGACCACCATTGACCTGAGCACCTACGGCACCACGACCTTGGCATCAAGCCATGCGCTGACCGTGTTCGGGCACATTGGTGGAGAAGGCGCCACTTACGTGACTCCCAATTCACCTGAACCATCGGATAAGCGGGGCCATGCCTGGTCCATCCCGTTGATGGCCGGCAGCAACACCCTTCACATGTTGAGTGACGTGGCCAACCAAATTCACATTACCCTCGACGGTTCAACCACCATCCATTACGCCACACCGAATGGTCTTGCCAGAACAGGTGTTGCCTTTACCCACGGCATCGATGTTGAAGACAACACCGTGGCCCACATTACAACCAGTGCTCCATCTCGCCTTCTGCTCAAAACCAATTCCACAGGGGAGAGCGGATTAACGGCATGGCCTTCCTCCAACGGAGCTTATCTTGGCCATTCCTTCCTACCACCGAGCATGAACGGCACGCTTCGCTTGGCCAACCCCGGCGAAAGTGTGGTCACCCTCACCTGGAGAGGAGGAGGGATTTCTGTGGCATCCGGTGGTGTTGAACACGTAAATTGGCCTCCCGTTTACGGCGATGGAGCGCCGACCATTGACGCCGACGGTGATGTATTTTTGACCTGGTCGGCGTCAACCAACGCGACCACCACCGATGCCGTATCCGGCACCATGTTCCTACCGGCCGATGATACAGGTTCAATTTCTGGTGGCCTGTTCACCTACACCAATTTGGAGAACAGTACAGGCGAAAGCATGCTTGTTCGGTTGGCAGGCTACACCTCCACATGGAACATGAGCGGTGCATCCGACGCCTCCGGTACCTTCCTCGAAGCCAACGACCACCAAACCATCAACCTTGGCGAAGGCACCAGCACGCTTCGGGTAGAGGCGGGGCATCCCTTGAGAGCCCTGCGCCTCGGTGGAGACGCTGGTCTCCTCCACCTCCCGCACGACGGCGTCGACCGTTGCACCCGTGTTGGAACGCAAGCCAGCGGATGGATCACCACCGACCTCCCTTGGCAAGGGATGGGTGGGCGTGGTGAAATCGACACCAAACAGGCATGGGTCGATGGCCAACATCCTGCCAGTGTCAGCATCGATGTGTTGGGCAGCGATGGTGTGTCCACACACAGCTCCATCGGCACCGTTTGGGCCTTCCATCTGTCCAGGCTTTCCTACCAATTTTCATCCTCCATCGACGGGATGGAGGTGGCGTTCAGCGGCGGAGCGGTTGTCACCAACCACCCTGAATTCAAGCCCTACGTCGTCATTCCACCCTCAGACCGCGGTGGTCCCGGACCACGGTTCGCCGCGACCATTCCTTCACTTCACCCAACGGCTTCCAGCGAAAGCGGTGCGGGTGAATTGGAACTTGATATCGAAATGGTTCACCGCACCTCCTTGGCGTCAACCCCGGCTTACGAAGTGCGACGCGGATGGTCGGAGCCATACGGCACCGCCATCGCCAATGACGCTGGAATTGGTCTCGAAGCGAGCGAGGATTGGACCGTTTACCCTGGGCGATTGGACTTGCTTACGGATTATGTCGGCTGGGTACCAGACCCAAGTTACGGCACGTCTGAAGCGGTTTGGCACACCAATGGGGAAGTGATTGAATTTACACTGCAGTTGGCATCGCTGGATGTCACCACGCGGGAGGTGCTGGTATGAAGCGTCACCATCTGACCGATGATACGAGAGCCGCTGCGACAGAGTTGGGCTACATCTTCACGTTCCTTCTTGGCGTGCTCTTGATGAGCATGTTCAGCGTGTGGGCTTGGGACATCGAAACCAACACTCGCTTGCGTTGGAACGAAGAGGCCATTCAGGCCAACATGGATGACATCGCTGCGGCGGTCGAACGGGCTGACGAAGCGAGCCGTTTGGGAGGAAACGTCGCTTACGCCGAAGAAATTGCTTGGCGTCCAACCGAAGCCGATGAATCCCTCTTTTGGCTGGAACTCCACGAAACATCGCTGNTCTTAATNGACGAAGGCGGACCGTTGGACACNGAAATTTCCCTTTCCGGCACCGGCTCAGGGACCCACGAAGGCCGAGTTCCGCTCGCAGGCGTTGAACGGCTTTGGGTGGTGCATGACGATGGCATCACGTTCCTATCGCTTGACCGGCCNCAAGCCGTCCAATGATTCAGCGGCTCATCACNGCTCGGTGCACCATGGTCTGGACTTCTCGCATGCGGGTCTTGGCNCCCAATTCTCGGAACACCGTCAACGCCCGCTGAAGGTATTCCATGCGACCTTGACGNTCNGGGGCAACGCCGCCCAGTCGGGTCAGCAACTCCCCGATTTGCATTCGCAGGTCGTTGGCCTCGGCCAGCACCAAAGCTTGGCTGTANTGTTCCACCGCTTCATCGGTTCGTCCTGCATCGTGAAGCACCTCCCCCAAGAGCATGGTGATCTCGACCAAGGATTGGACATCACCCGCTTCGGTCATGGCTTCAAGGGCCTCAGTGTAATGAAACAGGGCCAATTCAGACTGTTCGACCTTGGAATAGTAACGACCGAGCACCGATTGTGCTCTGGCGTGCAACACCGCATCNCCAAGGGCCGATGTGCGCTCATGGGAAGCCATGGCGTGTTCCCTTGCCCGGTCAACCTCGCCAAGTTCAATCAACGAACGGGCAAGGGTGATTTGGCTGTAAATGAGTTCATCATCGTTGGAGCCCTCAAGGATGGCTTCAACCTCACCGTAGGCCTCGAGGGCTTTGTTTCNNTCATTCTTCCGACGGAGGAGGTAGCCGATGTTGTTGTATGTACGCGCNGCCCANCGGGCATGACCGAGCGAAATGTAGTGCTTGAGAGCGGATTTGTGACGACTCAAGGAAAGGTCGCTGTTCCCTTGTTTGCGGCTCACATCGGCCAACGATGACAGGATCTCTGCCTGAACGAGTTCATCCGAGTTCTTGTTGGCCAGTTCGAGTGTGTTGTTNAGTACATCTTCGGCTTCTTCAAGTCGTCCAAGAAGAGCGAGGATATCGCCTTGAAGTTGAGCCATACGAATGACCACCTCGGCCTTGAGNTCGGTTGTTTCAATTTGTTCGATCAATCCAAGCAGTTCCATGTANCCTTGCGAGACCAACTGGCGTCCTTCTTTGACNACGAGGGAAGAAGCATCCTCAAATTGGCTTGACTTGATGGAGTGGTAAATCAGTTCAATCAACATGTCATGCGAGGAGGTTTGCTTTTGATACCATTCAACGCACTTGCCGTGGAATTCCTCGCGCAGCGCCGTTGACAGGCTCCGAAGGAGAAATTCACGAATGAGGTCGTGAACGTCATAGGTCTCTGCATCGGCTTGACGAGCGAGACCGGATTCGACCAAACTGTCCAATTCGTCGGTGTTGAGCTTTTGTTGAGCGAGAGCTTCCAAATGGACGGGTTCTCTGAAGATGGAAAGCGCCGAGAGCACTCGCTTCTGTTCAGCACTCAACTTGGAAAAGATTTCAACGGTGACATAATTCTCCAATGTCTCATGAAAGGCACCTGCAGAGGCTCCGCGGTTGATCAATTCCAACACGAGTGGATGGCCTCGGGAAAGGCCGTGAATGTGGAGCCACTGCTCGTCTTCCATGGATTCAAAACTCGTGAGTAATTTCCTCCCCGATTCGGAATCAAGACCGTCGAGCGGGAGCACNAGGCTTGCAATGCGNCCTTCGGCGTCCTTGGTCGGCACGACAGGCTTGAACGAACGNGAGAAGAGAACCAGTCCAATCTTTTCGTCACTCCCCAGCAGGGCGAGAGACATCGCTTGGAAGGTTTGGTGCAGGACCATGTCGGAAACCTTGTGGAAATCATCGATCACCAGCAGAGAGGGGGTCCCTTCCAAGGCTTCGACCAACAGTCNCGCTGCATCCGCCGGNTGGGGCACTGGGGTGGCGGCAAGGTAGGTCGAGAAGTCGGCGTTGCCCATGCTGGAAAGCCAATCAGCGACGGATTCAAAGAAGGAACGGGAACCCTCCCAATCTTGACAACGGTGGTACAGCAAATTACGACGATGCATGAACCGTTCAATCAATTTCGAGGCGACGGTCGTCTTTCCAATGCCCGCGATTCCAGGAATCAGAAGGGTCGTTGCCCTTGCCTCGAGGAGGTTGACCATGTTGTCCAGTTCGGTNGCCCGTCCGTAGAAATGNCGAAGCCGTGGTAAGTCTGCCAGCGAGGTGACGAGTTGTTTTTCGACGTGCTTCGACAAATCACGTTCAACCAAATCGGCGGTCAGGTTTCGCACATCAAGGCAGTTGTGTTCATCGATGTAGCGGATGATGTCCACCGGTCGCATCTCAAACGGAAGCACGCCTTTGGCACCACCCAGTGTGGTTGCTACCGCCGGCTGTTCGTCCAAAATGCAACGNACGGGCAAATCCGAAAGGCGCTCCCANGTTTCATTGGCGAGGGAAACACCACTGTCGGTCAGAAAGTAGGCCTTCCGTTTTCGAGAGACCCCTTTGACGTGGGCTTGTCGTTCNACAAGAATCCCCTGGTCTTTCAGTCCTGCAATGGCCCTCGGTACATTNGAGCGAGCNATGGCAACCGCATTGGCGATGCCCATTTGAGACAAGGCAAAAGGAACCTCAATGCTGTCCTTGAAGTCGGAATAATCCAACAAATGGAGCAGGATACGCTCCTGCACGCCGGGTTTTGCCTGTGCGGCCATACCTCAACCCTCGGTCACACTCACGGTTGAGGTGGTTGCTGGTAGTTTGGGTCGGGGACCCATTGGTTGGTCGCNTGGTCCCAAAGCCATCCTGGATGTTGAGACGCAGCCGGTGCCNCCGCCTCGGCTGCCGGAGCGGCTTGGGCGGGCGCTGCTGCTTGTTCCGGAATCGCTGGAGTCTGCTTGGCCTTNGCCCAAGCATACGGGTCTTCCTCAACTTCGCTGTCATCTCCGGTCAGCTCATCCTCATCCGGAATTTCTTCAAACTCAATGAAGAAGAAGGCGCCTGCTCCNAGAAGAACAAGCACGGCCAAAACGATGAGAACGATGGTGATGAGGCCTGAACCGCCGTCATCTCCGCTGGAAACCACGATGGCAAATTCTGCATTGTCGGTTTGTCCTGCAAATTTGAAGATCTGTCCGTCCATCTCAAAGATGACATCGGATGAACCCTCGATACCGCTGAGTTGGCCTGCGGTCAGTTGCATCTCCCACGAACCATCCGAAAGAACACGGGTGGAGTTGAGTTTGGCATTTCCATCGGCAAATCGTGCGATAACGAGGCTGCCTGGAAGACCTTCACCTTGGAANTCCGCAGGGTCGTCCACGGTGATGTCGCCGGTGTCGGTGCGCTCAACTGTGAATGAAACAGCCCGCACAAGGAAGTTCATTCGCAGCGAGAAGGCTTTCGATTCTTGGTCATCTTGGGCATAAACGATCACGCCGTTCAACGACCAATCAGGGATGCTAGCGGTGGTTTGCGCCATGTAGGACATGGGGTCGTAGGTGAGAACACCAAGGGGCGTAATGGTGATGAAGTCGTCATAGTAATCATCCTCAATGGTCTCATCATCGTCAAAGACGTAGAATTCCAAATCATTGCCGGGAACGCCCGTTCCATCGGGGTCTGAGAAGAATTCTGCGAGGTCAAAGGTGACACCACCCCCACATCGGTCAAACGAATTTGAGTTGACATCGCAGAAGATGGTCCATGTGGAAACCCAGCCGGTTTCGTTGAACACCGGGTCAAGGTTTTCAGCATCCAATGGATTGTTGATGGTCATTCTCCATACCGATGCCTCTGAATAATCATCGCCATCGTAAGCCTTGACGGATACGGAGTAGACGCTGTCGTGAACCAACTTGGACGTGTCCCAAGTGGCCACCCACGAGCCATCGATGGCGAAGTTGGTCACCGGCAGTGGGCCGTCGTTCAGCACAATACCGTTGGCCAAATCGGTGATTTCGATTTCAACACGAGTGACAAAGCCACCGATGTCTCGGGCGACACCGATGATCTTGGTTTCTTTTGATGCACGAACCGTATCCCCATCAATGCCACCTGAAGACTGGTCTTCCGCTCCAATCCAAGAGAGTTGGAGGTTGGGTGGAATGTTGTCGTTGTTGATGGTGATGGTCCGAGTCTCAACAACGCACTCCGATGAATCATCAATGCAGAAATCGCTGTCGGCTGCCCAAACGTTGACGGTGTATTCGCCAGTTGGCAATTCTGAAACCAGCCATTCATAGGACCAACTGGTTGAACCTTGCTGGAAGAACTGCTGCTCGAAGTCATTGGGACCCTTGATGTTGAACCAAATTTGCTTCACGTCGCTGCCGTAGGTTCCCTGATACGGGTCAGAAGCCGTTCCCTGGAAGAGGACCTTACCGTTTTGGTGAACACTGCCCTGAGTGGGGACGTCCACCAAAATGGTTGGCGGGACAAGGTTGAGTTTGTACTGCCGCACTTCAATGGGCGAGTAATCCAAACCGTCGTAGGACCGAATGCGGAACGTGATGTCGCCTTCACCTTCTGGGTGAGCAGAACCGTCCCATTCGTAGACCCAATCCTTGAACGGATGCGTTTCCATGGTGATTTCACCGTTGGCGCCGGACGAATCGGAAGCATAGAACCAATCACTGGAACCAGGGGGTTGAATTTCAACTCGCTTCACCATACCAAATTGCGCTTGTTGGGCGGTGTTGTCGTTGGCGTATGGCCACTTCGCACCGTCCCATGCCTGTCCAGTGATGCGAACGTTTCGTGCGTAGGAATAACCATCGGGTTCGTTCACGCTCACGCTGGGTCGGAGGTTTTCGAGGTTGATGACGTCGTCAATCGGGCCAGAAAGGACGTAGGAGAAGTCATCGCGGCCACTTCCGAATTTGAACGCCTCAACGGTGTAGAACGGGCGCTCACGGCCGTTGATGCAGTCGCTGTCATCGCCGTCGATGTAGGTGTCGCCGTCGTTGTCAATGCCGTCTGAGCAAGAGTCTTCGTCGACGACAACGGGTTGTCCCGTGCCATCGTTGGAGCCGGGAATCTGAGCGTTCTTATCACCCACGACGTGGTTCCAGTTGCGGTCAAGAAGGAAGTCGGATGGAAGGGAAACCTCTGGCGTGAAACCAAAGGCGTCCGTCGTAAGTTCGTAGAGTGGAAGACCGGTCGAATCTTTGATGATGACCGTGGCGCCCTCAACGTTGGAGTTCTTGGCCTTCACTTGGTAGCGAACCAATTCGCCCTCACGAACCTGGGAGCCCCAAGCCGTGTTTTGATTTTGAATGTGAATCATAGAGGAATCGAAGTTTTGCAGGTCTGCATAGGAGAACACCGTGGCGTTTTCAACCAGCTCAAGGGCAAGTGGCATACCAGCAGGTGGCAAGGCAACGGTTCCAGGAAGTTGCAAACACTCGTCTTGGACGAATGGACACTCAGCGCCAAGCCAACTGATGCTCACAGGGTAAAGTTCGCCGCCTCCGGGAGATGGAATTTGCTCGGATTGCACGGTGACTCGAGATTCTGTCACGTTGTAGACTTGAGAAACACCCGTCCATGAGTTGCCAGAGAAGTAGGCGATGGAACCGTATTTGTTTCCGTAATTGTCATCGTGAACGCTCACGTTGCCAGCGAACCCTAATTGGGAATCAGCGGTGTTTCGCTGCACGTTGATGAGCGAACCTTTGGCCCGAATGATGTCTCCGGTGTTGTCGGAGATGGTGTTGTCAAGGATGGTGGCCGAAGAACGGAACACGTGGATAGCAGGACACGGGAAGTCGCCATCGTACATTTGGGAGTTGCAGGTTCCTGAATTGTTCGAAATGGCGTTGTTGGCGAAGTAAAGGCGAGCAGCCGTNGGCGCNGGCACCTGCCAGCCTTGGTCTTGGTAGTGGTATTCGCCGATCAAGACCGGCTCTTTGGCGGTCTCTGTGATGGTGTTGTTTTCAGCGATAACATCTGAGGTTCCGTAGATCCATATGCCGTTCCAGCCACCGATGGGGCCAATGTTGTTGTTGTGGAGTTCGACGATTGAACTGCGAATGCCGACGCCTGAACCCTCCGATGCTCCGGAGATGGTGTTCCCTTCTGCATACACTTTGGCGCCGTCGTAAGCGGTAATTCCGGCACCCTCTGCGGTCGTGATGTCGTTGTTGTTCACTTCAAGCGTGTGTTCAATGTTGCCAGTGGTTTTGAGTGAATTGGTGTCAACGGCGTTGCACTTCACCTCAATTTTTGAATTGGTGAGCGTACCTGANCTTGATTTCATGAGCACACCGTAAGCGTTGTCTTTGATATCGAGGTTGTCCATATCGATGTAGGAATTCTCGATGTAAATCACTGCACGGCCACCGCCTTGTTGGCCACAATCCGCGTCATTACCAGTAAAGGCGGAATTCTTGACCTCAAAGGTCGAGAGGATACCTGCTCCTGCGTCATAAGCGCGAACGGCAGCGGCATCGTATCCCTGTCCGTCAACACCGAGTTCAAACGTCGAGTCGGTNAGGAGCGGTGAGGCAAAATCAACGGCGATGACGTTGGAGGTGTTGATGTCCGTGAAGGTCATGCCTCGAGCGGTTGTGCTCGAGCCATCAAAGACGAGGGCNCCGTATTGCACGGACTGAAGGGANGCAACGTAGATGGGGTAGCCGTAAGCGTTCTCAAAGTGTGCGTAGTTGATCGAGGTAATGGATTGGTCGATGGTGTCTCGGATGATCAACCCAGAACCACAAGCTGCATCGGGATTGGTGAGGACGTTGCTGTCGGTGACCAAGCAACGGCCGGTCTTGGTGTAATCCGTTGGTAGGGACCAGATAAAGCGGGCTTGAGATGACGAAGAACCGGCGCTTGCCCCGCAAGCAGCGTCGCCGATGCAAATGGCGCCTTTCACATCGATGAATTTCCCGAATGGGATGTTGATGGTGGTTCCTGCGTTGACGATGAGTTTGGCACCCTCAGCGACTTCCACGTCGCCTTGCAAGTTCATGGTCCCGGACCAGGTCTCGGTACCTGTAACGGTGCCTTGCGTGGTCTCGTTGACAGCCGAGGCGGCGGGAACGCTGACCATGACCAACAGAAGTGACATCATGTAGAGCATCACGAGAGAGACGGATTTGGTTCGATTATTTTCAGACATCAGCAATTCACCGATTCACTCCATGAACGCCACGAATATAATACTGCGCCTCATTTGCCGTAATTAGAATATCAATTATGTTTTATAATATCATAAACTTCCCCGAATTATGCCCCTATGATTCATGAAAAGGACATAAAAAAGGCAATTTGGTGTAAGAATGAGGTCGGCTTTTGGGAGGGAATCCTCCTAAAATCAGCCTCAGCATCCCGAAATGAGTCGAGATTGGTTCAACCAAGCTTCAGCATCCAAGAAGCCGTAACCCCCCCGTTCATCGTGGTTCATTTGGTCCGCAGCGAGAGAATCCATCAGCGCCTGTTTGACTTCAATCAAACACGAACTGTTCCCACCCGTCTGAGGTTTGAGCCGGGGTTGATCCTCAAGAATCAACGCAAGGGCACCCGTGACGAACACCGTGGCGTCTGAAGAGCCACTGCTTGAATACCACAGGTTGTCCTCACCTGTGCTGATGATGCGTTCTCCGGGTGCGACCAGTTCGGGCTTCATGTGAGGATGTTGNCGGACATCTCCGTTGCGGTCGCTCACACNCCCCATCGATGAATTGGTCCAAACTGTACCGTCTTGGGTCGTCGCTCCTACCGAGATGGCCAACGCCACGCTGCCTGGTGAGGCGACATCTCCATCGTCTTCGAGACCGTCGTTGCCTGCCGCAGCCACCACGAAAATTCCAGCATCTGTCGCTTGACGAGTAGCGGCTGATGAACCTCCTTCCGTGCCTCCAGCGTCATCGGAGCCTCCAAGGGAAAGCGAAATGATGTCGGCGTTGAATTCAAACTGACACCAACGTATAGCGTCGGCGACATCCGAATCCAATCCGGTGTTCTCACCGTCTCCGTTGTCTTGCAAGGCGGCCACCATGGCGAAGGATACATTTGGAGCAGAACCCAACTGTGCGGTGTCTTGGGAGAGGAGAAGGCCCGACATCAAGGTGCCATGCGCCACCGCACCGTAATCAAGAGGTTGGCGTGAAGCCCCAACCAAGTCCTTGAACGTGATTTCAACTCCAGCAAAGGCGTCATGGGTTCCATCAATGCCCGTATCTACCATGCACACTCGGACACCCTCCCCTGTGAGTCCAGTTTCCTGAACACCTCGTATCGATGTATCCTCAAAGGCCCACTCAGATTTCGGCGCAGGAAGGTCAACAACAAGCCATTGATTTTGCCACATCAAGACGCTCAGCGAAATCAACAGAGCGAAGAGCACCACGCCTGATATCGAAAACCGCTGGCGGTTATAGCGCACCACGGGTTCAACTTGAAGAGGGGCCCATCCCATGGTTTCCGAACGCCATTCGTCTTGGAAACCAATCACGGTAGGGTCAACGGCTGACACAATGCGCCGGTCGGAGGGTTCCGGAAGGTATTCCACGTCGCGCAGGCCTTCCATGGCTCACGCTATCCCACTGTTTTCCTCATGAACCCTTGTTTGAAAATTCAAGCAAAAGTGAACATCAGAACTTGGCGCCACCACGGCTACGTGCGGTGCGGACACCACCGTAGACCACGAGAATAGCCAGCAGTGCGATGAGGAGCGTCATCCAAATTGATTCACCATCAGCGGTCGTCTCAATGTTGTACTCCAAGCTGAAATCATCATCCGAAGGCTTCTCTTCAACGCTGGTTGCTTCGGCCCCTGCCACTTCGACTCGGTAGTCGAAACGCTGGTTGCCTTGCGTAAAGCTGAGGCCTTCAAAGACGGCAACGCCCTCTCCACCTGCTGGGACTGAGATGGACTGTGAGAGTTCTGCACTGTTTGGAGGCGTGAGGTAAACAATCACCGAGGGTGCGTCGAGCAATCCTTCGTTCACGATTGGAACACGCACAGCACCGGATTTGTCGGCGATAAGGTCCGATTCAGTGGCGATGCGAGCCGTATCCAAGGTGAGAACGATCGTGGCCTTCTTGATGCTAACCTCAACTTCTTGACGCTCAACGTTTTCATCCTGGCTGTTGACGTAGACCGTGAGGTCAAAGTCGCCATCCGTGAAGGATTCTGGTGCGAAGACGGTGAATTGTTGGGTCCTCGTCTCACCCTTGTTGAGGGTCAATGTCGAAGCCATTGGAGTGACTGACCAATCCTCGGGGATACCGCTTTCAAGCAACTCAATGGTGAACGTGTCCTGTCCGTTTCCATCGTTGGTCAACGCAAAGGAGAACTGGCGCTCAACCAAGGCTGACATTCCCAATTCTTCGGTCGCATCAGAGACGGTGAAACCGAACGCCTGAGGCACATACACCTTGACAGATGCTTGAGAGGATTCACCCAGATCGGTCTCGAGGCGCAGCGTCATGCGNTGGCCGTTGGTGAGGTGCCAAGCATCAGCGACATCTGGCAGCGTGATTTGCACCTTCACGGTCGTGCTGAGCACGGCTTCNGTGGTGTTGTCACCGATACCGAGTGCCACGTTGATGNTGTCCTCGTAAGCGCCTTGGCCATCGTCAGCCGAGGCGTTCCAGAACTGAACGTTCCAGAGGTCGGAATCTTGAGCCAAGCCCATTTCCCCTTCCACGGCGAAGACATCCATGGNCTCCGTGCCGTTGTAAACCACATCGTAATCAAAGGTGATGACCGAGTAAATGGAGTCGTTGGTTGAGGAAACAATCGCTTCAATTTCGCCATCCATGGCGTTGAGCAAGGTGCCGTCAGTCAGGGAATCAGCATTGAATGAAATATCCAGGGCTGAGTTGACACGTCGGTTAAAGTTCAACGTGGCTGCGATGGTTGAGTCAGCGGTGATGGTGGTCGTCTGTCCACCAAAGTATTCCATATCGAGTTGGGAGCTGTGCTGAACCGTCATGAACTCACCATCAAACGAAACACCGCCCTCAGGGAAGAGTTCACGGAGTTCACCCGAAGCGGGTACGGCCATCATCCATGATTTTTCATCAAAGGTGACCTCGAGTTCAACGGCTTCTTGAATCATGGAGAAACCAGCGCTGTCAGAACCTGCATGATGCACATTTTGTTCAATGTCCGTCCACGAAGTGGAGAGGTCAACGTAGCCTCCGAGGGCCATGACCATGCTGATGTTGCCACCGTTGGCGACGCTCGCATCGAGCAATCCGACGGCAACTCCGCCACCGTTTGGACCAGGGTTGGTCTGTGAAACCACGACGACCCATTCACCGGGTTGAACGCTTGCCGACCATTCAAGGGTGGTACCGTTCATGGTGCCGCTCACTTCTACCGGCTCTCGCTCAACACCAGCAACGGGGTAGAGCACAATGGTTGCATCAACCAGTCGACCAGCATCCAGTTGGTCAGTGACCGTTCCTTCGGCATCGACCAGACCTGCGGTCACCTCGATGTCGGTGGAATCTGGGCTGTCGTGAACGGTGTATCCTGATTGGTTGGCGGTCGCGTAGTACACGGTCTCAAATCCTTCCTTCGCAACGGTCACGTTGTAGACGTCACGAATTGGGACAAACACACGCCAAACGCCTTCTTCATCGGTGACCACCGTTGTGGAGACGTCGGTGTTGTTGCTGCCCACGACCGTGACGTTCATTTCAGGAAGTCCTTCACCGAAACTTGGCACGCTGTTGTTGTCGAGGTCCCAGTAAACCTTACCTCCAATTTCAACTTCCAAGACCGCATAAACAGGGTCCAACACGAGGGAGTTGTTCTCATCGGCGAGATCGGTGCTGAATGGAGCATCGCTGGTGTCCATAAACCATGATTTTGTTCCAATGGTACGGTTGAGGTAGAAACTCCATGTACCCGGCATCAACAATTCCGTTGAGTTTCCGTCTGCGTCGGTTCGCTCAAAGGTGATGTTGCCAAATCCGTCATGGCTCACCGCGGTCACCGTCATATCACTGAGTGGTGATTCGGTCACGGCTTCCAAGAGCTGCATGGAAACATCGATGCTGACCTGGGTGGTCAAGTTGAGGTCCAAGCGGTCCGAGGTTGCATCCACCGTAATGGGGTGGCGCAGTGTCTCGGTGTGTTCACCGTTGGTGAACGGAGCCACGATAACCAACCAATCACCGGCTGGGACATACGCTGCGAACGTTCCGTTCTCGTCCGAGCCGATGTTGAACCATTGATCCTCGGCGTCGTTGTAGAGCAGGAATTCATTGGCAATGCCTTCATTGCTGGTGTTGGACAACGTACCTGAAACCAGGTAGGTGTTCTTCAACGCCACCTCAACCGGGTCCTCAACAGCGTCCAAACTGATGCGAATCGCATCAAAGAATTGCTCACCGACCAAGTCGTAATCCGTGGCGTTCTCATCGCTGGCTGCGGTCCGGTTGAACACGACATCGTAGCCACCGGGCGTTAGCGACACGGTGATGATCCCGGGCTCGGTGTAGTCATCGGCCGTGAAGTACAGGCTGTCTTGGTCTTCGGCAATTGGCCTGAGGCTAAAGGCAGGCGTGGCCATGGTGCCATTCTCAAAGGTGCCGTCTTCGGCGGCGTTGAGGTAAACGTGCATGACCACATCAATGGCGTCAGGCTCTGCAATGAGTTCAATCAACGAGAGGGGTTCGGAGTTCGTACGGTTAATGGCCATGTCCTCAATCGCGGATACGTTGAGGCGCTCGTCGGAAACGGTGAGGTCCCAAACTCCATTTGGAAGTTCAAAGGCGAATTCTCCAAACTCGTTGGTGGTGGTGGTCCACATCAATCCAGCATCGTTCGTAGCGGTGATCTCGGGTGCCTCCCACATTGGGAAACTTGAATCCCAACGCGTGCTGTTGTCGTAAAGGTGAACCACTCCGTTGAGCGTTGTCGTGGGTTGGATGTAGAGCATGCCGAGGTCGTTGTCAGTTCCGGTTTCGACGGCCACAAGTGCACCGTATCCACGGTTCGTCACCACGCTTTCAGTGGTCATGTGGTAGGTGAATCCGGAAGGGACACGTACAGAGAAGTGTCCCGTAAGGTTGGTGACGGCTGAGAACTCAAGGTTGTCCGAAACAAAGTTGACCGTCAAACCGGATGCAGGTTGCGTGGTTTGTTCTCGGTTTTCCTCAAGTGTTTCATCGTACCAAGTGTTCCATTCCTCAACGGTGAGGCCAGGGTAATTTCGCATTGAACCGTTGATGTAAGCGGCTTGTGCGTAAGTGACATCCTTGACGAGGTCATCGGTACCGGGCTCGAGTTCAATTTGGTCGAAGAGCACGAATTCGGGGTTCACATCGTCGCGAATGTTCCAGACACCGAACAAAAGTTCAGCGTACAATTCTCCGTTCTCATCGCTGGTGACGTTGATCGGGTCCAGCAGGTCAATTTCGTTTTGGAACGTAATGGTCCGGTTGGCCACATCGAAGAGCGGTTCCTGTGTCAATGGGTCAACCGGCGAAACGAGTGTCAAGGTGACGTCCGCTGTGTCGGGCACATTGAGGTCAAGCGTGATGTTGGTCGTGTCCATGGTCACAAAGGTGGACTCGTTGAAATCGTACCAACCGTCGTTGTCAACGTCTCCACGGTAATAGTAGTCACCGGGAGGAATTGGACCGTGAGAGAAGTTTCCTTCTTCGTCGGTCGTGATCATGACGGCCAATTCTTCGCCCAGGTCAATGTCAACAAACTCAATGGTTTGGTTTGGCATGGCATCGCCGTGCATGTCCTGGAGGGTGTCCTTGAAGATGGCACCCGGCATGGTCATGGCGAGGTCGTAGGTTGGGTCGATTCCGATTTCAACCGGGTCGGGCAACAAGACTTCCTTGCCGTTCTCTAGCTGTGCAATCATGTTGTACGTTCCAGGAAGAAGGCCAGTCTTGTAGAAGGAACCGGGTTCAACCATTGGACCCGAGAAGGATCCAACACCGATGAACAATCCAGTTCCGTTGAACGTTCCCGTACCTTCGAACAATCCGGCGCCTTCGAGCGTTTCACCCTGTCCAGCGTCGGCGTCGCCGTAGGTTCGACTGAGCGTTGATGTGCCTTCTGAAGTGAACGTACCCATGGCATCAACCGTTCCCTCGAGGCGGTAGGTTGGTGTGTCGCCACTGTCATCGATGAGACAGAAGGTCTCATTCACTGGCATCAAGGCATTGGACTGGTTGTCTGCATCACAATCGACCACATTGGCCGGTGCGACCCAAGAAGCTTCGAGGAGACCGTTACCGGACCATGTACCGTTCGCAAAGAAAGAACGATCGCTGCCGATATCACGTGTGAAGGTTCCAATGAAATTGCTGGCGAGAGCGATGCCCTCACTGTCAAAGGAACCGTTCTCAACCAACGTTGCTTCACCGGTACCTTGGAGGATTCGAGATTCATCAGATGTGAACGAACCGCTCGTGGTTTCGACGGTGTAATTCTCGGTCATGGACCAAATGTTTCGCAGGATGAAGGTGGTTTCAGCAATCGGTTCGCCGTTGAATTCTTCATCGCCCGACCACACGACGGTCCCGGAAACACCACTGCTTTCAATGGTGATGTCCAGGTTGTCTTCCATGTCCACAACACGGTTTGCTTCATCGCCGGTGATGTTGAGTTGAGCCTCGCCCAACCACGTCATGTTGGCGACTTGACCCAACACAGCGGTGATTTCGTTGATGGTGCGGTCATCGTTGGTTTCGGTCAGGATATCGCTGAGGCGTTCGCCGTAGGAACCGTCTCGGATGTTGTCACGTGCAGCCGTAGGGTCGAAATCACCCGCAAAGGCGGACACACGAATGCGTCCGGCAGGAGCGAGGAAGTCGTAATTGCCCTCTTCATCGGCGTCCACATAGCCAATGGGGACCCAGTAGGTGTCCTCATCAAGGTCTTCNCTGCCTTCACCGGAGAACGCATCCCGCTCNATGAGCAATCGGACGCCAGGAAGACCTTCGCCGTTGTCGCTCATGGTGACTTGGCCGGTCAATTCTGCACCGGGGTAGTACTTCAGAATCTTCACCAGGGTGTTCGTTGATTGTATCTGGTCTTCAGGAACTTCGCTGTACCAGTTGGCGATGACGAAATGATTCATCATGGCACCGGGCAATGGCAGAGCGTTGGTCAAAATCGTACCGGGTGATCCGGATTGACCGAAATGTTGCGAAGGTTGAGGGTTGCTCGAACCGGCATTGAGCCCAAGCGTGGAGGCTCCGTACCCGACGTAGGTTCTGGCGACCATCGTGTCAAAGAAAGCAGGGTTGTGGTCAACCCGGACATCCTCGATTTGCAGCGGGTCGATTTCTGCACCGGCCTGCTGATTGAGGAAGTCCTTCTGCATCGCTTCGTCAACCTCTTCACGGGTCATCTCGTCCTGGAAGTCGCCACGAACGGTCTCGTACACTTCGTTCATGTAAGTGGTGACATCTTGTCCAGACAGGATGGTTGGTGCACCAAAGATCCCCATGGGTTGACCACGGTTGTAATTGGCGTCCGCCGTGTAGCGACCGGCGCGTGGGTAGAGACGGTCGTCGATGGCAAAGTAACGAATTTCGTGGTCTCGGGTGATGGTTTCACCAGGGGCTCCTTCGTAATCTTGGACCCGGTACGGGCTGTCAAGATTGATGAGGTCGTTGTAAAGGTCGTGAATGATGTAGTTCGGGTTGGCATCAAAAGCGGCCGTAAGGAGCTGCGTAGTCAAAGCCAAACGGGCGTTCTTTCGGTGGATGGACGTCGACACCGAGAGGTACTCGTCGAGCAAGTCATCGGTGTACCAGTAATCGCCAAAGATGGTGTGGCTGCGACCTTCAACGGTTTCTTCTGAAGTTCGCACGTTGTTGTTGAAGGTGATGTCGGCTTGCTCCATGGAGCTCCAAGCATCGCCCACACAGGAACTGGAAAGCGCATCAGTACAAGGAATGGCTTCACCGTCTTTGTAAACCTTGTAGACCTTGTTATCGTCAAAAATACCGGCGACATGGGTGTAACCCTCAGCCAATACCACGTTTCGATTGGACTTGACCACGTTGAACGAGCGCTCTTCAATGAATTCAATCATGCTTTCATCAAAGGTGAGTTGCATGGTCATGAACTCGTTCATCTGTTCCGTGGAAAGGTACTTGTCAACGGTGTTTTCAAAGGCAGGCGTGAATTGATGCTGGTCACCTTCGGTGGCGTAGACTCGGTCCCCTTCAGCAAGTTGCCAGATGAACATGGCGGCCAAGTCATCCTGAGTGCGTGCAAGAAGCATGTTCCCTGTGGCCGGAATACCCGACTGGAAGTTGTCGGAGACCGATGGGTGCTCGCCGGTGCTCAGGGCTTGGAAACCATAGTCCCACCACGAGACAAAGGCAGGTTTCTCCGAATACGCCAGGTCCGCGTCTTGATTCGCTAACCATTCGTAGGCTGCGTTCCATCCATTGTCATTGAACGAGGAACCAAAACTGCCCAGGTACCAACGACCGTCGTAGGTACTGCTGTCCAGAATCGAAAAGCCAAGACCGTCAAATCGTAGGATGTCAGGGACAATGTTGTAGATGCGCTCGTCGATCTCGCTTTCCTGGTTGGAGGTGCCGGGAATGGCGGAATCCAAACCGTACGTGGCTTGTTGTCCGAAAATCATGATCATCACGAGGAAGACCGCAGAGAATTGCGGCGTACGCCATACGGCTTTTCGAGCACCAGAGATGCGGTCAGCCGGTGTTCGAATACCGAATTTCTTCCACGAACGAACCACGCGACCCCATTCAGCCCACTTCCAGAACGCCATGATTCCAGCCGCTCCAAGAATGGCCATGATGGGCGTAGCGTTGAACATGAAACGAGCAGCGTTCCAAGCCATGAACGTCGCCGCAAAGACCCAGACACCAAACACCAAGGCGGTGCCATTTCGGTGGCGAAGACCTCGCCAAAGAAGTCCGCCGCCCATGATGAGAGCGAGCAAGAACGTGATCGGTCCAAAGGAGGCAAAGAGTTGAGCTCGGTTGGGTGCGTTCGCTTCAGCAACCGTGCCGAAAATCTTGGTCTTGGTGAAGTAACCGCTGCCGGTGAACAACACGTCCCATGCATCGGAGAGTTCCAACGTCTTGAGAACGTAAAGGATGGCAAAGAAGACGGTTGCAACGCCGGCGAGTGTCCCGAGGACGAGCAACCAAGGCTTGTCTCGGAAACCGGTTGTCACGAAGGCAATGGCCAACGTAAATCCAAAGATGAACAAGAAGGGTTGCAGGCCAGTTGAATCAAACACCAAGTTGAACTGAGGGTGAGCGTAGAACGGCAAAGCCATCAGGAAAATGGTGGTCAACATCACGAGGAACATCACGCTGAGGGTGGTTGAATCGCGACGTCGGAACATGTTCAAGGCCACTTGCAAAGCATAAGCCAAGAAGAGGATTGAGGGACCGACGACGAACCCTTTCCAACCGAGGGCGACGATACCAAAGGCCACACCGGCAAGGGCAGCGTTTGCCATGGCCGCTTGTCGATGCTGAGCAACGTCGTTGAACGCACGCACGAAAGACAACGGATGAGCCGAGGTTGTCTTCGTGATGCGAGCCGATCCGGAATACTTCACTGCACGAAGCCAATACATGAACCCGATCGAGATGAACAACATCACGAAGGCGTCGTGGTCAGCCAAAGCCCAGGTGGAGTGGGTGACGTGAGCAGGCATGAAGGCGATGAGCCAAGCAGCCAGAACGCCGGCGCCTTTGCCGAAGTGATCCTTGGCCATGCTGGCGATGGGGAACACCGTCAATGCACCGTAGACGGCAGGGAGAGCAAGCATGCTCCACCACACGGCATCTTCGGGTGTCGAAAGGAAGGGTTCCAGCACCATAGCTCCGATGGCCATTGACCAAGAAAAGAGCGGAGGACGTGGGTTGATGCCTCCAATCGGATAGAAGCGGTCGGCGTCAAACACGAGGTGCGCATTGTTGGCCAAAATGTAGTCGACGACGCGCTTCATGTACCAAGGGTCGGAACCACCGGTCATGTCCCAGTTGCCCGTTCCAAAAGCATTCATCGATGGAACGGCATACCACTGGACACGGATGGCCAAACCGACCAAGAAGGCCAGGGCGATCATCATGCTTGAGCCGTGAGCGCGAAGGAACAAGCGAGCCTGGGAAGGCTCGTGCTCTCCGAGGTTTGCCCAACCGCCGAAGCGTTCATGGTTGCCAATGGAGTAAATTCCAACACACAGGAAGAAGGTGATGGCGAGCCAAATGAGCGCGCCCCACGTTCCGTCAAGGTCCTCGCTGTACCAGATTCCAGCCTCAAACCAAGCAGCGACTTGGTACAACGTCCACATCGAACCAACGAGCATGGCGCGAGTGTACCAGCGTTCTGCCACCATACCGGCGACGATGAAAGCAACCACACTGGTTAGAAGAGCGCTCCAATACCCGGCATAGCCGTGGTATCCATTCTCCGTGGTGATGCCGAGTTGGTCAATCACATCGACACTGTTGAAGTGCCAAAGTGAACCTACAAAGGCAAAGATGGAGACGGTAAGGGCACCCATCAACGGCAAGGCGGAACGGTTGAATCCGTCGGTCTGGCCGAGGAACGAGAACCATCCCTCTTCACCTGCGGGGTTGACCGTGCCTCGAGCGAGGACACCGGCCAACACTCCAACAAGGGTAGCCAGGGTCCAGGAGGCAAAGAAGACGTAAGCGGTTGCTTGGCGCTCCAGGTTCATCGTAGAAACAAGTTGGCCACTTTCCATATTGTAGGTTGAAGGAAGCGCGGCGTAGGCGTCTCCAGCGGCTGAAATAGCTATCCAGAATCCAATGGCCGAGAAGGTCATGGCCGTTCTCCACTCGTGGCGTCCACGAAGGTCCAAATTGGAACCTAACACGACGATAAGAGCGAACATCAAAGCCGCAACTGCATCGACGTCTGCAAAGGCGTACAGTACCTCAGCGCCGACCAGAGCAAACACCAACACGCCGAGGGAAACGGTGGAGGTGGAGAGGCCGGGCTGAGATTCCTGAACGATGCGTGGCAACAAAGCCAGCATGCTAGCGACGGCGACGACAAGCATCGGCATCATGTTGGTCAGTGTCAAGTCGTATTCAATGCCCACGACTCGTGTGGTGGCAAGAGCGAGCAGCACGGCCAGAGGCGCAAGCAGCAACCCCATTACGGCACTTGGCTGATTCACCTTCGTATCCATTTGTTCATCCATATGTATCCCTCATTTTAGGTCCAGCCTCAAGGCTGGCGTCGTTGGCCACTTCTGAACCCCTTTTAGAGATGATGGGTTACCAAGGAGGTCGTTGTCTCTCAGTCGCCCTTTTGCTTATGATGAAAATTACGGTAAAATTCACAGAAATTAACGGATGGCGCGATGGGCAATGTCCGTTCGGAAATGACCACCTTCAAGGTCAATCTTTGAGAGCAATTCATAGGCCATTTCTTGGGTCGATTTGAGGTCATTTCCAAGGGCAGTGCACGACAGAACACGACCACCCGAAGCGATGAATTCGCCTCCCTCGTTCATTGAAACTCCAGCAAAATTCACCCATGCTGTCCCGTAGTTCGCCGAGGCAGAAAGTTCAGCCAAGCCACCGAGCAATCGGCCTTTCTTGGGAGAAGCAGGATATCCCTCGGAGGCGAGGACCACGGTGACGGCCGAACCGCCATGCAGATGAAGTTCAACATTATCCAATCTGTCCGTGGCTGCTCCGTGGAGGAGGTCAAACATGTCCGTTTGAATGAGCGGAAGCGTGACCTGACATTCGGGGTCACCAAACCGGACATTAAATTCCACCACGTACGGGTCGTCGTGTTGGTCGATCATCAAACCGATGAACAAGACTCCCCGATAAGGAACATCAAGCGAGGACAAGTGTTGATGCATTGGCTCGACGATTCGTGAGATCACTTTGTCATGGACACTGGAGGAAACCACGGGGGCCGGACAATAGGCACCCATGCCCCCCGTGTTGGGGCCTTGATCGCCGTCGTATGCGCGCTTGTGATCTTGACTGGCTGGGAGCGCTCTGAAGGCGGAACCGTCCATGACGACCAACATGCTGGCTTCCTCACCCGGTAGGAAAGCCTCGAGGAGAACGAAACCGTCGGTTTGAATTGAGGATTCGATGAACGCTTTCGCTTCAGAACGGTCTTCGGTCACCACCACACCTTTTCCACCGGCCAAAACATCACGCTTGACCACCCATGGATGGCCAGCATAGGCATCAAGGGCCACATCAACATCGCTCTGCGTGTCCAAGCGTTGGTAGGCGGCAGTCGGCACTCCAGCCGCTTGCATCGTTTCCTTGGCGTGAAGTTTGGAGCCCTCGAGGTGGGCCAAGGCCGCCACCGGTCCAAAACAAGCAAAGCCCGCAGCGGCGCATGCATCGGCCAAACCCGCACACAACGGGGCTTCGGGCCCAACCACGACAAGGTCGGGCTTTAGCCGTTCAAACAGGGCCATCAAGGAGGTCGTTGACATTTCATTGGCGTGGTTGGTGGCCAAATGGGCCGTCCCTGCATTCCCTGGCACACAGTGAAGGGAACCGACCTGAGGTGAGGAATCGAGCGACAGGCAGAGAGCATGTTCACGACCACCGCTTCCAACCACGACGACCGTTGCTTTGTCCATATCCCGCCGTGGCCTCCGGCGATGAATAAGGCCTTCGTGGAGGCCATTTGTACGAACTGGGCGGAAGAACCCTTATCCACCACGAATTTTTGATGGGACCATGCGAACCCACAAGCCAGTTGCCGCCCTTCTTCTCGCCCTTCTCATGGTGGGCCTCCCTCTCACCGCCGCACAGCCACCCTCCGGAGGCGACTCCACCACCATCACCGAATCCGAAGCATGGACAGAGGACGGTTCGATGAACGGACACGTCGTTGTCAGCGATGGAGCAGTTTTGACGGTGAGTGCCAACATCAGCATGGCCACGGGTTCATCCATCACCGTGGAAAATGGAGGCCAGTTGGTCTTGACCAACGGGGCCCTCCTCAGCGACGACCTCAATGCAGGACTGATGGTCAACAGCATG
>PAWY01000003.1 GCA_002714305.1 Methanobacteriota archaeon | reverse complement strand
ACTGGATCCATCCCATGAACAAAACCTCTACATGTTCAACGAAAACACAGTATTCGAATCGAGTAACAATTCATCCGGAAACAATTCAAGCGGTGGAGGCAATTCTTCTGGCAATAATACAGGAAACAATACCGGGGGAGGAACGAATTCCACCAGCAGCGACTCCCATTGCCTGATTTTGAGTAATTTCACCATCAGCCAAACGAACTATATCAGTGTGCATCTGGTAAACACCTGCAACACATCGATTAACTATCCCGGAATTAACGCCTCATCAGACCACTCTGGCGTTTCAGGGCTGTATGATACTTGGTGGTACGTAATCGGTGGAGGTAATAGTTCAGGAAACCAATCAGGGCTCTATTCATATTACCAGATGGGTTGGCAGCTATCGTTCAACCAGTCTATCGCGAACGGCACTCTGATTAATCTCACGTTCCAAGCAACTGTACTCAATTGCGGCCCAAACAATTCATGGTCAAACGCCTGCCCCAACTCAAACAATTCAATCATCACATATCAGCTTCAATACATCACTCCAGTCGCACGCCTTAGTATTACATCAGCATCGATAAACACAGATAATGACCGAATTTCGTTGAGGTATTTGTCCGAAAATTACTCGGGATATGTGAGTTGGGTGTACACCGCTGCAAACGGGACTTCAACGATCACAAGCTACACCAACAGCGTGAACCGAACGACCTACATCTACCCAGATATTTTCGGAGTGATTCAAATTTGTGGAACCATACCAGGAGATACAACTTGCATGAATATCACGAGAAGCATAAGACCTCTTCACGGGAGTATTCTCACTCCTCTCAACAATTTGTCGACCAACGACAGCGGAATTTATGTTAGTTATTTCGCCGAGAATTACAGTTACGGGATACTGGAAATCAACAATCAAACCTTCCATTACGTTCAATCATCCAATTCCACATCCAACTCAAGCAACACTGCATTCGTTCAACTACCGGCTGGGTGGTCTGAGATTTGTCTGCGATTGACTGGAGATAATAACACGTCATTGATTGATTGCGTGAATGTGTACAAAACACCACCAATCCAGCGCCTAGTCATAACCGCTGCGAACCTGTCCGAGAACAACAATGCGATTCTCGTGAGTTACAGAACGGAAAATTTCTCTGGCACCGTGCATTGGTACTACAACACTTCTAACGGCACATCACATACATCATCCTACGCAAATTCCTACCAAAGAACGGCTTATTTCTATCCAAACACGTTTGGCCTGATTCAGATGTGTGGGACAATCGACAACGGCTCGACATACGAGTGTGTATCGATCATGAGGACAGCACGTGTGCTGGAAGGAAATTTGATTTCACCTGTCAACAATTCTCAACTTTCATCATCGTTCGTGGGTGTCGAATACACTGCAAACAACTACACCAACGGCTCCATATCGGTGAACGGTGTTGCTTACCGCGGTCTCGGTTCTCAGTTTGGTTCGAATTGGAATACCTCCTTCGGCAACACATCGGTGTACGTTGGCTATGGAATGTCTACAATTTGCTTGCATCTGTGGGGTGAGAATGGCGCATATATTTCTGATTGTGTGGTCGTAGAGCGTGTGGTTCCAACTCACACTGTCTCTATCACGTATCCGGCGAACGGAACCACCTTTTCTGGGCAGCACATCGATGTAAGTTATGTCTTGGTGAATTCATCTGGCCATTATTTTACAGTCAATGGGGCCACGGTACAACCAACAAACAATACTACTGGGACAAACATTCGTGTTACTGTAGGATATGGGACTCCATACGTCTGTCTGGTTTCGTACGATGCTGCAGGAAACATGGCGCACGATTGTGTACAAGTGAACATGCTTGATCCGAATGCTGACAGTGATGCAGACGGCGTTCCAGATCAGTCTGACTCGTGCCCGAACACCAACTCTGGACTCACTGTGAACTCCAGTGGTTGCGCAACCAATCAATTGGATACAGACGCAGACGGAGTTAACGACGCAACAGATTTGTGTCCAAACACGCAACAATTCAGCAGCGTCAACAATGTCGGTTGCGCTGCTTACCAGAGGGACAGTGATGGTGATGGCGTGATGGATAACATCGATTTGTGCAATGCAACAGCGCCCAACACCGTCGTTGATTCCAATGGTTGCTCGCCTTCGCAACTCGATTCGGATAATGATGGCGTTAACGATGGTGTGGATATTTGCCCCGCAACAATCGCTGGCTCCCAGGTCAACGCTGTTGGTTGTTCTTCAAGTCAAAGAGATTCGGACAGTGATGGTATTGTTGACAGCTTTGACCAGTGCCCGAACACGGTTTTAGGGACCGTTGTTGACCAAACAGGCTGCGATTTCAATAATTCCAATGGAGGTTCATCCAGCGGAGGCTCATCCAACGGAAACAGTTCATCGCTTCCGGAGGACCCGGGTCTTCCCGGCTTTGAGGCATCGTTGGCAATTGCTGCCGTTTGTGTCGCATTTATGATCGGGACGAGGAACAGAGAATCAGAGAACTAACCTTCTCCTCTTGCGCAATAAATGGATTCGAGGTTGGCATTCACAACGGCCCCCCTCGTAGTCGCCGGCGACATCGTGGGTAGGGACGAATAGGGCGGACTGCAACCCGTTGTGAATACTTGATTTGTGTACAAGGGTGCTTAGCATAACCCCTCGTGAACATATGCTATTCCCTTATCCACTTCACTCAATCACTCCATTTTGATGCCTAGCGTTGTTTAACATCTATGGCAAGCCCCTAAGAACATCAAATTGGTTCCCATGGCCTTGAAGGTTCTTAGAAATGTGCAAAACACACAGGTATACATCTTGTTTAAATTATCGAAAAATTACTACCATTCGTGGTGCCAAAGATCCATAGCTTCGATTGTTTGTCTGGGCTTCCACTTCACACCCAAGTTTTCAGCCAGTTCCTCTGAATCAAATTTCCCTCTCATGAACAACATGGTCAGATCTAGAGCCCCCTCACCTGCGAGGTATTCGTCGGTGCAGATTTTTACTTTATTTACTCCAGGGGATTTTGACCCCACTTTCCAGATTCTTACGCATTTAATTTTAGATAACTCAATCGACTCAGAATTGGCATAGAACCATGGCCATATTCCGTAGAGGTCCTCAGATAGAATCACCAAGTCATTTTTGTAATCTATCGTCAAAGTTTTCCGAGTCAGCGCTCCTCCAGCCATTCCAAAGAGGAATATGAACCAGGTGACACCCATTGTGGGAAGCATGCACAGGGCTATACCATAATAGTCAGGGTCCTGATGCCACAGGATTAGCAGAATGACTATGATGGGGCCGAACCAAAATGGAGATGTAACCATCAATGAAAGTATAGCGCCGGACGGGGTTCCTTTCACAGAATAGGACACAGGTTCCTCCTGCTCGAGCCACCATTCTTTCGATCTGTCCTTTTTAGAGGTCTCTTGTTTTAGTGGAAGGAGGTCGTGTATTTTCTTATTTGTTCGACCGTCTCCCAAAAGGTAGTCGTACACTTCGGTAGATTTCTCGTGTAGACGACCTCTTAGTTTGTCGAAGCTCAGTATCTCGCCATCCGAGAACACCGCGTTCACGAGTCTGTCGTGAAACTCACTCGAGAGACGTAACCAGTATAACGACTCAAATGGAACCTTTTCAAATTCTTCTCTGGTCACGGACCTTGCATCATCATCGAACCCGTCAGCCTCATGATCGTCACCTCTGTTCAACATAACCTCCGTGATTATGTAGTCCGGAGCATGTGCGCGCCGCCATTTTTTCCACATGAGATTCTTCCAGCTATTTTTTTGATATGGCTTAAATCGTACGAATTTGATAATCTCGTCACCTATGGCCTGAGTATAGAATACAATGTCATTTTTCTCAGAGACAAATGTGACAGCCACTGTACTGGTTGGCAGGTCCATGAGCATTGGTTGCCCGTCGACAGAATCAAATTTAAATTTGTCACGGCATGGTTATTTTCCGAATTCATCTCCATTGCTAACACGACATGCACAAGGGGGCCCCTTTAGTTCGTATACGATATCATGGGTACGGTTGTGGTCGTATACGAGCATAAGGGGCCCCCTTGTGTGTGCAGACTTATCTTCCGAGTTTTTCTTCACCCCACGCAGTGAGGCCTTTTGACGGGTGTTGGTTCGTCGATGCAAAGAGTGGAATTATATTCTTCTTGCTCCTAGCACAACGCATGACTACCCTTTCAGAATACTATGGACGAGCGTTCAGCCCTGAATTGTTTTTTGGGCTGAGAATGGTCATCAACATCGGTACACTGCTGGTAATGTTGTGGTTGTTTGCGCTCGCTTATCTTGTGTGGAGGGCCGACTCCAAGTCCCTTCAGAATCGATTCGTTGCGACGTTGCTTTTGGTTGAAGGGTTCAAGTGCCTTTGGATTGCCCTAGAGGTCTTCCCCTACACGCACGAATGGAATGCCTTTTGGGTTGTGGCATGGAACATCAAATTTGATTTCTTTTTCGCCATGCAAATCGCTGCTATTTTCCTCTACCTTTGCTTCCCCATCTACTACAAAATACGAGGCTTGGGCTTCATGCACCGTCCAAGCTTGCAAAAACATGCGTATTACCTGCCATTGTTCATCGGAATCGGCTTGTGGATGATGATCCAAGGTCAAGCACCGTTCGCAGTTAACGACCTTTCATGGATCGAGTGCACCGCAGAAGGTGCAGCCCCTGTCGTTCATGAATTCCTTGGCACATCCACCTCNGCGGTNGTCACCAGTGGAATCGAGACCACGTTTCCTGACGGGGTATGCCCNGCAGCGTTGGACGCCTCACTTGGAGATGAACCGTTTGGAATATGGGCCATCGTCTTCGCCCAAACACCCATTTCCATCCTCGCATTGCTCTTTATCCGCTCGTCCATCAAGAAAAACTTAGACAGCAATGTGGGCGCAACCAAGAACCAAATCTCCAATTCATTCTACATCGGATTTTTAGGGAAAGTTATCGGCAGCGTGCTGTTTTTTGTCATGTTGTTGCTTGTTCTACCTCTGCTCAACGGTGGCATCGTACCGAACTTTCAAGATGAAATACTTTGGAGGTATTCAGATCCAACGTTCATNGCACGATTCAAGTATTTCNTGTTTATTTTGGTGTTTGCTTTCGGCCCCATTGGATTGGCTTTTGAAGCCATGATGTTCGTCCATGCTTCCCTCAACGACTCGGTCTTTGGCATCGATCAAGACCTGAGNAGAACGTTTCGAAACGCTCTGTTCACCGGATTTGGAGCCTTTCTCTTCATCCTCACGAGCGAGATAATGGAGAACATGTTGGGTTTTGGTTTGGCCGGCGGTGTTCTCGTGGGTCTTGGATTCCTCGGTGTACGCAAACCGGTTCTTTCATTGATTGATGGTTTTTCAGGCAAATTGATTCCCACCACCTATTCTTTCGAAGAAACCCAATATCTGAAAGCATTTTCAGACGTGGTTATTGACGGTGAGGTCAGTGAAAAAGAACGCACGCTGCTCACCACCTTGGCAAGAGCATACGGCATTGACGCGGAGAGGGTTTCAGATCTTGAGCAGGGCTTTGGAAGCGAGTCGGTTTGAATTCCAGNCNTTCGAGCCGTCGCCCTTGNTNATCCGCAGATCAATGGGTCCCCTTGTACACAACCACTTTTCATACTGAAGTGCTTTTTTGGTTTCACCCGAGTATCTCATTGAGGGATTGCATNGCCTGATCACGACCNNTCTCAGTNTTGGTATCAAAAGGCGTACTTTTGGAGATCTTCATCAATCCATCACTGTCGTGAACTCGAAGAATAGATTGGAGATTTTCATAGAGGCTGTTTAATTGNGATTGACCAAACACCACGTATACCTTGTCGGCCTCTCCGAAAAGGTCTACTGCCCACTCTAGACCAAAATACGGTTTACCATTACGGACCAACAGCAGACANTCACGAGCTTCTATGTTGTATCGGGAGCGTATCATCGGATCGTTAAATGAATTATATTCAATTGTAAACGTCTCCGTCCCATTGATGTTTGCATGAAGTTCAATCAACTTCTTTTTTGNACCCTCTTCATCCTCTGCTAAATCGAAACGAGGCCAATCCGGATGATTAACGCCAAAAATTCGTTTGATTTTGAGTCCACGATTAATTAAATCAAGATTGAAATTAAGAAACTTCTCCCCAGTCTGTGGTCGCAACCACCAGAGACGAGTATTCGTAAAGGCTGTGGCATAGATTTCATCTCCACTTTTAGCAAATTCTGTGATGAGTTGGTACGTGTCTTTTGATTCAACATCTTGAGAAAGACCGGGGGTTTGTGATATCAGCTGAATACGCCCATAATCACGTACATTCGCTTCCTGTTCATGCAGCGTCCAGTGAACAATTTCATTCGCAACAATCTCACTCCGAGCATCTGCATCTTTCGTTGCAATGCCTTCGATCAAATTTCGAAGCGAGTAGGCAATTTTTGCACGCACAGGACCTATTTTCGTCATTTGAGCGTTGGATTCCGGCCAATTCATTGAAAGAACCCCGTACTCCATTTGATCCGCATTGAGTTGGAGCCGATGTATGAAAATCACTGCAGGCCCAACGATACTGGTTGCCATGGTCGTNAGAAGATATTGAGAAAGTACAANAGTATCTGCATCAAACATAGGTTCGCCGATTGCTATCCGCGAAACAGCGGTTAGGATTACCCCTACAATACCAGAAAAAATTCCCGCGATTACGAGTGTTGAATTGCCTGTGTCAACCATGTTCTAAGCCTCCTTTTGTGAATGAAGGGCCTCATCACCCTTGATTACCAATACGGTACCAATTATCAAAACGATTGCGCCGACCCAAGTCCACAGACTTGGGATTCCCGTCGTCCCAAGAAGCCATCCAATAATCGAGCCAATGAGTGGCTCAAACAGATAAGCCACACTCACTATAATTGGTGGGAACCATCGCANTACAGCGCTAATTCCTGCATGTCCAACGATTCCTGGGAAAGCAGCCAAGAACAAAACATAGAAGATCCAGGAACTGCTTATCCATCCAAATATCGAAATATCTTCTTGACTCATTGAAAATGTACTGCCCTCGATCATCAGTGACATGATGCCAAGTAAGATNGCCGCTATACCAGTAACTGGAACGGTGTAAACGAACAATGGCATCCACTGACGAAGTTTTCTGCCTGCAACAAGATAGCCGACAACTGCAACAGCGCCTATGATGGCTGCGATATCGCCCAATAGGGTGNCGTCAGTCTCGGCTGATATACCCAGCAAAGCGATTCCTCCTCCGAGAAAACCGATACTTGCGCCAAACACTTGNTGTCTTGGAACATATTTTCGTAGTAAAAGTGCACCAAAGACGATGATGAGTGGATGAATTGTCACGAAAAGGAGGCTGTGTGTAAGCGAGGTATTGTCCAATGACCATACCCATGCCCCCATATGCAAACCAAGGCTTATACCAGAACCAAACAAAATGTACCGTGTTTCTTGAGACATAAGATTGCTCATAAACGTTTGATCTTGACGTGCATCACGGTACTGAATAAAGCAAAGAGGAGCCATCATCAAGGTCGTCAGTTGAAATCTCCATGAAGCACGAAGCAAAGGAGGGACATCATCCATAAGTTGGAAAACGGCTCCAGCACTGGAAATTGAAATTATCGAAAATGTGAGCAGAACCCACAGCATAATTCTCTGTGGCTCCATAGGTGCTCGCCAANCTTCCCAGTNNANATGATGANATAAGCCTTAGCACGGTTTTCCGATGTTGCTATTTGGGCACCCTCGGCGTGCAAAAATCAGNCTCAAGNTGAGCCNCGATGAGNCCGTTNGCAATCTCAAATGAGGCCCATCGAAAGGACTTCAATTTCGCCGACGCCATGGATTTCGGACATCTGGGCTTCAAACGCATCTGCCAGTCCTTCTCCATCGTTCATTTTCACGTGAACCTGAACAAATTTGAGTCCAAACGCCAGAGGCTTGGTCTCAATGGCTTGAATATCATAATCATCGTTGCGAAGGCCCGCAATTGTTTCTGCAATAGCGTCCGTGTCAACGTCTTGAAGATCGGAATCNGGATTCACCTTGTACGTCATTACTACCATGCCCATGCAATCACCTCAGGGACCAACAAATTCACACTTGGGACACTTGTACAGCACACCTTGGTTCCGAACACGGGGGCTTCGGCCAATGGGGTGGAAGCATCCGGGGCAAGGGAAGGTGGTCGAACCTTCTTCTGCGAGAGGGATACCTGAAGATGTGCAGACTTGTGCTCGTTCACTCATGGATATGGCTCCTAACGATTTCGCCCATGGCCTCCCCCTCTTTATGGTTGCGTGAGAGGTCAGCACAATTTCAGGTGTCAAAACGCCGCACGATGCTTAATTTTCCATGTTTTCCAGTGCTGACGACCAAAGCACCATCGCGCGACCTACACCAACCGGATTCAATGCGAACCACATCCCCGACGTTCACTTCTTTGACTTGGTCGGACCAAAACACCAATCCCACCAGACCTGTTTCGTCCCTGCCACAAGCTGCTGCCACGNGNCCGGTGTAGGANGANGANACNATCATTCGTTGTGGATACATNCGNANCACAACCAGTTCAAGCCGACGAACGGGTGCATTGGGTCGNAGATTTTCAATTCTGTTTGCGGGGGTTGGCCAGTGAAGCCCGGTTGGGTGTTTCATGGCCGGGAAACATTGGGTCAATGTTCTTCAAGGTCTTCGCTGGATTTTTTCCGACGCACCCTGAATGAGGAAGCCACGGGCTCTGGGTCGTCGGCAATTTCATCGCCACCGACCAATTTGTTGACGCCGGCNTCGTAGCGTTCCCTGATTGAAGCCTTTGGAGCCTTCCAAGGCGTNTGGTGTCGGCAAACAAGGTAGACNTCGGAGGATGAGTTCCGCGAAGCTTCGGGTGAATACCGCCGAACGCTTGAGAAATGAGGACGGACAGCGGTGATCAACTCCTCNACACCAATGCCCTGAAACAATTTGGTCGTGAACCCACCACCTTTGGAGAGAAGAGGAAGGGCGAAGTCAAACACATCGGCCACCAACGTCATGGCGACCGATTGGTCCATGTCCCACTTTCCCGTNATGTGGGGTGAAATGTCTGAAACGATCACGTTNAGAAGTTCCCCATCCAATTCNCTGAGAATNCGTTCCTGCGTGATGGGTTCGGTGATATCGCCTGTCAGCAAAACAGCGCCTTCAACNGGNGCACANGGNNNGAGGTCAACACCCACNACNCGTCCTTTNNCTCCNACCANTTCAACNGCNACNTGNGCCCANCCGCCGGGNTGNCAGCCNACATCNAGNACNAANTCGCCNTCNCGAACNAGTTGNAANCGTTCCTGNATTTGNTTGAGTTTGAANGCNGANCGNGCACGGTATCCACTGGCNTTGGCTTGCTTGCGCCAAGAATCCCGCTTGTGGTTTTCAACCCAGTGCTCCGCCATGAGGGTGTCCTCAGGCGCCCCTCCTTGCCTCGCCCTCATGAATCCTTTTCTCCAAAAAGGCCCGAAGCAAGGAATCAAGGCGTTGACCCGACTGGCTCGGGTCANGGAGATTGACGTCGATGAGGGTCTCGCCATCACCGTACCTCGCNGCTCTGTTGGTCGGGCTCCTCTGCTCGTTCAGCGGCCAAGGACTCGTGGTCAATCAAGCAGAAACGTTTGAGGANGGTGTATCAACNTCTGGCGGTGGCAGATCGTTGTTGGTGGAAGAGATAACGGCAACATGGTGCCCTACGTGTGCTGAAATTGACCCCGAACTGNTNCAGGTCGCCGACAGCCATGGCTCACGCATNGCGATGGTTGCTTTGCATCCAACNGANGGGGAAGATGCCTTTCAACCGGAGGCCAGTCAACATCGAATTGACCGGATTGATTCGGTGCAAGCAGGCGCATCTTCCTCCACACCCACCTTTGTCGTGGAGGCGGGCCCAGCCCGTCGGGGNTACGATGCATGGTCCGAAGTTCAGCGAGACATCCTCAACGAGGAGCTCTCACGACAAACCGTTTCCGAGATTGACGTCATGGTGAAAAAAACCGAACNGGGCTACATGGCCAGTGTGGTTCACACCAATTTNATCCAAGCAACGGGAACACAACTGACGTTGATGGTGCTTGAACACGGCAAATCCATGCCGCNNGGTTTTGTCAATCCGGGGGGAGACCATCGAGACAGGGTGCTTGTTGGCGTAGCTGAATGTTCCTTGGACAACCACAGCATCACNACGCAACTCGGCCTCCTCTCGACTTCGGTCGGCGCATCATGCCTGGATTCCTTTACCGTTGAGTTCGAAGACCTCCGGTCTTGGAGTGTGGTCTTGATTCATGAGTCAACCCAAGAAGAACTCG
This sequence comes from Methanobacteriota archaeon, assembly GCA_002714305.1. Lineage (GTDB taxonomy): Archaea > Thermoplasmatota > Poseidoniia > Poseidoniales > Poseidoniaceae > Poseidonia. The sequence continues at coordinate 24,874 of PAWY01000003.1, read as the reverse complement.
ATGCGGGTGGACGCTCTGCGTCATACGGAGCCGTTGAATTGGCTTACCGAGACCGGGCGGAAACCCAGCTCAATTCAAGCCTAACAGGAACACTCATCCTCGTTGGATGCCTTGTCCTGGGAATTGCCTCAATTGTTCGGAAAAAGTAATTTTTTCTAAATATCTCGCCGAACCATGGCAGTATTATGGAAGAATAATGACGGAATCTGGCAATGCNNCTCACCGGAAGGGGAAGGTTTGATAAACCGCAAGGCCAATCTAATACCATGACAAACACATGGGAAGACGTGGCATGGGAGACCAAAGCACCCCGAAAGGAGTGGGTGGTNGAATACTACGCCAANGTCGGTACTGAAAGCACGCATCACTTGACCGTGNTGCACGGNGAGGNCATGGANGATGTCCAGAGGATGCTGATGCAGGAACTCCGGGCAACCTACNGGGAGGCTCANGAAATTGAGGTCACGGTGATCCGTATGGAGGAAATCGAAACCGAGCCAAACGTGGCGATGTTNATGGGNGCATTCACCCCGTGATCACGCTTTTTCNCGGTAGACCAGTTCGATGTATTGCTTGTCCTCGAGAATGAGGTTTTCAAAATCGTAGACCTGTTCACGGGTGCTGGGGTTCACCACCATGTTTCCACTGTCGTCGTAGCTGTAATTGTTNAGGAACATCAAGAATTCATGGTTNTCATCGACACGGTGGTCATCAAATCCAGTTTCATCCATGTGTTTTCCCCATATGTCAAAGAANGCTTCAAGGGGNGCTTCGATGCCCGTTTCCTTGAACTCAACGTGGATTTTCCCCGAGGTGTCGTGCGTGTGAAGGGGGCGCATGGTGCAGCCAGGATCGTTAAGGCCAACGTTTCCGGGAACCTCGATGTCCTCNCCAAGCACGGAAATGACAACCATGGGGTGGTAATGTTCTGCAAGACCGCTGTGNCCNCCAACGCACTCNTCCGCCAATGCATGGCGCTCATCCGCCGTGTTAAACGGAGGAGAACCGTCGCTTTGACCCAGCAGGAATCCGAGTCCAGAAAGGGCAGCGACCGTGATAACAAGCCANAAAATNGATTCTTTGTTCACNTCGTTCACTCCTTTTTCATGTTGNAATCATAGGATTCATCGTCGNTCCAGAGCCCTTCTTCGTGCAGTTTCCCTGCCNTCCAAAAGCCAAACAGGCTGACCACGTTAGCGATGTGCGCCATGGTGCAGAATTGACAAATTTTCCCCATACGAACTTCGTAAGANACAAGNAGAGCGATGACCAANANTCCANCNCCNGTCATCAATTTNCCATACTTGAGGTACGATTCAGCCCAAAGTGCGTCGGGCTCCTTGCTGACCGAATTCGTGATGAANAGNAGAGCGCCAAAGGCAAACATNCCNATNANACCCCANGAGATTCCAAACACAGGGTCAACGTTGTATTGGGCGTTNCCCAAAACGTCATCGCAAGAGAAGACGGTGGCGCTGGAACACACGTTTCCTCCCTCACTNATTTTGAACGTGATCCAGGTCGTATGGACCGAGACCACNAAGCCCGTGAGAGCNACCAGGTTCATCCCCATCATGTGGCGNCCACGAGCGAAGTTTGCGCGGGGATTGATGCCGGATAACGATTGGGACAATGAATCGCCCATTTTTGTCATCAGTGAAAGTCCAAACACCACNGGAACGATGTAGGCGATAAGAAACACGTTTTGGTCCACCATGTTCAGGCCTCCGTGGTCAGTCGCATGACNGCTTCGAAAATGGTTTCCTGTGTGTTCTCCGTCGACACCCAAGCCACGATTCCATCGGGCTGTATCAAGAAATAAGCGGGTGTACCGGGGACCTTCCACGCCTTCATGTTGTCTTGGTCAATGTCATCGATGTAAATGAAATTGTGAGGAGAGCCATCGCGATTGGCGCAGGACTGACCGGCACAGGATTCTTCACCGGACTTGTCTCGAAACGCCTCAATCTCGGCGCGGCTGGTTTCATGACCTTGAATGTCCAACTCCGTAGCGCTCGCGAAGAAGTTGACGATGGGTCCATCCCACGGTCCCACACCAGGATGACTGGAATGGTACGAAGTTCGCTTCGTGAAATAATCGGCGTCCAGGCCGATCTCACCGGCTGAACGGACGCAATAAGGGCAATCGGTGTCCATGAATTCAACGGCCATCCACTGTCCGTCAGCGTCGCCTGCTGTCCAATTGGTGGTCAAGTAATCGCTCATCTCAAAGTTTGACCAGCCGCTCCCGTTGTAAGCCATGCCGGTCAGGGCAGGGGCACGGTCGCCCTCTTGTGTACCGGTCCGAATCGGGTCGGTGGTAAAAGCGAGGAACATCATAGCGGCAAAGAAAAGAGCCGCCACTTTGATGGCCGTATCGGTTCGTACATCTGCTTCAGTATCGTGTTTCATCTTGTTCACTCCAGTCCAATTTCGCTGAGAAGGCACGCTGCGGTGTGGCGTATGGCCTCGTCGCTGTTCATGGTGACGTCAAACCCGGATTTGAGCATTTTTTCAATGCCGAGCCTCGCCCTAGGAATATCTCCCGCCCATCCACGGTCACCACCGGTGTATTCGATAACGGCGTCGTGACAACCTGTGACATCAACGACGATTTCAGCAATCCGACGTACGGAGGCGGTGTCGTGGCTGCCAAGGTTGTACAAGTTCAACGGCTCATTGGCCTGCTCCATCACGTGGAGGATACCATCAACGCAATCGCCGACCTCCATGTAGGATTTTTCTTGAAGGCCGTTTCCAAGCACCTCCAATCGAGATGGGTCTTTCTTGAGTTTGTGAATGAAGTCAAAAATGACACCATGGGTTCCACGTGCGCCAATGATGTTCGCAAATCTGAAAATCCAAGCCTGCAATCCGAATGTACCGACCCAACTGCTGATGAGGCCTTCACCGGCTTGTTTGCTGGCGCCGTAAAGGGAGATGGGCATGCATGGGCCGTGGGACTCGGGGGTAGGGAGTGGTGCATCTTCACCGTACACCACTGAACTCGAGGCAAAGGCGATGTTTTTCACACCGTTGACTCGCATGGCCTCAAGGATGTTGTAGGTGGCGACTGTACCTTGTTTGAGATCGGTATCCGTGATTCGTGTACCAAGGCGGATGTCCGGGTTCGCAGCGAGGTGGAAGACGCAGTCGATGTCCATGGCCATGGCCTTCGAGACGTCAGTGGGCGTGCAAATGTCGCCTTCAACCATAACGGCTTTTCCCGAATCAAGGTGCCCTTGAATAAACGAAGCATGACCACTTGATAGGTTGTCAATGACAACAACCTCATCGCCCCGAGCGACCAAACGGTCGATGAGATGGGAACCAATGAATCCGGCTCCACCCGTTACCAAGGCTCGCATGAAACGACCACCAAAACCGTTCGTATAAGGCAAATGGTCACAGCCATCATTCCGTGAGAGGCTTTGATAATCGTTGAGGAGGTTGGTTCAAGGCCTGGGCAATCATCCCCGGAGGAGGTGAATACATGAAAAAAAATGAATCAAAAAACACATCGGAAGTGGTGGAAAACAACATCTTGGTGGGCTACGTTCGTCGAAGCAATGCCGGTGGAGCACTCAAACTCTCCGTGAACACCGCAGCGTTCGCCGACTGCAGCACCTACATGACCAGTGACGGGCAATCCTATGTCCCCTTGGTCATCTCAATGGCAGCTTTGCAAAAGGTGCTCTCCGGAGAACGCGCCGTGACCACCGTCACCCAACTTCACGACTAAGCCACTGGGCCTCGTCTGAACATTCCTTCTCTCTGAGAAGTACAACGCTGCTCCAACGGCCAAGGTTGTTGGAACGGCCAACCACCTAATTCTTCTGGATTTTTTAAATATCCATATATAGAACCATGTGGACCGCAACCCGTGCCTCAAGAGGAGAACATGCCGGTTGCGGCCAAGCCGCACATCGTTGCCGGCATGCCGATGTACAACGAGGAAGAGACGATTGGGTCGGTTGTGACCCGAGCTCTTCGGTACGTTGACGAAGTCATTTGCATCGATGATGGTTCATCCGACGCCAGTGCTCGCATAGCCGAGGCATGCGGAGCGACCGTCATTCGGCACCGAGTTAACCGAGGCTATGGCGGAGCCCTGAAAACGCTCTTCTTGCGCGCATCCGAACTCGAAGTCGATGCCTTGGTCCTTCTGGACTCGGACGGTCAACACGAAACCAGCGACATTCCAAAGTTACTCAAACCCATCTTGGATGGAGAAGCCGACTTCGCCATCGGTTCCCGCTTTGTTGACGGAGGAGGTGGCACGGACATGCCAGCATACCGAAGGCTCGGAATCAAAGTCATCACGGCTGCTTCAAACCTCTCGAGCGATCTAGGCATCAAAGACACCCAATCTGGGTTCAGAGCGTTCTCCCGCACCGCCCTCGAGCGCCTTCGGTTTGACTCCGAAGGCATGGAACTCTCTCTTGAGATGCTCGAAGATGCTCATGAAAAACAACTCAAGGTGTTGGAAGTCCCTACGGTCATTCGCTACGATGTTCCAAAAGGTTCCAATTTCACCGCTGTATCTCATGGATTCACCGTCATGACCTGGGCCGTTCTTTCCCTTTCACAAAAGAAACCGCTGTTGGTGCTGGGCCTCCCTGGCTTTGGACTCTTGGCAACGGGCGCTGCCATGGGGACTCGGACCGCTCAAGACTTCACCTTGCAATTGGATGGCATCATCGGCTCAGGCTTTTCTGCCATCTGGATCGGCCTCCTTGGACTTTCCCTCATGGCGACGGGACTGGTGCTGCAAAGTGCACAACGGTTCCTTCGTTTGCTCTTGGTCCGAGAATTCGGACTGGATTGAAGCTTAACCAATGATCCTCGACACCAAAACGAGGATGTAGGGGACAGCAAAGATGCCAAAGAAAACAAACATGGCGATGCGAACGGTTTTTTGGTTCTTCTCATCCTTTTCGTTTTGGTCGATGCATTCCTGATTTTTGCAAACCCGAGGGTCTGCCTTCACAGGGATGGCTTCATGGCAAATTCTGCAGTGTTTGTGTGGGGGCATTTTTCCTGCTCCCGCCATGCTGCCCATGAATTGGCTGGATTTCTTGGCCACCATGTCTTTCACTTTCCTTGCGTCCACCATGTCAATCACCCCGTGCATGTATGATGGTACCATCGAATGGTTGTCCATCAAGAGCTTCATCAAGACGTCGAATATCTCGGCCGTCAAGGACGGCAAGGTCCAAGCCGGCATCCATGGCCACGTTTACGGCCACAGGGTCCACCACCGCTGATGCTCCCGGTTCGAGAGGCGTGCCCACCCCAACGATGGCCCCAAGTTCTTTCAGCGTCATTTCTGTCAAAGCCTCAGCATCATCGTGGTACCTCGGATCCTTGGTGAAGACGTGGGAGACGTTGGTGGCAATAATGCAGTGGCGGGCGTGAACCACCGCTGCGAGTTTTACCGCAACCGTGTCGGTGGTGTGGCCAGGAACGGTCCCGCCCATCACCACGATGTGATGTTCTTCGAGAAGCTCTCTGGCTTGTTCAACCGTGTGAGGCACAGAGGGTGCCACATCGCATCCGATGTCCAGGAGAATTTGTTGGAGGACGGTGGCATTGAGGCGAGTTCCGGCGATGCCAATTTCATCAAGTCGGTGGGCGTCCGAGACGGTGTGTTTTGCGAGTTCGATTCCCTCGCGAGCAGGCAGGCCACCTCCCACGACCAGGGCAATGCGCCGGTCGTTTCCTTCAAGGTGGACCATGAGTTGACGAAGTTGGCCCATCCACATGGAGCGAGCATCGGCTTCTTCCGGACGGAGGAGGCTACCACCAAGGGCAACGACATGGACCGGGCTCATGACTCTCCTCCATCGCGCCCATGCTTTCATCCTATCCCTTGGGAAGACCCTACAGACACCAAACTCCTCCGAAGCGGTGGGAGGTTTGAAGTGCCACGCCTCAGCCCAGCAAAAGGGGGACCACCATGTCAGATGATGCCAAGTTGTCGGCACGGCGGATGCGACTCAAACTCGCTCTGGAAGACCTGCGGGAAATGAAGGGCTTTGGAACAGAACTCGTCACCCTCATCATCCCGCCTGACCGGCAAATCTCCGATGCGAGGTCCATGTTGCAAAACGAACACGGTCAAGCGGCGAACATCAAATCCAAAGGCACCAGAAAAAACGTCCAAGGTGCCATTGAATCCGCCATTTCCACCCTCTCCCGATTCAAAACACCCGGCGAAAACGGCTTGGCCATCTTTGTTGGCTCCATCATCGTTGGGAACAACAAGAGCCGCATGGTGAACATCGTGGTTGAAGAGCCTCCTCAAACGCTTGTATCGTTCCGCTACCGATGTGATTCAAGGTTTGAATTAACCCAACTTGAGGAAATGTTGGTGGACAAAAAGTCGTACGGATTGTTTGTCATCGACCGTGCGGAAGCCGCTTACGGAATCGCCACAGGGAAACGCATCCATGTCCAAGAACACCTTGTTTCAAACATCATGGGAAAACACCGGCAGGGTGGACAATCAGCTCAACGTTTTGAACGGCTGATTGAAGAAGCGGCTCACAATTTCTTCAAACGGGCCACTGAACACGCATCCTCGTATTGGTTGCCCCACTTGGAAAACATTCAGGCCATCATTGTTGGAGGGCCCGGTGCCACCAAAGATTTCGTCGTCAAGAACGATTATTTTCACCATGAGGTCGGAAAAAGAATCGCCAAAACCACCTTTGATGTCGGGTATTCCAACGAATCAGGTGTACGCGAGTTGGTGGAGAACGCTGGCCAATTGATGGGTGAGATTGAACTGGATGCTGAACGGCAGGTGATGAACCGTTTCTTGGAGGAACTGGTTCGAGCTCACCCGAAAGCCACCTACGGTGAAATGATGATCAACCAGGCCCTGAAGGGTGGAGCGGTGGACACGCTGCTCATCTCCGAGGGGTTGAGAGGAAACATCATCCAAATGCAATGCAAAAAATGCGGTCATGGGTCTGAATCGACCTGGGAGGCCCGTCTTACTCCCCAACAAGCGCTTCCCGCTTGCCCTTCATGTGGAGCGTCCAACGATTCGGTCAAAGAATTGTCCAGCCATTCCATCATCGACTCACTGACGTCCCTTGCCGAAGAGAGTAACTCACAAGTGACATACATATCTGTGGACACGGAAGAGGGGTCACAACTCATGCAGGGCTTTGGTGGATTGGCGGCGATTTTGCGCTATCCCATGATGTGAGGTGAAGGTATGGAACTGCTCAAAACGAAGATTCAACCCTTGATCGAGGAGGCGGTTGAAGGCCTTGGCGTTGATTCCAGTTTGGTTGGCCGCATGCTCCAACCATCAACCGGCCACACGTGGCCACCGGTTTGCGACCTTTCGCTCCCGTGTTTCCAATTCGCAAAAAAACTGGGAATGGCCCCTCCGGCCATCGCTGAATTGCTGTGTGAAAAAATAGGCGAGCATGAAGCGATTCAGGAGGTTAAAGCCCTGAACGGTTTCCTCAACATCACCGCTTCTCCATCATGGCTTGCCCAACAACTGCTGAGCGGCGGCGTTGGACAACGTTCCGATGATGAACGAAGGGAAGTCCTCATCGAACACACCTCGGCCAATCCAAATGGCCCATTTCACGTTGGCAGGGCACGAAACGCCATTCTGGGCGACACGCTGGTTCGGTTGCACAGGCTCTGGGGAGACAAGGTCACAGCAGAATACTACGTTGACGACATGGGGAAACAAGTCGCTGTTCTCGCTTGGGCGCTTGAGAACATGACCGAGAGGGAAGTTGAGACACTGCTCGCCGACCGAGAACCCATCAACCCACAATGGGCAGAGAAGGCAGACCACCAACGGGTTCGCTGGTACCAGGCCGCTCAGCTTCGCCGAAAAGACAGCGCAGACTCTGAGGCCATTGAATCGGCCATAGGAACACTCGTTCATGCCAGTGAGCACGGCGACCAAGGCGTCTTGGATTCATTTGAGCAGGCTTACCAACCCGTCCTTGATGGCATGTTGGAAACCTTGGGTCGTCTTGGCATTCACTACGACCGGTTTACCAAAGAATCGCTTTTCGTCACCAACGGCGATGTGGCCGCCTTGATGAAGGAATTGGGAGACTTGGAGATCAACGGCGTGGCCGACAATGGCGCCCAGTTCCTCGACCTGGGTCAGCGTGGACTCAAAGGAAAAACAGAATTCTTCTACCGGCGAGGTGACGGGTCATCCTTGTATGCAACCCGGGACATTGCTTACCACCGTTGGAAATGGACACAATGCAATGAACTCATCAACGTCTTGGGTGAAGACCATCGGTTGCAGGCTCAACAAGTCGGCCTCACGTTGGAAGAACTTGGTGAACGACGCCCGGAAGTCATGTTCTATTCATTCATCAAACTCCCTGAAGGGAAAATGTCAACCCGCCGTGGCAACGTGGTCTTCATGGACGACCTGCTCGAGGAGGCGCAAGCCCATGCTGCAGAGGTGCTCAAAGAGCGTCGTCCCGACCTCGACCCCGCGACCATGGCGACCATTGCGGAAGCGGTTGGCACATCCGCTGTGCGGTTCAACATCATCAGCGTCAGTCCGGAAAAAGGATTCACGTTCCGTTGGGAAGACGCTTTGAGTTTTGAGGCTGGTTCAGCCCCGTTCGTCATGTACAGCCACACCAGGGCTTGTTCCATCCGTCGAAACGTGGAAGCAGCCGACCCGTCTTTCATCACCCAGCCACCTCAAATCGAACCATTTGAGGGAGAAATGCCCGCTGGTCTTGTTGAGTTGTTGCGAACGCTTGCGGTCCATGACGACCGACTTTCCAAGGTGGTGAAGGAACACCGGCCCAACCTTTTCGCCAACTATATGCTTCAACTTTCCATGGCCTACAACATGTTCTATAGAGATTGTTATGTCATCGACCAAGGGAAGGTAAACCCGTTCTTCTTCGCCGTTTCAGAGATGGCCAGAACTACGCTCAAAGCCGGCATGGAAGCCCTTGGCTTGGTCGCTTTGGAAACGATGTGATCACGCATCGCTGCGGTACCATCCCTCAGGAAGCTCCATCGGGTTGTTGGGCCGGGCAGATTTGACCTTTCGCACGATTTCCAAACGCATGGCATCAAGACCGACATTTTCGGTGGCCGACAAGCAAACTCTTCCTTGCTCGTCCATCAACAGAGGAAGTTCGGGTTCGCCTTCCGAACCTGCATCTCGCCATTCTGCTTCGTGCTGCGACACCTCATCCCACATCGATGGAAGAGGTTTCAATAAATCCGCTTTGGAACTGACCTGCATCAATTCGGTGTCCGGAAGAAGCAAGCGAACCTCGTTCAGGAGATTCATCTGTTCTTCAAGTGGTGTCCCGCATGATTCGCTTTCATCAACCAAGAAGAGCACCAGTGAGCCAATGTTTTCGAGGGCTGCGATGGCTTGCATTTCGATGTGATTCCGATCTTCCATCGGACGGTCCAACAAACCCGGAGTGTCCACCATTTGGTATTGCAATCGTCGATGTACAAAATGGCCAACGTGGATTTGTTTGGTGGTGAACGGGTAGTGATTCACCTCCATCTTCCCCGTGCTCAAGGCAGCGATAAAGGCAGATTTACCAACGTTTGGGGCACCACACACGACGATGCACGGCGAAACAGGGTCAACCCTTGGAAGCCGCTTCAGGGTTTCACGCGCCTCGCTCAACCACACAAGTGAGGGAGCAACCTGCCTCATGATTGAGGATATGCGTCCATAGGCTTCCCTGCGGGCATCGTGCATCAAATCCGTTCGACCTGTACGTATGATTTTCTTTGCATTCTGCGAAGCGATGCGTTGGACTTGCTTGGAAGCCCATTGAAGAGTGGCGAGGTTTTTTCGGTACTCGTCGCACCCGACACAAGCATCGATCATCGCTACATCGAACAGCGGAGACTGGTCAAGTGATGGCCATGCAGCCACCAATTCTTGAAATTCAGTCGCAATAATGTCAGCGGCCGTTTGAACCATCCGAGTCATTTGCTTTCGAACACGAAACACTCGGTCGGAGTCGTCAACACGGTCCGCAGCTTTCTTGGCACGAGAGAACGCCTTGTCGAGGATTTCCTCCTCGAGCAAGACCGTGCCAAGTGTGCGCCAAGAGACTTTCATGCAGGTGCCCCAGCCTAAGGCCGCCGCCTTCCCTTCATGAACTATCCCGTGTTGAAACGGTTGGGGAAGCCAAAGGGGGAGGTTCAAGTACGCTCGCCGGTTGGTGCATCCATGGCGAAGAAGAACAGTGTGACCCTGCCTGATTGGGCTAAATCGATGTGGGAAGACATGGGTTCACCAAAACTTGAGGACCTCAAGTCAGTGCACACTGGAGATTTGCTCGAGCGCCGCCAAGGTCTTCGACGCGATGACTTGGTGGAACTGCATCTGAACGTCCAAGCCTTTGCGAACCCAGAGGATGCCTACATTCGTGGACGACTCATCTCCTCTGGAAAGACAAGCCTCGAAATCCTCACCGATGATGGGCAATGCGAATTTATTTCTCGCGAGGTCATCGTGAAGATGGTGCTCGTCGCCCATACCCGGCCGGCCTACATCGACGACAAGGAACTCCTTGCCTTCGAGCGAGAGGACATGAAACGGCGGTCAAAACTTCACGAGAAGGTTGAGAAAGAAACCAAAGGAAACGACGATTCGCACCTTTGGGGTTGAGCGCATCTCCCTTGCTGATGAATCGTGCTCGCCAAGCCATCAAGGGCAAGCCAGTCTTGACGAGGGAACCATCCTTACCCTGCTCTCAAACATTGACTCGGAGTGGACCTTCCACGAGGATAACTCCATTCAGCGCGCCTACGCCTTTGCCAATTTTGCAGAGGCGCTGGCCTTTGTCAACCAAGCTGGCGAAATTTGTGAAGCAGAAAACCACCATGCTGAATTTTCCCTGGGCTGGGGTGCAGCCACGGTTAAAATTTGGACCCATGACGTTGGGGGATTAACCCGATCTGACTTTATCCTTGCAGCAAAAATTGACCAACTTTGAGGGGACCATCATGGCTGATTTCCAAGAGGTGTTGCGAAGCCGAAGGACGGTCCACCGGTTCACTGACCAAACCGTTGAACAAGAAATTCTCGATGAAGCACTTTTGGCAGCCAACCAAGCTCCATGCCACAAACATACACACCCTTGGAGATTTTACATCCTCGGAGAGGAGACTCGGCGAACCTTGGTCCCGACCATTCTTCATCTCGCCGCTGCAAAGTCAAAACAGAGGAACTCGACCACTCCCGAAGAGGATGGACAACGAGCGATAGGAAAAGTGATGCAACCACCCATCTTGGTGGCCATTACCAGCCATCGTAGTCCGCATGACGCTTTTCGGGAGAAAGAAGACTATGCGGCCAGTGTTTGCGCACTCCACAACATGGTCCTTTCCCTATGGGGCAACGGCGTAGCAGCGAAGTGGTCCACGGGTGGACTGACCCGCCACGAGGAAACCTACGCCAACCTCGGCATCAACGCTGAGGAAGAAGAAATCATCGGGTTTGTCAAAGCAGGCCATGCCGAGGCGTTTCCGACGGTGAAAAAACCGGACGTCGAAGCGACCACGAGGCGCCTTCCTTGAACGGAATCAGAGTTTCACAGGTCGTGTCGCACCGCACGCTTGACACTTCAGCAGGGTGGTTCGATCCTCTTTGACAAAGTGTGTATCGGGAGCACCGCATTGGCTGCACTTGATGTACGTGTTCACGTAGTTGGCAATCGTGGTCTTGATTCGTTTTGGAGGGATGCGTCCTTTGAATCGAGCACGGGGTCCATCTCGGGAACCGGAGGTACCAAGTTCGTTCAGAATGTATTGATAGACATGGTTGTCGTCCCTGTCCATCATCGAAACAACCTCGTTGAAGTTTCGGAAAATGGTGTTGGAACCCTCAATCATGATTTGTGGGGCGGGAAGACGCCACCTGGAACGAGAAGAAATCTCCTCGGGGATGTTTTCGCGGGCTCGGTCGAGTAGGCTCTCATAATCGAAGTCCGCCATGAATTCTGCCCGTGGCTTCCTCCCTTCAAGACTTTCGTTCCAAGACCGAACATCATGAAAGCATTGATGAGTGTTGCACGGCAGCAGGGGAATGAGCACCATGGTCTTGAGCATTGAAGAATTGAAAGCCTATGCAGCCAACCTCATGAAAGAGGGGCTGAACACACAACAGATTGCGGATGAACTCTCGCTCTCCCAAGACACCATCACCTGGTTGCTCTCCGGCACAGGCGAGAGCGAACGGCCCAGCGATGTCCGAATCGGATGGAGAACCCTTGGCGTGCGTCCTCAGCGCATTGCCGCTGTCGGCTCCATTATGGCGGACATCGCCGATGAAGAACTCGGGTACGAGAACATCGATACGGTGGTGGGTATATCCATCAACGGCATCGCGTTTGCTTACGAAGTCGCCCGAGTCATGGAATCGGACATGACGGTGTTCCGCACGACCGATGAAGGAGAGGGAAGCGGTTCCTTGTCCAACAAATACGGCCAAGTGGCTGGAAAGCGAGTCGTGATCATCGACGATGTCCTTTCCTCTGGCAAGACGATGTCAAAAACCATCCAATCCATTCGAGCAGCAGGTGGGGAAGTCGGCTTAGCGGTTGTTTTGGTCAACAAAACCACACGAAATGAAATTGATGATGTCCCCCTTCGCGGTTTGATTCGTGCTGTCGTGGTTTGAGGTGAACATGCATGCATTGGAGCGATGTCATGGCCAAACGGCTCGCTGAGCGTGGCCAAAAGCACATCGTGGCGACGGGCATCACACCAAGCGGTGAATTTCACATTGGCCATCTACGTGAAATCCTCACGGGCGACATGATTGCCCGTGCTGCCCGCCGGGCTGGAATGGAGGCCGAACTGGTTTTCGTGGTTGACAACGCCGACCCACTTCGGAAAGTCTACCCGTTCCTTGACCCGAGCTACGAGGATTTCATCGGGCACCAACTTGGTTCAATACCGGCACCCGACGTGGATGGAAAACCCGACTGGGGACGATTCAACGAGGAGGGATGGACCTATGCAGACCATTTCCTCCTCCCATTCTTGGACGCCTTGAAACAAATCGGGGTCACCCCACGATTGCTTCCGAACCTCGAAGCCTACCAGTCTGGAAAGTTCAGTTCGGCTGCTCGCATAGCGTGCGATGAACCCGAAGCCATTCGCGAAATCATTGAACGTGTCTCAGGACGCGAACTCCCAACGTCTTGGTTCCCATGGCAACCCCTTGACTCGAGAGGGTCGCTCGACGGTTTGACCATCACAGGATATGAATATCCTCTGGTTCATTGGACGGACAGCCATGGTGAAAGTGGCTCTTCAAACATCGAGAAGGGTGAAGGAAAACTTCCATGGCGTTTGGACTGGCCTGCAAAATGGGGATTCAACACCATCACCTGCGAACCTTTTGGTAAGGACCATGGNGCTGCAGGAGGTTCCTATGACACAGGAAAGGAAATCGCCGTTCTCTTCGGACACGAGCCCCCGGCCCCGTTGACCTATGAATGGATCAGTCTGCGTGGTCAAGGCGCCATGTCCTCATCATCAGGGAACACCATTGGGCCCATTGAGGCGCTTCGCCTTGTACCTCCAGAAATTCTTCGTTTTTTGATTGCCAACTCAAAACCAAGCAAGGCTATAGAATTTGACACTGGAATGGGTCTTGTCAACCTCGCAGACGAATTCGAACGGCTATCGGCCCGAGACTTTGACCGTGAGATGCAAGATGAGTCCCTCAGCCGGAGAAAAAAGGTTCAACTCGAAGATGCGAAGGTCGCCTTGGAACTCTCAGCCATCGATGAAAAAGGGCGTTCAGTGGCGACCTCCGTCAGTTTCAGGCATTTGGCCCTNCTGGCTCAAATCAAACCCGATGACAACGACGTCTGGGCAAGCCTGCGAGCCTCCGGCTCCATTGACCAACCTTCGGGCCAACTCCGCGACCGTTTGGCGAGGATGCGCTCGTGGATAGCTTCGGGGCATTTCCCCGAGGAGATGAAGGTGAACCTTTGCACCGAGCCCGACGTGAGCGCCCTTGAAGTGCTTAGCACCGAGCAATGGCGAGTCATCGTTGCTCTTTCTGGGACACTTGGAAACGCCAAATGGACCACCGATGGCATCACAGCGGCTTTCAAATCCGCAGGAGACGAAGCCGAAACGGGAATGAGGGACGTCTACCGTGCAAGCTATGCCCTGTTCATGGGAGCAGAGCGTGGACCCCGACTTGCACCCATCCTTTCAAATTGCAGTCAACAGGAAATTCTTGAACTCGTCCGCAAAGCCGCCACGTTGACTCCCTAGCGGGCGTGGAAAATGGTGGGGAAATCAACCCTGTTTCTACACACCATTCAAAAGGTGTAACCGATGTTCAACCTTCATGGGCGGCGTGTATTGTCCAATATGCGAGGCAGGCGTGGAAGTTTCAGCCAAATTTTGTTTGTCTTGCGGACACAACTTGGCCCAGCAGGGCCCCATCACGGCCACCGGTCACGATCTGAACCAGTTGAAGGACGTGATTCGGCTCCGAGAAGACCTCTCGATGTCTGAGAAATTTGACATGATAGCGAAGATTGAGGACGGTGCAGACCCCATTGCTTTGGGCATTGCCGCTGCGGCCGATGATGGTGAACTTCCCCCAGCCGCCCAGACCGCTGCGCCTTCAGCCGAAGAGGTCGCCCCGGCGCTCCAAGCAGCGAACTGGGACCACGAAGCAGCCAACGCTGCGGTTGAAATCGCAACAAGCGGAAGCAAACTGTTGGATTTGAAGAACGCTGGTGCGTTTGAAAAGCAAGGTGAGACCTTTTCGGATGCCATGGACTTGGGTCGAAAAGCAACACTTGAGGTCCTCAAAGTTTCTCAAGGACTGGTCATTCCTGCCAACGAGGCTTTGGAAACCGTTCCCATCATGCAGCCGCCGAACAAGAGTTTCTGCCCCAAATGCGGTTCGGACATTCATGCCAACACCATGCTCCAATGGAAAAAGTGGAGCGACGCATCCGGTGTCGCCTTGACCATCCAATTGGAGGCGGCGATGCGGTCGTCGTTGATGCACCTGGCGAACACGTACCGAGACAAAATTCAGGACCTTGAAGACCAACTCTCCGACGCAAAAAAGGCGGTTGAGAACGCNAAGGAAGAGGCCNAAAAAGCCGCCGAAAAAGCNTCGAAGGAATCCAAGCCGGCGAAGAAGGATACCAAGAAATCTGGAAANGGAGCTGCTTCAACAAAAGCCGCTCCAAAGAAGAGCAAGCCGGCTCCCACCAAACCCAAAACTGGTGGCTTATTTGGTGCGAAGAAACCAAAGAAAACCTACGAAGGGGAGCCCGGAGGTAAAGCAGAATGGTTCCTTGAGGAAGCCCTTGATACCGTCTATGACCCACACGGCACCGGCAAACCCATCAAAGCAGCCATGATCCTTGCTCGCTCTTCGGATGGAAACGTCCGGGTGAGGGATGTCATTCGCAGCTATGCCGTTGAAGGGGAAGACGGGGTCAGTGAACTCGCATGGACGAGTCCAATCACAAAGTACCTCATCGAAGCCTACGACGCTTGCTGAACCCCTCAAAACCTCCGCATTGAGCGGAATGCTTCTTGAGCCACCATGACTTCCACATCACATGGACAGCGAAGCATCCGCCTTGGAGGCCCTTCGCCACGCTCTTGAGCGAGCGTCCAAAGCAGCCAAGGAAAGCTTCACCAATCGCCTTGACAGCCTGTATTCCACCGTTCTAGCCTCGCCAGGAACCATCCTTGCTCTGTTCGTCATCATCAGTGCNGTCTTTGCTCAACAAGGCATGGCATTCCAAGAACAAATCGATGATGATGTCGAAATTTTCCTGCCNGATGGCGCCTCATCCACCGATTTACTGCTTGAAGTTCGCACGGAATGGTCGACCGATTTAGCTGTAATTTACATCACAACCCCCAACGCCAACAACCCGAACGATACGACAAACATCACCGATGAAGTGGTGCTTAACGAAATCAGTTGGTTGGAAGGTGACGATAGGAACCTTGGGGGTGACTCAACAAGCCGGGGCATGGATTTTGATAAAACCGACCACGGCCGCAACGATGGTGTGCTTTGGATCATCTCTCCCGCCCAGGTCATCAAAGAGATCAATTCNGCCGACGGACGTTTCAACAATTCCCTTTGCGTGCATGGAGTAAACAATCGCTTACCTATTGCCTTGGACTGTGATTCCTTGCCCGAAGGTGGAGAATATGCCATCCCGAGTCAAGACCGAATTGACCAAATCATCGAAGAATCAAACGGCGCCTTTGATGCGCTCATCAAGGACACGAATGACATGGACCCCACCGTTGACAGCGATGGTGATGGCAACTTCACCAACGACATGGACGGTGATGGCATTTGGGACACCACGGCCATTGTGGTTGGCATGCATCACAACCCTTCAGTGACCGGAGATTGGGAGGATTTCTCGGCCCTGCTCAGCCATTTTCAAGACATCATCGATAACCGACCCTCGGAATTCAGAAACACGGACACCATCACAGTTACCGGCCTCACCAAGGTACTGGAGGACATCTCCGACGCCATTTATGAGGACCTGTTGATGATTCTCCCCTGGTCCGTCCTGTTCACCATTCTGGTCATCACGGCACTTCATCGCTCGGCCAAGGTTGTTCTCATCACGGGCACACCCATCCTCATGGCTCTCGCCATCACCTTTGGCTCATCGGTGATCATGGACATCACCCTCACGCCAATGATCGTCGCCACCTTCCCTATCCTCATTGGCCTTGGTGTGGATTATGCCCTCCACATGGTCAATCGGATTGAGGAAGTCCGGCGTAAAGAAATCGACAAAGCGAACGATGAAAACGAACGCAGACGAAAGCGAGGCGAGCCTCCNAACGCCGTTCCCGACTTATGGGATCTTGAGTTTTACAAGTCCTGTGTGATGGAGATGACACGCTCCACCGGGGTCGCCGTGTTCCTCTCAGCCATGACCACCATCGTCGGTTTTTCCGTTCTTATCGCTCCGCTCATCGTCCCCATCGCTCCGATACGTTCCGTGGGTGTAACCTTGGTCATCGGTATTGCTTCAACCCTTATCTTGAGCATCGTGCTGGTACCGACGTTGGCTTGGATGCTCAAATTCAACAAACGCAGCAATCCAAGCGTTTGGAAGAACATCGGAAAAGCACCCATCAAGGGTTTCCTGCTGGTTATCCTCATCGCAGGTTCAGTCACCGCTTATGGCGTGGCCAACATGGATGAACTCAACAAACCCATCACCGGTTCTTCTGAAGCCCCNGATGGCATTGAATCGCTCAATTCCTTGGCTGAATATTCCCGTCAATTCAGCAGTGGTCAAACATCGTTGTTCATCTATGATGCCTCAAATCGTCCCAACACCAACAACACCGAGAACATACGTGATTTACCGGTCCTCGACTCCATTGATGTGGTTGAACAGGACGTTGACGGTGTGGAAGAAACATCCACAACGAGCATCATCACCTTCCTCAAAGCAGTGCCAGCTACCATCACCGTGGCCGATGGCCTCACGCTAGGGGACGGGTCCCTCTGGGATTTGCTTCACGACCCTTGTTGGGAAAGTGAGGACCTGCTCGACCCAAATTGTGCGGGATGGACATTGGTTCCACTCAGTGAACGTGAATCCTTGAGAAAAGACATGGTGAATGTCGCTTTTGACACCTTGTCAAAGGAAGTACGCTCAATGCTGATGAATGAAGGGGGAACCAAGGCCATCGTCTACGTATCCCAGCCCTACATGAACCTCAACGTTGCAGGTGAACTCAGGGATGAAATTGACGATATTCTCGAGGAGGGGCCTACGCTGCTCAACACACGGACATCCCTCCTCACCGGGGGCCTTCCAGTTTCATTGGATATCAACGAAGGCATCCATGACACCCAATCCACCACGACCTTGTTGACCCTCCTCGTCCTTACGATATTGCTGATGTTTGTGTTCCGCTCGCCACGGTTGGGCGTCTACACCATGATTCCCGTGGCCGTTGTTATCCTTTGGCAACCCTTGCTGATGCAAAGTGGGGATGTAAACGTCAACATCTTCACCGCCATGATTGGGACCATCGTGTTCGGTATCGGCGTCGACGACTCGATTCACGTCATGCACAGGATACGGGAGGAGGGGGAAACACCGGAAGGAATGGCGTCAGCCATTGAAGAAACGGGGCAAACCATCTTTGAAACCACCATCACCACGGTCTCGGGCATTGCCGCTGGTTTCTTGGCAGCGTTCCCCGGATTGGAGAATTTCTTCATGTTGATGTGTCTGCTCATTATCTTCGCTTTCATCACCAGCACCTTCCTGCTACCAGCCGTGATCACGGCGGAGCACACTTCTCGAGCCAAACTCAAAGGCCATCCTTCATGGATTGATTTCGGAGAAGGAATTGCCATCGGAGACTCTGCAGTGATGAAGCCCATGGACGCCGTCATACCCGGCTCGCTTTGGACCGAGGATGTAGGGGGAGGGAGTAGGGAGTAAGCCCCTTTCTGTTCCCTTTCGGTGACCGCATTCAACTGTGCATCCTACCTGTCCCTCGTCGTGCCGAGTCAACGGGACGGTTTGGACTTGCTCCGGCGGGGTGGCTCGTCTCATCGACAACATGGCAACCTCGGTCTTTCAACGTCATTGTACACACCTTGCATCGTTCGTTTCTGCAGCCTGAACCCAACCATTTCTGTTTGCTTCCTTGTGGTAGCCGCCTGCACTTTGGAGAGGGGACTTTCCTCAGAGTCGAACTCTGTCAGCGGTCCTCCTACTCCCTCCGGGCGTTGGTGAGTAGGCTTGACATTTCAATGCAACCCTCAATCAAGCGGGTTCACTGNTACGGGTTTTCGCCGGGAGAACGGGTCTGCCCCTCTTCNCCGTAAGGCCCNGAAGNNGGTGCAGGAACCGGAATATGTGCCATGTTCTTTGCTGGNGCCTGGCCAAGTCGTGTGGACGGAGGCACTTCCCTGCGCAGTCCAATCACCAAAAGGGCCACAAGACCTGCGGTNAGCAAGCCAACCACGGTGAGAAGCGCTGGATTGACGGTGCTGATGGTTCCAAAGACACCGTCCGAGCGAGGCTCATCGACAAGCACCGTCTTGGATTGTGCATTTGGTCCGTTCACGATGCTNAGTTCCAGCCACTGAGAACCATCNCGACCAGGTTTCCAGAGGTACTGGTAGATGANTTGTNCACCGGTTTGNATTTCCACCGCTCTGGCATCGAGTCGGGTTCGGGCTCCACTTGATTCAACTTGTTCCAAAACAAGGTTGGCTTCTCCATCGGCCAAACCGTTGTTGGAGATCAGGGCAGAGACTTCNATGAGGTCGCCTTGATGGATGTCACTGGATGGTTTCATGTCAATGTCCGAGACCGTGTAGACGGGGACGCGTTGTTCCAAATTCCAAACGCGAAGTGGAGCATCAATGTCATTGAACACGGCATCGATGGTGAGACCTGCTTCGTCGTCCCCTGTCACCCATATGCGNAACTCAACCGCTTTGGTTCTGAAGGCGGGAATCATGAGTTCATCCAAATCAAGCGAACAACGAACAGGAATGGAATCGCCGTTCTTTCGCTCACCAAGAATTTCCAAAGGAACACTGCCGTTGTCAAAGACATAGGAATTGAGACCGAGGCCAGCTTCATTCAGCGACCAGTGCAATCGAAGGGTGGTTTCATCCAATTGGGCGTTTTCATCCAACCTCAATTCAAACTGCAGGTCCTTCCATTCATCCTCCACCAGCATGGANTTGAAACCCGGCCGGTCAACGGCGGCGACTCGCGGTGCTTCATTGTCCACAATGAACCAAACAATGGCCGAAGTATCACCTCTATAGACAGCACCGTTGGGGGCATCCATCAGATCCCCATAGAGGCCATAGGTGCCATCCACCAACGGAGCGATCATCGAACCGGAAAATGTTCCGTTTACAACCGAGGCCTCAAGGTTGTTCTCGCCCAACATCAATTCAACATCCAAGGATTGCGAGGGGGAGGTCCCTGTGCGGTACCAAACCACATCGCCCTCAACGTTGAAACTCGTTCGTGGCTGAACCCAGTAGCCAAGCGAGTCTGCATCTTCACCCTCCATCCCAATCCTCACCGAATCAGCGTCGATGGACAACTCACCGGAGAAGCGCCAATTCAGCGGTTCAAGCGTGAAACTGTTTGATTGACCAGACTGGTCAAAGAGGCTGATTTGTGGGACCCTTGAGACCGATGTGTCAGGGTCATAGCCCCATTCAATGAGGAAATTAACCACGAATTCCCCGTTCCTTGAAAACAAGTCCGTTGAATCTGCAGGAACCAAAACGCATGACTCGATCTCTACGTAAGCGTCAGATGAGGTGCAGAGACCGGTGCTTTGGTTCCAATGGATGGGAGCTGGATGAGCGGTGTTGGTGGCCAAATCCAGTTCAATCTCTGCGAGGTCGAAGATGCCGTTTGGCTCCCATACTGGAACGCGAATCTCATAGGTTTCATATGGATGGAACCAAGGTGAAATTCGGCCATCGGACCATCCAAGTGAGGACGCCCCGAGCGAAGGAGCGCCGTTCGCATTCAATTGAACGTGGAACATTGGCTCAGTAAAACTGCCACCGCCTTCCATAACATGACCGGCGCTGTCGGCAATCTCAATCCACCCAACGAAGTAATCGCCTTCACTCGCTTGAGAGGTGTCGATTGTTGCATGGTAGTTACCCATCAGTAGCGTGAGGTTTTCAGGAAGTTCCAATTCATCAAGAACGACTTCATTGGCATCAAACACACCGTTTCCATTGGCGTCGTTAACCCATGAACGCCAGTGGTAAATTTGGGCGTGGGTTGGCAGATGGGGCCGGTCAGCGACCGTGAAATGAAGGCTGGTTCGAGGAGCAACATCGCGGCTATCAAATCGCTCGACTGAACGGTCCATAAGCGAAGGAGGGACGTTATCAAAGAGGAAATTCAAGGAATGTGGAAGGGTGCTCACGACGTCCTGACCACGAAGCGGGACAACTTCAATGCCCAGATTCATCGAGGTACGGCCCGTTGGAGTGGTGTAAGGGAACAAGGCTACACCGTTGTCAAGGATGGTGGTGGTGGCGTATTCATTACCATCCACCAAAAAGCGGACCAAGGCCTGCCCCGAGCGAGGCACGCCTTCGGATGTGTTTTCAAACCCGAGCACTACTTCGAGGTGCACCACTTCCCCGGCCCTCATGTAGGGGTATTGCGCACTTGAGCGAATCCCTTCGGTGGACAGGACCGACCACGACTTCACTTCAACGTCGTTTTCAACGCCCAAGTCATGACCCAAACCGAACACCTTGGAAACAGGGAGGAGAGGTCCCGCGGAAGAGATGAGGCTAACCGAAAGCGTCGCCGATGGTTCATCGTCCCACCCATCGGGGAAGCGGAAGTGATGTTGGATCTCGAGGAATTGACCGGAACCAACGGCCGAAATCGAACCCGTTTGGCCTTCGTCAAACCATAGCAAAGCCGTACCCGAGGCCGTGCAAGCTACGATGGAGGAAGAGGTGATGGGCAGAGAGGCAATGGGACACTGGAGCTTCGATTGTTGCTGCGACCCCGAAAGATGAAGTTCAACCAACCATCCTGATTGTGAGGCATGGGTGAGGGCATCGTTGATGCCCAGCGGTGAGAAATCAAAGGTGGCAAGCGATTCAATCCAGTCGGTCCCTGGAACGAGGGTATCGGAGACGTTGGACACTTCGAGTTCGAGCGCCTTTACCGAGGCTTGGGAGGCAACGTCCATGACGGTGAAATACACCGAACCCGTTGCATCCATGCGAACGGGTAAGTTCACCGTTCGCTCACCAAGGACCGGAATGGTAGACGAAAGGGCGTGGTTGAGCCCCAAGACCAATGGATGGCCTGCGTTGAGGGAAAGGCTAACATCGGAATCATACGGTGCAAAAACGCCACCGAAAAGCAGATTCCCCGTTGAAAGTGAAGAGCCGATGCGCACTTCAACCGTGGCCATGGGGAGGCCGGTTGGACCGTTGTGCCCATTGGTTTGGGCAAGAGCGTTGTTGAGCGTGTTCAATTCACTGGACGTCAAGGAAACCACAGAAAGGTCGTTGATGTTGGGAAGGTTTCGACTGAGGATGTCTTGCCCGTCAACCGCCATGGCCATGAATGGGCTTGCGATGTTGCCAGAAGGCGAGGACATTGCAAATGAAAAGTCATGGACACCCTTTGTCGGGACGGCGATTTCAAGAGAAGCAGTGTTCGCTGGGGCAACTGATTTCAAAACCCAGTCATCGTCGGTGATCAACGTGTTTTGGAGGCCAAACACACCGTTACCAGGACGATCAAAGGACCACTCGTTGGCACCATCCAATCCGACATCGAGCCGGAGTCCGTCGGGGACGGAGGTGCGTACCAATTCCGCCTCAAAAGAACTCCAAGTGAACGTGCCTCCCCCGGTAGCGTTGATCATTCGGAATTGCACCATGTAAGCGGGTTGTTCGAGGTAATCGCGTTCCACAGCGCCCACGTCTATCCACGATATACCCCCGTTGGTGCTGTACTGAAGCTGACCTGCACCGGATTGAACACTGTTGACATCCACTGCCGAGAATCCCCCGCGGAGGTGGTACACATCGGACAGGACCGTTCCGGAACTTGTGATGGCTCCGTTTGACCAACTCCCTCCCTGGATGGACCATCCCTCATCGGTTGGGTCGGTATCAAATGATTTTTCGAGATGCCCATTCAACGACCAACTCCTTATTTCAGACGTACCGCCTCCAGCGGCTTCTTTCATGTGTACCTTGAAACGCAACAGAGGATAATCCGCCGAATTGATCATGCCCAAATCAGCCCATGTTGAGGTCAGGCGTTCAAATCCTGGGATGGGTGCATTGGTGGTGGCGTCAAGGATTTGCCATTCAAACTCCGAGCCAGCAACGACCAAGGCGTCCATGTGAAGCAGTCCATGCATGAGGTTTTCTCCACGACCGAGCAATGATGGGCCAAACGGTTCTGAAGTCCAGTTCCCTTCACCGTTGCCTGAACCACCTTGTGGCGTGATGATGATGTCATCAACCCATGCCGTATCGGAGCCGGAATTGACGCTTCCATCTTTGACGTATTTCCAGGTCAATGTTTGGGCAGTAGCCGGTATGGTGAAGGCTTGGTTCCCGTTGTTCACCGTTCCAGACCAGCGGTAAGTGTATCCGGAATACCTCGAGCAACCCGTGTTGTCAATGCAAAAGAGGAGGTAATCAAAACTGCCCTCCGAGGATACGCTGTAGCGGAAGGTACCGGTGGCGGCTGGAATTTGGGAAACATCCAACGTCATGCCAGACTCTTGATTGTGACTGATGGTTCCCGCTTTGGCGAGTTGGGCGCCGCCGAGTCGNGTGTCAGCNCGGATGGCCNAATTTGAAGTTCCAGCGAGNGTCCANTCTGGCGGCGCTAACGNACCCNATTCGAANTCATACCTCCAATCCTGCGGCAATATTTGAAGTGAGGATTTGTTTACATCCATGCCNTCGTAAATGGCATTGCCATCAAAATCTCCAACATCAGACAGATGGCTGGCCATGGAATTGCCGAGTGTAGCGGCACGGATGTCGACATCCAATGACTTGATTGAATGCCCATCGGGTACTTTGAATGCCACGCGTTGATTTGCACCATCGGGCCATGAACCAATCGTCAATTTCTGGGCTTGCCCGAGGGGCGTGGTGTCCATTTCGGTGAATTTCTCATTTAGAGAAACAGCCTCGTGGTGTGTTGGCGGAACCAACGAGAGGACGAACAGGAGGACCAAGCCAAGCGCCAACATGGATGCGCGACTGCGTTGGCTCATGGTTGCCCACGCTCGCTTCAAGGTCTAAAGGGTTGGGACTTTCAGACATGACTGGATTTAACCGAAAGTCCATAGATGGCGAACTTGAGGCGTTTGCATGGATGTTGAAGCCTTGAAAGAGGAAGCAGGGGTTGCGGCGTGTAACTACGTCGTTGACGGCATGAACGTCGGGCTTGGCACTGGCTCGACGGTGAAGTACACCATTTTGGAGTTAGGCCGCCGTGTTCGGGAAGAAGGTTTGACCATTGTAGGGGTCCCGACATCAATCGCAACTCGTGAGTTAGCTGAGGAGGTTGGCATCCCACTGGCCGACCTCGACGACCTCGAGGGGCTTGATGTCGTAATTGATGGAACCGATGAATTCGACCCATCTTTCCAGTTGATCAAGGGCGGTGGTGCTGCACTGCTGCGTGAGAAAGTGGTCGCTCAAGCCTCAAAAAGAATGGTGGTCGTGGCCGATGACCGCAAACAGGTGGGAACCCTTGGAGCCTTTCCTCTCCCCATTGAGGTTACTCCATTTTCATTTCGAACCACGAAACGAGCGATTGAGTCCGTCCTTGAATGCAACGTAAGCATGCGGATGGCGGACGGTCAACTGTTGAAAACCGACAATGGAAATTACATCGCTGATGCCCACACCGGGCCGTCCATCAACGACCCCGAAAGGACCGAGCAGCGTTTGCTTGCGCTTGCTGGAGTGGTTCAAGTCGGCCTGTTCAACAACATGTGTAACGTGGTTGTTATGGCCTCTGATATGGGAGTTACCGTCCTAACCAAGGACGATTAATCCATTTCCAAAAGCCCGTTGCATCAAGCATTAAATAGACGCGGCAAAAGGCGAGTTTGGGCCTGTAGCTTAGTCAGGTAGAGCGACGGACTCTTAATCCGTCGGTCGCGGGTTCGAACCCCGTCAGGCCCGCCATCATTCCACGGTCAATTTTCCTTGTACCGCATCGGTAGAAACCGGACCAAAATTGTGCGAATCCTCGCTAGCGAGCGGGTCTGGATTGTCCCCTACAAGGAAGAGACGTCCGTC
>PAWY01000002.1 GCA_002714305.1 Methanobacteriota archaeon | reverse complement strand
GACTTGGAGGGCTTGCTCCTCGTTTTTGTTGGAGACCAACAACAAGTGAACGGCCCGCATCCAAAGCCCTTCCTCAACCGCCTCGCCACGGTGGTCAACCGCCACCAAAACATCTTCCAGTTCACTGAAGGCTAGCGCTGCGGTTGCATAGGGGAGATCCTCTGCTCGTATCAACAACCACCGTTTTCCTTGCATGGCGTTTCGAGGGTTGGTGCCGAGGTCGGAGAACGGAATGCTTTCCATCGCTTCACCTCGCATAACGTAGGAGGGCAACGGCTCCTCCGAACCCCATCAACTGCTCACCTGCATCGTGGTCACCGGAGCATTGCACCACGGTTCCTGAAAAGGCTTCCACCTGCTGAGCAATGGTGGTCCAAGACGGTCGCTGGGATTCGCTTTCCTCGCGCAGCACATCTGCCCCAATGAGCAAGGTTTCAACGGCGCCCTCTTCGGTGGCTTGAGCGATTTCTTGGTGTCCATAAGCCACCGCCCCGTTGGTGGAAATGCGTCTCCAGGCCTCTTCTAAATGGCCGATTTCTTGCACCATTCGGTGTTGGGAGAGCATTTCTCCGGCCAAGCCATCTCGAAGGACTTCGTTGGCTCCACCGCGGCCCCCCATGCTGGTCCCAATGGACATCATCGGGCGTTGGTGTCCGGCTGCTTTGAGGTCAGCCAGCATGCGGTCTCTGTTTTTTCCAGGTCCGCACAACACCAACGGCATGGTTTCGTTCAGTTGTTTCGTGAGACCATCCACGATGCTTGCTCGGAATTGTTTGGCCACGTTGTCCGATTGGCGTAGGTCGCCACGCTTGCCACCGCCCCGCATGGTCCAGGTCGCGCTTTCTTTGAGGCCTCGGGCGGTGACGAAGAAAAGCATCATCTCGTCCCCCTCTACGACCAACAAAGCAACTTGAGATTGGTTGGCGGCACGAAGGCTTTCATCCAGCAGGTCTCGGTCAAGTTTACTGAATCCCTTGGCGGATGAGACTCTGATGTCATCGCGAAAGCCGACCACGTGGGTGTGATGCATTCCCAGGTCGATGGGTGCTTCCTCGATGATGCCGTGGACGCGGAGTACATCGGTGAAGCTTTGGTGTTCGGTGTGCTCAACGGCCAATCGAATCCACATTTTCTTTCGTTCGGCTTGCTTTGAGCGTCCGCCCTCATCGCCTGCGGTGGTTTGATCGCGCCGCTCACCAAGCATCCCAACGGACATGCCCGGTTGGATGAGGCGTTGCAAGACCCAGAGGTCGTCCACGGTTTGAATCCGTAAACGCCATTCATGCAGGTCTTTTTTCAGAACATCCATTCCCTCACCCAAACACGCCGAGGAGGTTCCCGTCTTCATCCATGTCCATGTCGAGGGCTGCCGGTCGCTTTGGAAGACCAGGCATGGTCATCATGTTGCCAAGAACAGCAACCACGAAGCCTGCGCCTGCATTCAAACGGAATTCTCGGACTGGAACGGTAAAGCCGGTTGGGGCGCCAAGAAGCGACGCATCGTGGGAAAACGAGTATTGGGTCTTGGCCATGCAAACAGGGAGATGACCGTATCCCCATGAGCGGATGCGTTCCAATTCACGTTTGGCTTTTGGCGTCAATTCCAAACCATCGGCTTTGTACAACCGAGTTGCGATGGCCTCGGCTTTTGCCAGGACATCGGTTTCGGGTGTGAACAACGGCACAAACGGACGACCCGCCGCTGCGTGGTTTTGAACCGCCTTCACCACGGCTTCAGCCAATTCCTTTCCACCCACGCCGCCGCGAGCGTGGACTTCAGTGATGCATACCGAACTGGCTCCACTTTCATGGGCTGCTTGGGAAATGGCGGCGACCTCCGCATCGGTGTCGGATGTAAATCGGTTGATGGACACCACCACTGGCACACCAAATGAGGCCATGTTTCGGATGTGGCGGTCCAGATTGGTTTTCGCTCCCAAGCTGGTCGCTTCGACGTTTTCCGCCTCAAGGGTGGCTTTGTCGGGGCGAATTCCTCCTCGGTCGCCAAAGGCTCCACCGTGCAGTTTCATGGAACGAACGGTGACGTTCATGACGACGCAATCAGGCGCTTTTCCAGAGGTGGCGGCTTTGATGTGCATGAATTTCTCGGCGCCCATGTCAGAGCCAAAACCAGCCTCAGTCACCATCAGGTCGGCGGAGGCCAAAGCGATTCGGTCGGCGATGATGCTTGAATTGCCGTGGGCGATGTTTGCAAACGGGCCGCCGTGGATGAAGGCCGGATCGCCCTCAAGGGTCTGTGTGATGTTGGGAAGGAAGGCTTGGCGCAACAGCAGAGCCATGGCCCCGGCTCCGCCGATGTCGCTTGCTTTGACGGGATGGCCTTCCGTTGACGTCCCAACCACGATGGCACCCAAGCGCTTGCGAAGGTCGGCGTAATCGGTGGCGAGCACCAAGATAGCCATCACTTCACTGGCGGCCGTGATATCAAAGCGGTCTTCACGAACCTGCCCGTTGGCAGGTCCTCCCATGCCAATGGTGATGCTCCTCAGGGCGCGATCGTTCATGTCGATGACACGAGGCCACGAGATTCGGGTGGGGTCGAGTTTGCAATCGTTCCCATGCTTGATGTGGTTGTCGATGAGGGCTGAAAGCAGGTTATGGGCCGAGGTCACCGCATGCAAGTCACCCGTGAGGTGCAGGTTGATGTCTTCCATTGGAAGCACTTGAGCGTGGCCTCCCCCAGCCGCACCACCCTTGATGCCGAAGACCGGTCCCATGGAGGGTTCTCGGATGACGCAGGTGGCGGATTGGCCGATGCGGCACAAGGCCTGTGTGAGGCCGATGGTCGTGACCGTTTTCCCCTCACCAAACGGTGTGGGGTTCACGGAGGTCACCAGGACAAGGCTTCCTTGTGGCTTTGAAAAGCGGTCTTTGAGGGCCTGCCAACTGACCTTTGCGACACCGTTGCCCATTGGCGTTAGTTCGTGGGCTGAGATGCCTAATTTCCACGCCACGGCCTCAATGGGCTCCATTTTGGCCGCTCGGGCAATTTCAAGGTCGGTGGTCATGAGTCCTTTCGGGCTCAATGGGTCTTTCAAACCGTCGCCCGGTTCAAGCNCGGCCATGCCGGTTTTACGACCTNACTGNCNGACGGGAANTCAATCNTCCTTCATGGTGCCGAGGTAGTCGGGCAAGTCCACGCCAGCCATCTTGGCGACATCGTGGACNGGTGGGAGGCTCTGGATGAGCGAGGACACGAAGTTGGAGGTTGCTCCACCGCCATCGGCGCCGTTGTTGCCTGAGTCCCAAACAGTGATCTTGTCAATCTTGAGGTTAGCAATGGCNTCGGTTTGNCGAGCNACGAGNTNTTCGATCTTCTCAACCATCAACAGCGTGGCTGCGGCCTTGGCATCGCCNCCNGCNCTGGCNACNANNNNGGCGTATCCTTCGGCCTTGGCNTCGAGAACGGCTNGCTGACCTTCTGCTTCGGCGTTGTAGGCGGCGAGGGTTGCGTCGGCTTGTCCTTGGGCGATACGGCGTTGGCGCTCGGCTTCGGCTTCGGCAGCAATCTCAATCTGTTGCTTCGAAACTTCCTCACGGGCGATCTCTTCGGCTCGCAAGCGCTGGCCTTCAAACTCGTACTGAGCCTTTTCAATTTCCACCTGAGCCTTACGCTTGGCGACCTCGGAACGCTTGAGGGCTTCTGCTTCCCTTTCAGCGAGGTCGGCGTTGAAGCTTGCGATGTCGGCACGTGACAGGTTTTCACCCTCAACGGCCTTGGATTCTTGTTGCTGAACGAAAACACGTCGGTCGGCTTCAGCTTCTTTCTGACCCTTGTCGGATTCAGCACGGTTCATGGCCACTTGAATCTCACGGGTTCGGTCGGCCTCTGCCTGACCAACAGCGCCGTCTCGGGTAGCGTTGGCTCGGTCAACGTCGGCTGCAGCAATGGCTTGTGCGGCGGCCTTGGCACCAATCGACTTGATGTAGTCGGCTTCGTCGGTGATGTCCGTGATGTTGACGTTGATGAGGTACAATCCAATCTTGTGCAATTCCGTGTCCACGTTGTTGACCACTTGGCTCAAGAAGGCTTCACGGTCGCCGTTGATTTCCTCAATCGTTAGAGAAGCAACGGTCAAACGAAGTTGACCGAAGATGATCTCTTTNGCCATGTCTTCAATGGATGCTTGGTCGAGGTTCAANAGACGCACAGCGGCGTTCTGCATGATGGACGGCTTGGTGTCAATACCAATGGTAAACGTCGATGGAACGTTNATGCGGATGTTTTGCTGCGAGAGAGCGTGCTCGAGGTTGATGTTGATGGTCATCGGCTTCAAGTCNAGGAAAGCGTAGTTCTGGACCAAAGGCCAGACGATTTTTCCGCCGCCGTGATAACATTTTGCGGCTCCGGCGCCTTGGGTATTACCGTAGACGACGAGAATTTTGTTGGCAGGTGCAAGTTTGTAGCGGCTGGTAGCGATGTAAACAGTTGCAAGGACCGTAATTACGAACAGGCCAATGCCGATGAGAATCAGTGTATCCATCATGGTTGANCCACAATGGTTCTCCTTTAAGAGACTATACTCGGCAAATTATGTCACTCTTCTTCAGCGACCATTGCGTCAGCCACTTTGAGTGGGCGTACCACCAACACCTCAGCGATGTTGCCGGTTACAAGGATAAACTTCCCAGTTNCAATGGTGATGGTTTCGTCCTCTGCTACGGCTTCGCAGGTTCGCAAAGCATCTTGGAACTCAACTTGAACTTGACCGGACTGGCCAGGTCGAATGGTTCGGTAAACCGTTCCTTTGGCGCCATGAGCTTGGTTGTGAGAAACCGTTCCATCCGTTTCCAATCCCGCAATGGCTTGGAAGACCTTACCGACGACCCACATTGATGAGATGCCGGCAAGTGTACCTGCAACAATCGCTGGCATTGAGCCATAGTTCCCTTGGGAAACGGCCAGTCCAAAGATGCCGAACATCATCATGAAACTCAGTAGGCCCTGGATGGTCAGCATNTGGAAGACGCCTTCTGCGTCCATTTCGAAACTCACATCAAAGAACGGAATCGCTTCGGCGATGCCATCAGCAACGCCGCCAATAAGGACAAGAGCAAAGTAAATCATGAACAAAACGGTTCCAATGACCGCCATTGCCGCAAAGAAGACATCAATGCCGCTGATTTCACCCAGTCCAAAAAATTCCAAAATTGTCGAAAAACCGAGCACCATACTACTTCCTCTTGTTCTTGCCTTGCTTCTTGCCCACATCAAGGTTCTGCTTTTTCTTGACCGGTCGGATGTAAATCACGTAGTAATGGCCGTAGACGATGGGCCCCAGAGAAGCACCAACCAGNGCGCCTANGCCCCAATCGGGTAAGCCGAGGGCGATGCCGGTGAGTAATACGACGAGAAGCGAGATGAGGATGAACGCCTTTTCGAAGAGNATCAAGAAGATGTTATCTCGGTCACGTGAGACTCGGTCCTTGAGGAGAAAAACTTCCATCAAGCCTGCCATGAGGGTTCACCCTCACAAAGCGCCAAGCAGAATCTCAAAGATGACGATAATGGAGAGATACAAGCCGGCGATAAATACGAGAGGTTGAGGATTATCTGCCTCCATTTGACCCTTGCTCACGGACGTTGGAACCATATCGCCGAAGGACATTTCGTAAGCCCGCTCGTTCTTGTTGGACTGGTAAATCAAAAACACCACGGTAGCGATAACAACGCCCCATGANAGGCCAAAAATGGTGCCAAGGGCTTCTTGAAATTCAGCCCACATCTTGAACGTCATGTAGGTTCCAAGNCCTGCNGTCATGAGTCCGACTGCTCTTCCCATGATTTAGAGGAGAACACACTCCCTCTTGAAGGTTAACACAGCATTCGTCGCCTTTTTGTGTTGTGAGCCAGTGGTTAGGCCATGGCAGCAATTCGATACGGAATTGCCGGCCANCCNGTNGACCACAGTCTTTCACCGCTTCTCACGTCCCTTGTTGCCCGACACCTTGCGCTGATGGACGATGATAAACACTTGACCATGGAACTGATCGACGTCAATTCCATTCAGGACGCGCTCGCTTGGGGGTACGCTGGGGCGGTACCAGAACCCATTCCTTGGGTTTTTACCGGTTCCATTTTCGGTAAATTTCGAACCCGTGCCCTTCTGAAAAAAGCGGTTGATGCCGCTTCCTTGGTCGACGAAGTCCACCCCAAACTCACCTCGGCTCAAAATGAATCTTTCATGCCAGCTGTGGCGACCAAGAAATTGCCGACCCGAATGTTCGCNGAAGAAATTTGGCTCAATTTGACNGCACCGCTCAAACACCAACTGGATTCAGGGGCCGTCATGGCGGTGGACGACTCGATGGCCAACAAGTGCGTCAATGCTTTGCGCTGGGACGGCCGTGGGTGGTGGTGTGCCGGTTTGGACGGGAACGGCGTTGTGGAGGTGATGTTTCATCACGGCCTTACTCCAGAAAACCATGTCATCGGTCTGATCGGTGGCGGGGGGGCTGCTCGGTCGACGGCAACAGCGTGGACCAAAAGAGGTGGGCGAGTCCATCCACTCTCGAGTCGGAGGGATTTGGATGAGGGTCCTTGGGTTGACGGATTGACCGAGGCCGAACCAGACGCCATCGTCGATTTTGACAACGAGGGAGCCTCTTCAAACGGCGTCCTTTTGCTCAAGTCTACCTACCAGCCCATGCAGGGCACGATCGATGAGCGAGCGGCTTCAATCGCAGGAGATGTCCTCGATGGTCGTTGGCTTCTGGTCGCCCAACACCTCGCATGCTGGCGGCAATTGTGGGCTCCTGAACGCGCTGATGACCTGCCTTCACTCGGCTTGTTGCTGACGCGTCTTCTCGAGGCCGAATGTGTCTTGTCTTCCTATGCATGAAAGGGAAGACTCTTTGATTCTTGAGCATGAGACCCAAGCAAGGGAGTCCCCATGCGCCACCTCCACGCTTTTCTCGTGTGCCTCGCAGTTCTTTCCCTGAGTGCACCCTCGGCGATGGGTCTGCTCGAGGAAGACGCTTCTTTCGAGGAGTCTCATGCAGGCGTNGATTTCCCTGTGGGTTGGACCGAATTCAATCTTGGTGGAGTTTTTTCACCCCAAGTCCGCATGGTGTATCCTGCCATGTTTGATGGCGAAGACAAGGACATGGCTGGCAATGGCCCGTTTTCATGGCTCATCTTCATCGGTGATTCCGGCGAATCCGTTGACAGCTATACCTTGTTCACCGAAGAACTTGCCAAGCGCGGTTTCATTGTGGTGGTGACTCAACCGCTTTCGGATGAAACGGANGTGGAAGAAACGCTGGAGCGATTCACTGACATCCATGGTGCCATGGTTCAACAAAACCAATCCAACGTCCACGTGCTGGGCACCGTGGGAAACATCGATGTGAGCCATTGGGGTGTTTCCGGACACGGCAAGGGTGCTGCCGCTGCCTACCTCGCCTTCCCTTTTTGGAATCAGACAGGCCTTGCTTCTGCAGAACAGCCGCCCCGTGGCCTCTTTGGTTTGGGGCTTGACCTCGAGGANTTGGATGAGGATTTTGAATGGAGCGACGTGGCAACCCCAGAGTTCCCTCAACCCAACACCGGGCTGTTCATCACCGGCACGGTGGATGAAGTCGCTCCGTCACAGGAAACGATGGAACGCGTGGATGAACACGGAGGCATCGCCTGGCAGTGGATGCATCTGCTGGGCGCGAACCACTACCAATTCCAAGATTCCCAGTCCTTTTTGGAGAACGATGGAGACGCCACCATGAGCCAAACCGCTCAAATCGATTTGGCATCAGAACACGTCATCGCGTACCTCGACACCGTCTTGCATGGCGATCATTCTCGGTTTAGGGAAGCCTTCAACCGGGCTGAAGGGCCTCAAACGGTCAGCGACCCGAATGCCTACGTCGACGAGCAACTCAAGGCTGCCAACTTCCTTCCTTGGACGTCTCAGACCATCAGCCACAACGCATCCGAAACANTGAACGCCACGCNCACCTTTGTCATCAGCCTCAATTGGACCCTGCGGGATGGAACGACGTTCCCTGAATTGCCGGCAGGNTGGGATGTGAACCTTACGTGCGGGTGGACCAACGGGCCATGGGAAACCGAAGCCATCATCGCATCCAATGGGACAGTTTCGTGTCACTATCCAATGGCGCCCGTGGCGCCTGGTTTGCAAACGGCATGGTTGAAGTTGCAAGTGGAGGGCGCTCCGTCGATGTATACCGCTTCGGTTTTCCGAGAAAACACACCGATTGAGGTTCTCTCTCCCAAACCGGTGATCTACGTGCCTCAGCACAGTTCACGGACCTTGAATGCCAGCAACATCGCCATCGACCCGGACGGACAACCTGTGCGCATCGTTGAGGCGACGCTCATCGGCGATGATGCCTCTCATTTTTTGATTGAAATTGGCCAAGACGGTCTCGACATGACCGTGAGCCACGCGTTGAATGAAGAATGGTTGGGCGAGTGTGTAGCGGAGGTCACCCTCCGCAGTGACGGCCTCACCGTGGATGAGGCCACAACCCAACTTTCGGTGGTCATGACCCCGGTCAATGACCCTCCGATCAAGTCTGGAACCGTTCCTATCCAAGAGATGGACGAGGACGGAACAAGCGTTGTCTTTGACCTTGGCGATGTGGTTTCAGACCCTGAGGGTGTGCCGCTTGAACTGGACATTGCCGGCGAAAAAAACGGAGAGCAAGGTCCCATTCTCTTCTCCATTGAAGGGGAACGCATCACGTTGACTCCGCTCCTCAATGCCCATGGTGCAACGGTGCTGCAAATTCTCGCAAGCGATGGAGAAAATCCATCCGTGTTGGTGGAAATGGCGGTTGTGGTCAATCCAGTGAACGACCCTGTCGTGGTCAATGCATCGGCTTGGACCAACCTCTCGATGGTCGAAGATACTCCATTCACCCTTGCGCTTTCTCCTCTTGCTTACGATGTGGACGGCGACCCCTTGACGTGGACACTCGAGGGCAATTTGGATGTTCTTTCCGTTTCCTTGGTCAACAACTCGTTTGAACTTGTGCCGGCCAATGATGCCTTTGGAATCCATCAAGGCTTGTGGCTAAACGTTTCGGATGGCTCAACCACGCACAGTGAAAACCTCTCACTCACCATTGCTGCTGTCGGTGACCTGCCGTTTGTCGCCATTGAGTCGGTTCAAGGCATGAGTGGTTCAACGGCCAACATGTACTGGTCGGTGGCAGACGTTGATGGGTCGGTGAACACAGAAGCTTCGGTTTCAGTTGACGGAACCGTTGTTGAGGTGAGTCATTCGTGCCTGAGCAGCAGCAACGGTGTTTACCAGTGCGTCACACTNTTGCCGTTTTCTCCCGGTTCTGCCACATCGGTTTACATCGAATTGGAAGTTTACGATGATGAACTGGAACGAAGTGTCATCGCCAGCAAGGTGTTTGACCCCTTGTCCGACAACTCCTCCAATAACCAACAAAGCGAATCAGAAGAAGACGACGCCGAAGGCGCTCTAACCCTGATTGTGGGTGCGGGTGGATTTGTGCTCGTTCTCCTCGCGGGTGCCGCCTTCGTCTTCTTCCGCTCACGAGGAGANGACGATGTGGAGTCCTCGCTTGCCTCCCCGCNTGCGGTCGAACCAAGCACCCAAGAATCAACTCAAGGTTCTGGCTTGCTCGCNCGTGCCGAGCGTTTGAAGTGATTAAAGCGGGATGTTCCCGTGCTTTTTTGGTGGAGACCATTCCCGTTTTGACTTCAAGATGTTGAGNGCACGGCATAGCCGNAGACGACTTTCTTGTGGTTCGATCACGTCGTCCAACCAACCGTTTCGAGCGGCGACGTATGGGTCTCCAAATTTGGCTTTGTATTCCCCGACCAATCGTTGGCGAACGTCCTCTTTTTCCTCGTCAGGAACGGCNCCNATCTCTCGTCGATGGATGATGTTGACGGCACCCTCGGCCCCCATGACGGCCAATTCAGCGGTTGGCCAAGCAACGTTGTAATCGCTTTGCAGGTGCTTGCACGACATGGCCAAGTATGCGCCGCCGTAGGCCTTTCGTGTGACCAAGGTGAGTTTGGGGACGGTGGCTTCGGCGTAGGCGAACAGAAGTTTGGCGCCGTGGCGGATGATGCCACCCCATTCCTGGACCACACCGGGAAGGAAGCCGGGAACGTCTTCAAAGGTCAGAAGAGGGATGTTGAACGCATCGCAGGTTCGGATGAAACGGGCTGCTTTGATGGAGGCATCGATGTCCAAACAACCCGCCAATACCTTTGGTTGATTGCCGACCACACCCACCGTGGAGCCGTTCATTCGTGCAAAACCGATGATGATGTTGTCGGCATAGGAGGGGAACAATTCCATGAAAAGCCCGTCGTCAACCACTTCCTCGACCACCTTCACCATGTCATAGGGCTTGTTTGGGTTGTCGGGCACCATGTCCTGAAGCGTTTCATTGAGGCGAGTGATGGGGTCTGCAGTGGCCAAAATGGGCGGGTCAGCCATGTTGTGGTCGGGCAGATAGGAAAGAACGGCGGCCGCCAATTCGCAAGCATCCTCTTCATCGTCGGCGATCAAGGAAGCAATGCCAGACCGTGAGGCGTGCAGGTTTGCACCCCCGAGTCCTGCTGCATCCACTTCGCCGTTGATCACTTCGGGTGTTTCCAACGGAGATGAGAGGAACAACTGCCCGTGCTCTTCTCCTAAGATGGTGAAATCCGAGAGCGAGGCTGCCAGGGCCGAGACACCGACGACGGGTCCCAAAACAAGGCTGATCATCGGTATTCGGCCGCTGCATTGCACCAGTCGGTCCAGCATTTCGCCGGTACCTGCAAGCGCATTAACGCCGTCGTGAGCCCGTTGTCCGCCTCCATCCCACATGGCGATGANGGGCGCCTTGGCCCGCTCGGCCATCTCAACAATCTTGGCGATTTTCAAAGCGTGCATCTCGCCCATGCTGCCTCCGTGAACGCTGAAGTCTTGGGCAAAACAGTACACTCGGCGTCCTTCAATCGTTCCTTGGCCAGCGACGACACCGTCACCCAATGTTTCGTGGAGGAACATGTTGTGATCGTCGGTTCGGTGCGTGACGAAGGCATCCACTTCCAAAAACGAACCTTCGTCGAGAAGCAAACCGATGCGGTCCCTTGCCGTTCCTCTGCCACTCGACCGAATGGCTTCTTGGCGCTTCAATCCACCGCCAAGACGAGCGGTTTCCCGCTTGGCGCGAAGCTCTTCCAGCGCATGGTTGGGGTTGGTCTCCACGGTCCTTGCACTCCTTTTCAGTTCTTGATTCAAACGCTTACTCTCTCAGCGTTTCTCGGTGTTCTCCACAGAGGTTGGACGAGAGCGCCTCCTTGATGTTCATGTTCTGTGAGAGAACCCAGTGCAACTTTGCCGTCATGGCCTCCGGTGTCGAACTCACGCCGTGGCCCAGCAGTCCCATCGCTTGCTGTTTTCGCCCTTTGGAATAGACGTTCATGTCCACGGGTCCGTGGATGCATTGGTTGACGATGACCACCGGCAGTTCACGGTTGACGCAGCGGGTGAGGATGCGCCACAAGAGTGCGTTTTCAGGGGCGTCATCTTGAGGGTCATCAATGGGAAGGTGTCCGAGCCCGGTGCCGTGAAACACAACGCCCTGAACCCCGGTGCTCACCACGGCTTCAACCTGCTCGGCATGGAGCCAAGGGCCGGCGATGAATTGAGCAATTCGTTGACCGGCTTCGTAGGTCGTTGGACGTTTGGCGACCGGTCGTTTCGATGCTGCTTTTCGTGCTTCGTCGTACCATGGGGCGGTGGTGACGGTGAATCCTTCTGCGGCCATGGAAAGCGTGGCCAAAGGCTGGCCGTTGACCGAATGAAATGCGTCTCGGCGAGAGGAGTGCATCTTTCGAACAGCAAGCCCAGAATGAACCGCCATGACACCGTCGCTTTGGGTGTGGTGCATCACCACAACAACGGCGTCTCCAGCCTCTCCGTTGGGAAGTGGCCCGTGAGCTGCCCAGTGAACGGCTGCAAGCAGGTTCTCGGTGGCGTCCGAAGAGCCACGGTCGCTGGAACGTTGAGAGCCCACCATCACGATGGGGCCTGCGGGACGGGTGCCCTTGCCTGCGAAGGCAAAGCTGAGGGCCGATGAAGTGATGTGAAGCGTATCGGTGCCGTGGGCGATGACCACGCCCCTGCATCCATCTTCAAAGGCTTGGGCACAAGCATCCGAAATGATGTTCCAGTGCTGAGGTCGAATGTCGTCGCTGAACATGTTTCCAATTTTAACCGCATCAAGCCGAGCGATGCTTGCCAATTCGGGAATGGCATCAAGCATTTCTTCAGGTTCAAATTTGGCTTCGACAGCACCCGTTGCGTAATCCACCTTCGATGCGATGGTCCCCCCCGTGTGTATCAATCGGATTCTTGGGAGACCCGTGTCCGCTTCTGGAGCATTCAGTTCGGGGGCCTTTGGTTGGTCATTGATTGGCAAAGGCTCCCATTCCAGAAGGTCTTCAGTCGGATACGAGACGTTGTATCCATTGTCAAGTTTGATCGAGATGTGCCCTTTGGAGGCAGGGGGGAGGACCAATCCGGTGTGTTCCGCCGTTTCGTTGTGGGTGGAGACGGTGGCTTTGATGCGAACCCCGGGGTCTGGCAACGCCACCATGAAGCCAAACAGACGGACTCGCTCCATGAATGAATCGCTTCATTGAGACAGGTCCTTGACCTTCTCAACCAAGTCCATTCTGCGAAGACGCCAAACGCCGAAGGGTGTCATGGCGACGGCAATGATAATCACGCCCGACATCAATTGCCAGGCTACACTTGGAACAATGGTCACCGGTACGAAGAACTGCCAAGATGAGAACGATGCTGCGAGTCCAACTGCGCCTCCATAGGCAAACAAAACACCCACGATGCCACCAATGATACCGATGAGCAGACTCTCGAACAGAAGCATTGTCCCGAGGTTGCGCGTTGAGGCGCCTAGAACACGCAATGTAGCCAGTTCGAAATCTCGTTCGGCCACGTTCATGATCATCGTATTGAACATGACAACCACGGTAAACAACAATCCGAGGTACATCATGGTCTGGAAAATTTGTGTTTGTTGGTCCAGCAAACTGTTGATGCCGTTGAGGAGCGTCTGTCGCTCAACAATGCCCATGGATGCTTCTCCTAAGGCGGAGTCGACCTCAACACCTTCTGGGAGTTCGAGGTAGACCGAAGTTGCATTGACCCCCAAAATTCCGCTCAAATCCTCACGCAAGAAATACATCGTCCTTGCCAATTCTGNCGTCGATGTAGCCACNATCTCTACTTCGGTTTGAGCTCCGTTGAGGCTGACGGTTTGCGTCTCTCCAATGCTCCATCCAAGGAACGTTATGCTCCCTTCGTCCATCATGACTTGCGGAACCGAGGTGTTTCCTGCAGGTGGGTTACCCTCCAAAAGAGAGACAGTGCGCATGCCAGATTCAAACGAATCAAGACCTACAAGCGTGAAGATTCGTTCAATGCCCTCGGAATCTTCAACAGAGCCGAGCGGCATTTCAATGAGCATTTCATACTCAGCAGCGTTGTTGTCCGCCCAATCCACCACCGGTTGTTCCCCATCGGGCATGATGTAGACTTGCGCATCCCAGGTCTGGTCATCCTCAAGCGCCCCGACCATCGTATCTTGTAAGCCAACTGACATCATTTGAATCGAGCCAAACAACATGAGAGAAATGCCAACTGCGACAAAGGTCATGGTCAGGCGAATGGGTTTTCGAACGCTTGAACGAATGGAGAGGCCAAGCGTTGTTGGCATCCATGCGGTGAGTTTCCGAAGCAGGTTTGAACCCACTCGCATCTCGTTCTGACCGCTTAACACGTTCAATGGGTCAAGGCGGCTGGCTTTCCATGCAGGGAAGGCACCCGAAAAGAACACGACGATCATGGTTGAACCAATGACGGTTGCGACCACGGACGATGGAACGGTGCGTTCAACAATCGGAACACCAACCAAGTCTTGGTAGAAGTCCAACATTCCATTCATGCCGCTTGGTCCTGCCAACGCACCAAGTGCACAACCGATTCCACCAATCGCCAACGGAGCGAGAAGGTAGCCAGTCATGAGCGAAGAGCGATTGACGCCCAACGTTCGTAGCACTGCAATCTCTTTGGCCTGACTTTGAACCAAGCGCTGAAGACTGAGAACGATGGTGATGGCCGCAATTGAAGCGATCATCACGGTGAACGGTACGGTCGTTCGCTTGGTTCCTTCCAAATCCTGNCGCATGACTTCCACGGGTTCGTTTTGCCCTCGGTCCCGAACACGGGCGTCCAANGCTGCNTCGGNAAGGGCCGCATCGACAAGTTCNTTCACGCNNGCAATCTCATCGCCCTCATCTTCGCTGGTATCGGGTAGGTCATAGGATGGTGTGCCTTCAACATCAAGGAGAATCGTGTTGCTGGTGCCCAGGACTTCCCCAGTTAGGCGAGCCATCCCGGCATCGGAGAGGTAGCCCGCGACGTATTGACCTGGCTCGGAGGGGAACAATTCACCCTCAGGCGCAAAAATGACTTGAAGCGGGTGATACCCCGTGCCGACCACTGTGAATTCAGCCGTTGCGTTTCCTGCTCCGATGGTTACCGTGTCGCCAAGACCGAGTTCAAGCGCCTCCGTGACGTGAGCATCGATGACAATCTCATCGGCAGCCACGGCGGTCCGGCCTTCAGAATGGCCTTCAGGCATCCACACGCGGTCGGCATTGGCACCGTCGGGGATGCCGTGCCAGAGTGAATTGATGATGTGCTGGCCAGTATCGTTGGTGTGGAACATCGCACCTTGTGTTATGGTTCGACCCTCACACGAGTCAAGCGATTTGGAAACGGATGAAGAGCCCCAAGCGGTTTCCAAAGCAGCGCAGAATGCATTGACTTCTTCTGGCGTCCAAAGCGCACTGCGGTTGTCGATCCAAACATCAGCAAGATTCGCTCCGTTTTCATCGTCGGCTTGCATGGTATCGTACATGCCGCCGAGGTTGTGAGCGTATCCGCCAAAGGTGATGCCAGCAAAGACACCGACAAAGACCATCAACACGACGGCCAAAAGTCGCAATTTCGTTCGCCACAGGCTTCGAGCGAGACGTTTGTTCAGGAGATTTGACATGCGTTCACCTCACGCTTCTTCGTCGGTGGATGTGTGCTCGTCGGA
The DNA here is from genome assembly GCA_002714305.1 of Methanobacteriota archaeon. Lineage (GTDB taxonomy): Archaea > Thermoplasmatota > Poseidoniia > Poseidoniales > Poseidoniaceae > Poseidonia. The sequence goes on along the minus strand of PAWY01000002.1, from coordinate 30,296 downwards.
GACGATTTTTCCGCTGTCAATTCGAATCACTCGCGTGGCGTATTTCACCAGGCCTTCGTCGTGAGTGACGAAGACTGAGGTGATGTTTTCTTGCTTGCAAGCACTGACCAAGGCTTCCATGACTTTGTTTGATGTTTCCGTGTCGAGGTTCCCAGTTAACTCATCACCCAGGAGAAGGGTAGGCTTCTTGGCAATGCTTCGAGCGATGGCCACACGCTGTTGCTGTCCACCGCTGATTTCACCAGGAAATCGGTCGATTTCATCTTCAAGGCCGACCATATTGAGCAGTTCCTTGGCTCGTGCGGGGTCTTTCTTTCCTGCGAGCTCTTGGATGAGGAGAATGTTTTCGAGGACCGTTAAATCTTGCAGGAGGTTGAAGAATTGGAAGACGTATCCGATGTTCTCTCTTCGAAACGATGTCATCTTTTCCGAGTGGTTTCGAGGGACTTCTTCGCCAATGAAGGTATAGCTGCCACCCGTTGGACTGTCAAGGGCAGAAAGGCAATTGAGGAGCGTGGTCTTTCCTGAACCGGATGGGCCAAGGAGAATCACTCGTTCCCCTTCGTGAATCTCAAAACTCACGCCATCAAGCGCTTTGACAACGCCAGCAGGCGTTTCGTAGTGTCGTTGGAGATCGTCCATGCGTAGGAGACGGGGTGTCATTGAAGGAACGGTGCGGGCATGGTCAATTAAACCAAACGCAGGAATGCCCTTTGGAGTGGTGGTGCCGGGAGCGGGGCTCGAACCCGCGACCTTCGGATGTCTCAGACACCACAAGGGGCTTGCACGTCATACGATCGCCTTGGAGGCTGCCCTATGAGTCCGACGCGCTACCAACTACGCCACCCCGGCCTGTCCCATGGGTGAGCCATGCCCTCTTTGAAGAAATCGGAAGGAGTAGCACGATGAAACCCGCCTATGGTGGACAAAAATCAACCGATGTATTCTAACACCTGCTCGGCTCCCGGTGGGCTATGGTGGACCTCAAAACGGCCATAGCGGCGGCGCAAGCTGACCGCATGAAACGTGACGGGGCGAAGAACGCTGAGAAGAAGAAACGCCGTTCTGGGGCGGACCTTGGCATTGAACCGTTTGACCCTGCGAAGCACCATGGGAAAGAACGTGCCGACACCGCCTCGATGTGGTTGGTCATCGCTTATGCTGTGATCGTCACGATGATGATGCGGTACATCCTGATGCCATCCACGACGCTCGACAAGACGGATGTGCTCTACATTCTTCCACTCACGATGTTGATTTTGATTCCACAATTGCATCGTATGGTCATGCCCGAGCGGTTCAAGGAACACTACACGAAGGGAACATGGTTCCGTGCGTTTTTCCTTTACACGTTCACTTTTCTTTCGCTCTCGTTCTTGGTTGTGAATCCACCCTTTGGCGACATCGTTGCACCGCAACTGGCCGATGAGTGGGCGGTCGTGATCGAACACAACGGCAACTACACCTTTGCCGACGAGGTCAATGGAGGAGAAAACGAGTGGACCCTTGAAGAAGGCGAGTACATTGTCGGTGGTGCATGGGTGCTCTTCGGATTGGCGGACAACGTTGACGATACGGGTGCGAACGTCACGGTGATTCATCAGTTCCAAAACACAGAAACCATCATTGAATCCAATGCTTCCTTTTGGGAGGAGCACGGCACCGATGTCGGCACGTGGCGAACGGCCAACAACAAATCGGCCCCGATTCTTCTCCCCCATGCGGATTTGGACATGCCGTTTGCTCTCTTCCTCGGTGATGGTCTCGCCGTGGGAACCCACACCATCGTGGTTGAAATCCATGAACAAGGGGATCCTTGGGAAAACGAGCGAACCTACACCTGGACGTTTTCGGTGAACCCGCCGGTTGCCTCAACAGAGTAAATCGGCGTGCTGGCGCACGATGTCATTCAAGACCCTGTCAATTCGCTGCCGGTCGTGAAGTTCCTGAGTGATTTTTCGCTCATTTCTTCGACGCCGGGCGCGGACGATTGGGGCAAGCACGGTCCAACAAAGGACTTCTTCAATCTGGCAGCGAAGGTGGTTCATGCCCTCCGCTTTGCCCTGACCTACTGTTCACTTTTGGAGGCCCCTTGGAGTAAACTGAAAGTGATTCAGTTGCGGAGGTGCTGTACGATTTGGGCGGTCAACGCATCGAGTTGAATCTGTTCCCCACCACCCTCAACCAAGCGGTAATCAATTTCCGCCATCCATTCGGTCAGTGCTAGTTTTGAGCGCTCCTCGAGGAAATCGGCGCTGTACAATTCCCGATGCAACTGGTTGACAAAATCCGTCCCGGCCAAGCCGAACTGGTCAAGCAGTTCCCGAAGCCGTCTCCGGGCCACATGGAACCCATCGTCACGGCACGCCATGAGGTACTGGTGCAAGGCTTCGGGTGGGGCGGTGGCTGAAGTTTCGTAAACCAACTCTCGGCTCACGGTGCTGTTCAGTGCCGCCGCAACTTGCAGCGCCGTCAAGGCCTTTCGGAGGTCGCCCTGAGAAATTCGAGTCAAGGCTTCAACGGCACCTTCGCCAAGCGTGAGTTCCTCCAACTGGGCCACATGGGCTACTTGCGAGGAAACGTCGGCATCCGAAAGCGGCCGAAATCGAAACACGGCGCATCGCGACTGGATGGGTTCAATGATCTTCGATGAATAATTGCACGAGAGGATGAATCGACAGGTCTCGGCGTACTGTTCCATGATGCGCCGAAGTGCCCCCTGTGCATCGTTGGTCAACGCATCAGCTTCGTCCAGGAAGATGATTTTGAACGCTGCTCCGCCGTAGGGTTGTGTTCGAGCAAACTGTTTCACCTTGGTTCGGATGCTCTCGAGTTTTCGCTCATCGGAGGCGTTCATTTCCAGGAGGTTCTGGCGATAGTCCTCTCCGAAGATGTCCTTGGTCAACGCCATGGCGGCGGTGGTCTTGCCCGTCCCGGGCGGTCCGGCAAAGAGGAGGTGAGGGAAATTCTTGCTCCCCGCATAGGTTCCCAGCCGTTGAACAACGGCGGCCTGACCTTTGATTTGGGCCACCGATTGAGGGCGGTGTTTCTCGACCCAAAGTTCACTCATGCGTCCTCTTCTCGTCGGCGAGCCTCCATCAACATTCGCATGGTTCTTGGACGAAAAATCGGGGCGTGTTTCGGAGGTTCAAATCAAGTGGCTCAAGCCACGAAAGGGAAAAGTCCCTATAATGGGGAGTGGTGTAAGGGATGAGTCCCATGCGTAGCGTACGAATCCATCGTCCCCGAGCCACAGCGCTTTTGCTTGTATTGATGTTCATCTTCGCCGACTTATCGCTCCCTCAAACGATGGAAGGATGGTCTGAACTTGAAGAAGAAAACACCGTGCAGCGGGCCGTTTCCTACCACGCCATTCACGCCGACACCTACATCACCGCCTCTTCTCCAACCAGCACGTACAATGCCTCCACCACCGGACAGTTGTCCGATGGACCCGGTCAGGAATCACGCTTGCTGCTTCGGTTCCCGATGAATTACACTTCAAGCGATACCGTGCACGAAGCCAGCATCGATTTGGAGTGCACAACGGATGTCTTGGGACCAACGGAATTGACGGCCTACGCCGCTTCCATGAGCCGAATGTGGAACGGTTCTTACGCTTCTTGGGTTGCTTATGCGGCGAACCAGTTGTGGACCGAGGCCGGGGCCGAGGACACCAATGACCGTGGCGCTTGGGAGCCACCGGTCACGTTGACTGGAAACGGAACGCTCACCCTGAACGTCACGTCGATTGCCCAACAGGCCGCTCGCTCCAACGCACCTTACCTCTCCGTCGTTGTCGCCTCGTTTGGCGCAGGTTACGCTTGCGCCATGTCGGAAGCCGTGACGGCAGCTGATCGACCTGAACTGACCTTGGACACCACAAGCAACACGGCGGCAACCGCCGGTTCAATCGTTTCCACGGACCTCCCAATCGATGATGGGGCGCCTTGGATGGAATCCTCTTTCCTGCTTCAACCGGTCACAACGCCCACCCTCTCCTACGCCCAAAACAACGGTACGGACGTTGAAATCCAACTGAGCAACGACGCAGAATGGCGCTCTCAAACCGATGAAGAATGGCACTTTTCGACCCTTTGGTCAACGTTCTCCTCCACCGGGACCTCTGGCGCGTTTAACCTTCCCTCGTCCCTTGCCCTGACCAACGGAACCACCATGCACATGCGCGTTCGTTCGGTCGATGCCAACGGCCAGTGGGGTCCATGGGACAGCACCAGTTTCCTTCTGCCTGCGCTGAACGTTGTCGACAACGGAGACGGCACGGCGACCATGACGTTTTCACCCACCGACACAGGTCTTGAGCAGGATTTCATCCAAGACGCAACGGTCAACGAAACTCGAAAGACCTACACCCACGGCGATGAGGAATTCATCTGGGCAAGCATGACCTCCAACAAGGAACGGTTGGTCCACGTTCGCACTTCATTGAACCAACTCGGTCTTCATGACAACCTCACCATCGTGAACGCAGAATTGAAATTGACCCGCCAATCCTACTCCGGCGACCCTGTGGTTTCAATTCACGGAATGGAAGACTCGGGATTGTGGGTCGAGGATGACATCACGTGGAACCGCATGGCGGCCAACGGCATTCAATGGTACGACGGCGGGCGGTCCAACGGAACGGCCACCGTGGCGCTTGCTGACGGAAACCAAACCAGCAACAGTTTCACCTTTGACCTCGATCACGCCGTTCAGAACTACCTTGACGGTGGGGACGAGAACCCGCTTGACCTGATGGTCGCCGTTCGTGGGAAGTACGAAGCTTACACCAACAACGAAGGCATTTTGTTCCATTCATCGGAAACGACCGTTCCAAGCAACGCCCCTTCCTTTTCCATCACCTATGAATGGGGAAGCGGTTCCCCGCCAGCAGCCGTGAGTCTAACCGCTCCAGCCGATGGCTTGGCGGTATGGAATCAAACCAACGACAACCTTTCCGGAAACACGCAACCAACGCTGAATTGGACTCAACCCTCCACCGGGGACGATATCCTCTTTGAATTGGCCACCGACGAGGACTTCCGCCTGCGCGAGTTGCGTGTGGATACCCGTGTTGACAACGATTTCAGCCCGTCCGATGGGACCCTCGACATGACCGGTGACCGAACGCTGGAAGTCGGGAACATGTACTTCTGGCGCATGGCCACCGTTGACAGCGATGGCCACTACGGCGCATGGGAAAGTTCCAGTTTCCTGGTCTCCTCTCTCGAGAGCATTTGGTTGGGCGGTGACCGCTACGAATTCAGGCTCAAGCATGGAAACGGTTCGCAAGACAACCAATACCCTGAGTGCATGGACACCTACATCGACAGCTCAGCCACGAATGACAATTACGATGGCGATTCAGAGATGACCATCGATTACAGCCCCTTCGGCGGTGAAATCACCGGCCTTTTGGGTTGCAATTTGGTCTCCAATCTCCTTCCAAGTGGGTATGCTGTTGAGTCCGCTCACCTCTCAATGTCGCTTACCTCCACGACCTTCGGCTCCCCAACCATCGGTGTTTGGGAAAGCAATCAGAACGATTGGAGTGCAGAGGATGCGACTTGGTCGAGTTATGACGGTTCCAATTCATGGGCCACCGCAGGTGCCAAGGGGTCGGAGCGCGGTTCACTCCTGGCAAGTGTCGCTGTCGGCTCTTCCTACTCAGAAGGCGATGATGTTGAATGGAACGTCACCCTGGCCGTTCAAAACGCGATGCGTGAAGACCGACGCGTTGACTTCATTGTCGGAATGCTTGGAGCGGGCTCAGGCGGTGCTCGAACAGCCTACTTCAGTACGGCAGAGGACTCCATGGCCAGTCGTCCTGAACTCTCNTTCGTCTANGTTCCNGGNTCCGACGCTCTGCCGTCCGATCCNTCNCCGGCCCTGCCGCTGAACGGTTCATGGTCCATCGGCACCGGCGTTGACCTCACGCCCATCGCTCAACCCGAACTCGAGTGGACCTTTGCGGGTACCATGGCGCTCACGGGCTACATTGTTCAACTCGACACACAGAGCGACTTTTCTTCGGTGAACAGCTTGACCTATACTTCGTGGAACGATGCCGGCTTTGATCTCACAAACACTTCATTTACGCTCCAGTCCGATTTGGATGAGGGGAAGACCTGGTACTGGCGCGTTCGTGCGGTTTCGGCCACCAATCAGATTGGTAACTGGTCATCAGCCTATCATTTCCAGCTCCCCGATTTGAACACGGTGGTCTTCAACGCAACGAAGGCTTCGGTTGAGTTGCGCCACCACGGTGCCCTCCCTCACCTCAACACGCCTCATTTGGTCGATACGTACGTTATTGAGAACGGTTCAGGTTCCGACAGCACGTACGAGAATTCAACCTCCCTCAGTGTTGGTGAGTTGTCTTCTGGATACCAAGCAGCGGCCTTGCTCCGCATACCGTTGAGTGAGGTTCCACAACCGGCTGGGGCTCGCGTTACCGGTGCTGAACTCAGTTTGTTTTCAGAATACGGCTCCATTGAAGATGAACCCGTCGCCATTCGGCCTGTTCTTCAACCTTGGACCACCTCCGCGAACGGCACAACCTACGACGGCACCAACGCTTGGAATCAGCCGGGTGGACGTGGCATTGGTACGGACATTGGCGGGTACGTGGATTTGGTGGACAGCGTCGCCGATGACTGGATGGACTTTGATGTCACCGAGGCGGTTCAAGCCGCCCTCGCTGCGGGGCAAAACCACGTTTCGTTGATGGTCTATGCCTCAAGTCAAACCACCGACGAAATCACGTTCACTTCCACCGAAGGGAGCGCCAGTGAGCGCCCCTACTTGACGTTGGTTTGGGAAGACGGAACCGTCGCAACTCCAACCGTGAGCGGTGTGAACACCGGGCCAAACAACGGCGCCATCGTTTGGGATACGAGCTCGCACGCCCTCATGGCTGACCGCTTGCCAACCTTCAGTTGGACCTACAGTGGTAGCACGGCCGTCAACGGCTGGCGCGTGTTCATTCAGGCTGACGCCAGCGATGACATGGCAGGATTGTACACCTACGATTCCCGTGTAGCAACCGCTGACTTTGACGTCCTCAACCGCACCTTCACCCCTTCGCAGGAATTGGATTTCGCCCAAGAGATCCGCTGGATGGTTCAACCCATGAACAACGGCATGCTTGGTCCACGAAGCGCTTCCACGGTGTTTTACCTCCCCAATGACATTGGTGAAGAAATCAACAGCACTCATGCCATGCTTTCCATCCAAGAGGGCTCCATCATTCCGTCAACCGCTTACCCATCGGTCACCTCCGACACCTACGTCGATACGGGCAACATTTACGCCAACACCGGCTCATCGTCCTCCCTTTACGTCGGCCGAAGCCAAGTGTCCACCAGCAACGCCAACCTTCGTTCCATGTCGCTGGTCAACATGGATTTCAGCTCGCTACCGATGCCGGGGACCTACGAAGTGGTGAATGCCAGCCTTGAATTCAACGCCATCAACGTGTACCAAAACACGCTCGTCGCCGTCGGCGAAACCACCACGGCTTGGACGGAATCTTCCGTGTACGCCTATCCAGCCGGAAACACTTCAACCTGGGCGAACGGAGGTGGATACTCCGTAGACGATTTTGACATTCCCTTCAATCCAGCGCAGTGGGTCAACGCCACCGGTACCACGGCGTTCAACGTGACGGCGCTCGTTCAACACGCGCTGGCCAACAACCTGGCTGAACTCGACGTTGTTCTCTTCGCCGTGGGAGATAGGACGGGGGCCGTCGACGGGCGCGTTCAGTTCGCCTCAAGTGAAGCCAGTAACATCGACGTTCGTCCACGCCTCAACCTGACCTATCGCATCGTCGACGCATGGGTGCCATCGCAACCCACCGGGCTCACACCTTTGGACGGTATCACGCTCTGGAACACTTCCAAGCCTCGTCCGTCCGGGCTCAACAGCACCGATTTCACGTTCAACCTCACCTACAGCAACCACACCCAAATCGCAGCGTGTGGCGGTGGTGATCCCTACTTCCTCAACGAAGAAATCACCAACTGTTGGACGCACGACGAAATCATGGCGGGACTCCACGGCAACGACACGTTTGACTTCCTCAACAACACATACACCTCATCCAACCTTTCCAAGGGGGATTTCTGGATTTACTGGCGTGTCCGAGCCGATCAGGGCGACCGCATCGGCGAGTGGTCCTCCGTCAACAAATACCGCGTCCCCGAGGATCAGGGCAGCGATGACGGCAACGGGAACCACACGCTGAACCTGTCTCGTGGCTCGATCTTCGACTACACTGGGCAACTGCCGATGGTGGAGGATGTCGAAATCGATTCCAACGCCACGGTGAATCGCGGCTCCTCCAACACCATGGTGCTCGGCGTCAACAGTTTGGGCACAGGTCAGAGCAGTATTCTGATGGAGTACGACCTCAGCAACATCCCGTGGCCGTCCGCCATGACACCGACACAGATGATGCTCCGGTTGTATCAACCCGGCGTATCGGGCACGTCGTCGACGACCATCGCTGCCTATTCGTGCAGTGGGTTCACGGAATCCAGTGTGGTTTGGGCTACGGCACCTTCCTGTTCAACGACTGAGATCACACGCTCGACCCTTACCTTGACCAATCCGTTCGGCTGGATGGAGTGGGATTTGACCAGCCTTGCACAGTCCAACATCGCCAACGGCAACACCACGATGACCTTCAAGCTGGCCCTGGTGGGTTCCACAGGTTCTTCTCACAGTTTCTATTCTTCCGAATACAGTGACGCAGACTATCGCCCCCACATCGTCCTCGACTACGTTGACAACGTCAACGGCATCGTTCCACCGGCCCAGCCCGTGTTGACAACACCCAGCGATGGAGAGGTCCTTTACGAGCAGGACAACGGTCTTCTCAAGGCGAAAACTCAGCCGTTCCTCTCGTGGAACCCGGTTTCGGGCGCCACCGGATACATCGTGACCATTGCCAACGAAAGCGGTGTCTACAAGTTCCGGTCTTGGGAGGATTCGGAGATCACCAACACAACCTTCCGGTTTGCCAATAACCTCTCTGAGGGGCAACTCTTCTCATGGTGGGTCCAAGGTGTCAACCAATCCATCCCCGGCCCCTCCTCCTCTCGCTGGAGTTTTGCCATCGGTGAACCCAACCACCAATACAACAACGATTACACCTACACCTACGAGTTCCAGACCGGTAACGAAGTGGCCGCCTTTGGACACACCAACGTTCAGGACACGGCATTGTACAGTGAATACGCAAACACCAATTTCGCCGGTGAGCCAACCATCAGCACCGGTACCTATTGTGGAACGCTTTGGTCCGATGAGTGTCGCATCAACATCGCTTTGAACGCTGGGCAAATTCCATTCCCACAATACCAAAACGTTCACTCCGCATCCTTGGGCCTCTACGTTGAATCATGGGAATCGGTTCAGGGGGCAACATCGGTGTCCTTCACCGTCCATCCAATCACGAATGCCAACTGGGGTCAAGCCTCGGCGACATGGAATGGAACGACCGCTGGCGGCCTGTGGGGTGCCCCAGGTATGCAAGCGGGCGTGGATTACGGCGATGCCGTCTCAACCACCGTGGTCAACGTTGACACACAGGGTTGGATCTGGTTCGATGTGAGTACGCTTGGTATGACCATCTCCAACCAACAAGCATGGACCATCATCGCCACTCCAAACACCGGATACGCTCACGCGTCGTTCTATTCCGGAACCGCCACAACGAACCGTCCGCAAATGTTGTTCAACACCACGAACATCACCAGCGTGGCCATCAGTCCGACCGGTGCACAGACCACGGACGCCGACACCGCTGTGAATTTCAATTCCGTTGCTTACGACCATCAATCGATGGTGCAAGCGCCGCCGGTGACTTGGGCGGCTTCCTCAGGAAGCATTGGAAGCAATGGCTTGTTCACACCAAACGCCGCTGGAGTTGTGACCATCACGTCCTGCTTCGGATTGGTGTGTGGCCATCAAAACATCACGGTAACGGCCGGTGCGCCTGTGGAATTGATTGTGACGCCACTTTCAGCCACCATCACGGCCGATGAGACCTTGGAAATCACCGCTCACATGGTTGACCAGCACGGCAACATGGTGGCAAGTGAACCCATTCTCTTCACGCCGACCAATGGAACCATGCTTGGTTCAACCTTCCAACCCTATGCTGCTGGCTCGCACACGGTGCGCGTCGCTCACGATGTCCCATCGGGAGAATTCGTTGATGTCGCCGTAACCGTTCAGCCTGGCTCACCTGAATACTTTGAGCTAAGTGGCTGTGAGGGAACCGTTCCTGCTGGTGTTTGGTGCGATATCACCATCGACCTTTACGACCAGTTCGGCAACGCGCTCGGCATCTCCGATGCCGGTAATCTGACGTGGACGACCACCAACGGAAATTATTCTGAAGCGAATCAAGCCTACTTCCCAGACCATGTCGGTGTGTGGTGGCTGAATTTGACATCGGTATCCGGTGCGTCTGATGAATTGCAAATCACAGTAGGCCACGGAGCCATCGATTACCTTGAATTGAATGCCTCTTCAACCTCCATCACGGCAGACGACCGCGTGTACATCAACACCACCCGGGTTGACGTTCGTGGGAACCGACTTACCGTCGTGTTGCCCGCTGACAACTGGACGAAAACGTCTGATGGACAGTTAACGCCAGGCGCCCCAGCCACTTGGGACCCAGTGAAGACCGGCTCGAAGATTCTTGAAGCCCGGTATGAGACTACCTTGACGCAGATCACCATCGACGTGGCAAAGGGAGAAATTCAGACCTTGCGGCTTGAGGTGGACGATGTCATTTCGACGTGGGCACACTTTGACCTCACCGCTGACGAGACGTTGGAAGCCGATGTCTTTGCCATTGACGGGAAAGGAAATCAATGGGCCATCGTCGTCAATTGGACCCTCGACCACCCAACCATGGGCGATTCCTCGAGTTTCCTTGAGGCGCTCAACGGTGACTCGACGACCTTTACGCCGTACTTTGCCAGCGATGACCCCTACATGCTTACAGCAACGTACGATGACGGTACGACCGTTCATGCCGTGAGCATCAACATGACCGTCGACCATGGATTCCTTCACACGGTGAGCATCCAAGGTACGGCCAATGATGCCGACCGAACCACGGGAGCCGTGTTTGAATTGACTTCGGACTTCGCTGTTGATTTCCTCTCGGACCTCTACGATGCCGACAGCAACCGCATCGCTTCGGATGAACTCACATGGGTTGAAGTGAACGTGGAGACCGGCGAGGTGCAAGACATCACCACGCAGTTGTTGCTCGATGACATGCGATGGGAAGCCACTGCCGTCGGTGAATGGCGCATTGAGGCGTATTCCATCAGCGGAACCGGTTTCAACATCTCCGACAGCATCACCATCACCGTACTCCACGGAGAGGCGGTCACCGTTGATGCCGATGTTTCACTGGCCACGCCGACCGCCGGGGACCGCGTCGACATCCAAGTGACGGGGACCGACGCTGACGGAAACCAATTCCCACAGGACGTCGAATGGACCGAAGATGGAGCGGCTGTGCCAACGCTCAGCGTCATCACCACCTCAGAGGGAACCTACACCTACGACGCAGAGGTTGCGGGCGTTCATACCTTGCAATACGCTGTGGGTGGAGCTGTTTCCACCACCGAAATTACGGTTTCAGCCCAAAGCATTGTGGCTCGTCTCGAAGTGAACCTCTCGACCGACTCTGTTGAACAACTTGAGAGCCTGGAGGTCAGTATTCGTGCGTTTGACGCCTTTGACAACGAGATTCCAGTGCCTGGAAGCGTCCAAGTTGACGCAACAGGACGTGCCTCCGCCATGATGACCTCTTCGGACCTTTGGACCATCACCACCCTCGACGATGGACCACAGACCATCACGGTCGGTGTTGGAGCGGTCCGAGTCAACGAAGAGATCACCGTTGTTGGTAACCTTGCTGGCTTCTTTGAGGCCGGTGGTACGCTGTACTATGTCGGTGCTGGACTGCTCGGTGTCGTATCCGTGGTGCTTCTCGTCCTCCTTGTGATGTTCATGCGAGGTGGTCGCGACGAAGACTGGGATGATGATGAGTACGACGATGATGACGATGATGGGCCATCTGGCCCAACCGGCCCTGCTCCGGGCCCAAGCGGTCCTGCTCCCGGTCCAACCGGTCCTGCTCCTGGCCCGAGCGGCCCAGCCCCGGGCCCAAGCGGTCCTCCAGCGGAGGAATTGCCTGAAGAAGAACCTGAAGAAGAAGCGATGGAAACCAACGTGGACGAAGACGGAACGGAATGGTGGGAAGATGAAGACGGAACCTGGTGGTACCGTCTAGCCGGCGAAGAAGAATGGCAAGAGTACAACGAATGAGGACGTGATGCAGTGACGTTTCCAAAGGCCTGCGTCGCCCTTGTTGGCCTGTTCCTGTTGGGGACGTTGTCAGCAACGGCGCCTTCCATTTTGGAACACGAAGGTGCCATTCTGCGTTCGGGTACCGCCGACCGGGTGGTGATCGATGACCCACCCACTGCCATTTCCGCCGATGAAGTGGTTTTGTTTGAAGCCATCATCTACGACCCGGTGAACAACATCCTGACCGGTGATATTGCATGGTCAGTGAGCAATGGAACCATCTCAGATGACGGTCTATTCTACCCTTGGGCCGCAGGTTTGGTTGAAGTCGTTGCAGAACACAACGGTTTGCTGGGTAAATACAACATCACGGTGGAACCCGGTGTGCCGACGTCCATTGAAATCACCAGACTATCTGTCGGTGTTCTCGAGTCAACCACCTTGACCGCCGACGTACTTGACGGCCGAGGAAACCGGATGACTGGACCATCGACCATGGTTTGGGACATCAACGGAGACTATGCGGGTCATGGCCAGCCGTCGTGGACTGCTGAAGAGCTTGGTGAAGTTCAGGCTCGGGTCCGCTACAATCAACTCGAAGCCAGTGCAACCATCGAAGTGACTGCCGGAGCTCCTCATGCCTTTGTGTTTGATGAACCATTGATGGTCCGGGCAGGAACGCTGCAAACCATTCGCCCTCACCTCGTGGACATCAACGGGTACGAAATGCCACTCTCCAAAGTTGGTTCATTGTCGTGGTTCGCTGAAAACGGTTCCTTCAATTCACAAGGTGAATACCTTGCCACCAACACGGGCCGATGGCTCATCAGCGTGTCCTCAGGCAACATCACAGGAAGCGCTACGCTTCAGGTCATTCCCGGAGATGCGGTAGCCTCCACGCTCATGGTGGTTGATGCACCGGCGGATTTCATGGCAGGCGAATCCTATGAGTTGATGTTTGAACGAAGGGATGCCAACGGGTACATCGGCATGGTTTCCCCCTCCATTCATGACATCTCGGCGACCTCTGGGGGGCTTTCGGTGGACGAAGAGCAACGAGTGTACTGGAACCCTTCGGCCACGGGGCCTGCAACCATCACGGGAACCGATGGGACCGTCATCAGTTCGCTGGAGGTTGAGGTGGTCCATGGAAGGGCCATTGACATCAAATTCCAACTCGAACCAAGAAACCCATCCGCCGGCGACCAAGTCGTCATTGAACTCGTGGCGGAGGACATCAAAGGAAACCGATGGGTCGTTGAAGGAACCGTGGAAGCCACCATGGGGGACACCGAAGAACTCTCCATCGATGCATCCTATGCCTTGCTTCAAGCCGAACGCATTCAATCATGGCGCTTTGAGGGCAGCTGGTTTGACAACGCCACAGGAACGATGTTCACCACGGATACTTCCTTCGAGGTGCGTCCGGGAAGGTTGGCCTTCATCACCCTTGACGGTGAAGGAAGCCGAGTGCCCGCCGATGGTTCGCTTGATTTGAATCCGACCTTCTTTGATGCGTACTCCAATGAGCTTGATCCGGTTGCGCTCAACTGGACCCTTGACGGCGATGACATCACGCTTGAGATGCTCCTCAACGATGGCCGCTGGACGGCGACAAGTGTTGGTGGCCATGAAATTCGTGTCAACGCCGACGGTGTGTTTGCAACCGTGCGTTTGACGGTTGTGGCCGGCAATGCTTACGGCCTCATCACGGACGCGGATGAGGGTTTGATGGTTCAAGCGGGTCTTCCTCACGACCTCTTTATCCAGGTGGTGGATGTTCACGGAAACATCGCTGAATCGGTATCGGTCACCTCAAGCCTGAACGCCTCATACGGAGAATTGGAAGCCTCACCAACCGGTTTGGGATACTGGCAATTCACCGGGAAGCGTGTTGGAACCTATTCTCTTGTTCTTGAAGACGAGGGAGCCACCCACACCATCCCGCTGACCATCGAAGCAGGAGAGCCAGTTCGAATCCAGGCCAGTTTGAGCCGCACCGGCATTGCAGAAGGCGATGTCGTGCTCCTCAATGCTTTCGCTACGGACATGTACGGCAATACATTGAGCATTCCAAAAGAGAACGCTAGCGTGTCTTGCACGTCTGGTTCAACGAGTTTTGTCACCAACGGAACTTGGGAAGTTGACATACAAAACGGAGGCACCGACCGTTCCTGCACTGTGCGCTGGAGCGGGCTTCTTTCACAAAATTTCTACGACGTTGAGGAAGTTCTTCTCGGAGGTGCCGTGGGGTCGACCAACACCGCCATGACCATGGCTGCCATTCTCCTCATCCTTTTGTTGGCCGTCCTTGTCACGCTCACTCGAAAGGCAGCTCAAGTCTCGGAAGATGAGTGGGTTGAGGATGCCTTTGATGATGACGAGGACGATGAAGAGGAGGAAGAAGAGATTGGAGGGTTGCCCGTTGAGGACAATACACCTCTTCATGAGCGCCACGGATTGACCCTTGAATCGATGAAGGCACTGGCGGAAGAGGCCGGTCGAGTTGGGGTCATGCAGGCGACACCTTCAACCAACCAAGGTGAGACTGGCTGGTACGTTGATGTTTCAGAAGAACTCCAGTATTGGGAAGTAACGCCTGAGGGTGATTGGATTCGGCATGAATAAGATTCACGCNCCAAGGCTGAGGTTCAAATCGTAGGACCTGTTGGCNCCAAGTGATAGCATGAGCAATGAAGTGTTGATTAAACGGCTAAACGAGGCGCTCGGTTGGGAACTTCGAGCCATGAACATGTACGCCCATTACGCGGCCAACATCCAAGGCATCCACCGTCTCCAACTCGACCCAATGTTCACCGAAGAGGCCACTGAATCGTTGGCTCACGCTGACGTCGTTCGGCGGTCGATTGTCAAGTTGGGTGGCGTCCCTGTCACCGAGCGAAACTCCCACCCCATCGTTCATTCTACGGATTTCAAGACCATGCTGGAGCGTTCGCTTGAAACCGAGACGAAAGCGGCCGAGGTGTACGGTGGCATCATCAAACTCTTGGACGAAGTTGGTGACCAGGAGATGTACGATGCCATCGAGCAGATCTACTTCGCCGAACTCCGAAGCTTGGAGAGTTTGCGGCTCATTTTAGCCTAAAGCCCGGCGGGTTTGCACAGCGTCACTCGCTCACTTTGAGCGCAGGTTCTTTCGAAGCGTTGCAAAAGGAACCGGCTTTTCTTGGTAGTTCTTCTTCCCGTACACGTAGTAGGTGATGATGCCTGCAACCACCGCTACAGCACCGCCGATGAAGGCTTTTTGACCGAGCAGAGAAATGAGGAAGCAGCCAGCAACGATGCCCCAAATCTGCATGATGGGATAGAGCGGGCCCTTGTAGGCAGGGTCCCAGCCGTGGGTGTCGCTGGTTTGTCGAAGAACGATGACGCAGGAGTTGATCATGATGAAAATCATGATTTTGAAGCCCGAGGCCAGTTTGACCACATCCTTCAGCGGCAACAGAAGAATGGCCATCCCCATCACTGCACCCGTCAACAATATGGCCCAGTGAGGTGTTTCGTACTTGGTGTTCATTTCCTCAAGTTTGGATGGAAGAAGCTTGTCCCGAGCCATGGCGAAAAGGAACCTTGAGGAAGCCAGAATTCCGGCCAGAGCCATTGAAATCATGGTCAATACAGAGATGATGGCGACGATCACGCCGAAGGTTGAACCGGCCAATTCAGCGGCAAAAACAGAAATTGGGTCCTCGACCACCTTCCCGTCATCGTTGAACCACCACTCGCCGGGAACGGCTGCCATCATCATGAACGCTAAGAGGCTGTAAACAACCGTGGCGATGACCAGCGAAACCAATATTCCCGCTGGCAGGTTCTTTTCCGGGTCTTTTACTTCGTCACCAATGGCCGCCACCTTCGTGACGCCGGCGTAGGCAACGAACACGAAACCAGCCGTCTCTGCAAGGGTCCAAATGTCGGTCGAGAAGGCTGCGTCAAGTGGAACTGACGCATCGAAATTCGGAGTGCGAAGGGCCATGATGGACATCCCCAACAACAACCCAATGGTGGTGACCACAATGGGGGTTTGGATGGTCTTGATTTTGGACACCCCAAGGATGTTGACGGTCGTGATGAGCACCAGCGCCGACATTGAGAGTGTCATCATGGTCATCTCAATGTCGAAAAACGTCGTGATGAAGATGAAATAAGCAGAAAATCCGATCAGCGAAAACGCTGATTTCAGCAGAAACGAAGCCCAGAGCCCCAGCCCGCTGATGGTACCAAACAACGGCCCGTAGGTTCGCTCAAGGAAGACGTAGGAGCCCCCACTTGACGGCATTCCAGAGGCGAGTTCAGATTTGGAAATGGCTGCTGGTAGGACCACCGCTGCTGCGAGGAGAAAGGCCAACCAAATACCCGGCCCCATGATTTCAGCGGCAAAGGTCGGGGTCACGAAGATACCGGGCAGCATGGCGGACAACGAGATGATGACGACGCCTGACAATCCAATTGTGCGAGCAAAGGTCGCTTTCACCTCGTCCTTCACAGTCGCGATGTCGCCCGACGCAACACCCTTGACGATGTTCTCGATTGAATCCTTGACCATGTGCATCCCCGAATTCCATCACTTAGGTTGCGTGATGGTTCGTGATAACCGCCGAAGCATATTAGGAATTTGTCTATACTCGTAAAACAACCTCCGGATTCCGGAAATCATTCTCCAAGGTGGACGATGACCTTCATTTCCACTGCAATGGGCGTGGGCAATGCGTCAATGGCCAAGGTGGTTCTGGTCGGGCCAACTTTGCCAAGTGTTTCGGCCCAAACTTCGTTGTAGCCAGCGAAATCTCGCTTCATGTCGACGAGGAACGTGGTGACATCGACCACTTGTTCCATGGAGGCGCCTGCTTCCTCTACGATGCGCCGAACGTTGTCGACCACCGCATGCGTTTGGGCTTTGATGTCGTAATCCAATGGGTCCCCCTCTTCGTTGTGTATGGGTCCACCGGGGATGGCATTCGTACCCGGTTGACGCGGTCCGACGCCAGACAAAAACAGCATGTTCCCGACCTTCCGGGCATGGGGGTAAGCGCCCACCGGCTTGGGAGCGGATTCGGTGTTGACTGAACCCTCGGCCTCTGTGGGGTCCCACAAGGCGGGTCCGTTGCCATTTCCGGGCGAGGTTTCTGCGTGTTGCTNTGCCTCATGGGGAGTGGTTCTTGGCGCCTCGTTTTCGTTCTCATTTCCCGAGTCAAGAACGCCTCGCTCACCGTGGAAATATTCCACATCGTCTTCGTCGTATTCTTTGTCTCCCACACCTGATGGCGTCGGGTCGACGTGCACCACCGCACCGCCAGCTCCATGGATGGCTTCGTAAGCCAATACCCTTCCAGTGAGATCGTTTCTGTTGCCATTCATGGCAGAAAGCCACCACATCGGTTTGAACGCCACGACTTTTTGGACACGGATTTGCCGGTGAATGGTTCGAGAGAGTTGGCCAACNTCCTCCAATCGGCCCTCGGTGAGGAATTCGAGGATTTTCTGATTCCATTCATCGTCCTTCAAGGAGTGAATCTTGTCTTCCTCGGGTTGGATGAAATCAGTAAACATCCGATTTGAGAGGGACATGGCCGTGATGGCCACGGCCCGGCGCCCCTGTTTCTTGATGACGTCGAGGCAGGATTTTGCCAGCACGGTGGTCTCGCTTCGATTGGCGTACATGTTTGAAGAAACGATAACGGCTGGTATGTCGTTGTTCGGGTTGAGCAGCGTCAAGGCAACCACTGAACCCACATCGATGGGGAAACCTTTGTAGTTCACACACCGGCTTTGCAGCCCTCTGTTTCGGTTGGCGTCGTCCCAGGCATGAGCAAAATCAGCATCGATGTTGAACGAGTAGGGAATTGAACCGAGGTCGTGAAAGTCATGGTCCACCATCACCCATTCCGGGTTTGGGTCCGCTTGGATTTGGTGGCCGATGATGGATGGCCAGGTGGTTGAATACACGATGAGCAGGTCCGCCTCGAGGTCTCGAATCATCTGAGCGGCTTCATCAAAAGCATCCCGCAATGCACGCCAACCGGGATTTTGGTCGGGGGCGAGAACGGTGTGTGGGTGGACGGGGACCACAAAGGAAGCAACGATGCCGCCTTCGCTCATTGGTTGCTCACCTCATGGGCATGGCACGGCCATTCCACAACGGCATTTCCAGTTCCAATGATGGTGCCATAGCCGTGGAGGATGGCTGGATAATCTGGCACATCGAGGGTTGAGAGTAACCACGACAATCCACCTCCATCGCTCTCGGCAATGGCTTGCTCGGTGAATTCCGGCATTTCGTCCAAGATGCGTTGGGCTTGACCGCTGCGCATGTATTCGATCATTCNCATGTCCCACAGGTGCATGGCGTGGCTCGTGATGTGTTCTTTGCTCATGTCCTCGGGAACTTCGGATTCGGTGGTGAAATGGCGGTGGGAGAGGGAATTGCTAGCCAGCACGACGACCCTTTTTCCGCTCGCTTCGATGGCCTTGCGGGTGACCTTGCCCAATTCAATCATGATTTCTTGCATGACTTCGACGGAATAATACGCCGTTGAACGGTTGCTTGAGATGACGACCAACGGCTTGTCCCAATCTGGGTTGAACAAATGGCCAGTGGTGATGGTTCCATAGTCAACACGGAAATCGGGGTTTTCCATCATTTTCACTGGTAAACCCGCCGCTTCTGCTTCGTCGTGAATGGCTTTGGCGAGGTCCACATCGACGTTCATGTCGTACTGGTAGCGGAAGAGGTTTGGGAAGACAGGGTCAACAGAGAGCCCTTCAAAATGAGGCAGGCCCAGGAANTGGGTTCCAACGTAGGTTTGCCAGTGCGGAGAAAGAAGAACGATGGCGTCGTAGTCTTTGTCGGCAAGCGAAGCCCGCAATCGTTCATACCCCCAACGAAGTTGTTCCCATCCACCTTCGGCCACGGGTTCGTTTTGCGGTGGATTTTCGGCGTAGACCAAGTGGGGTGGATGCGGTGCAATGCAACCGGCAACAATTCGACCTTTGCCCATGGCCTACCGATGGCGCCGAGGTTTAATTCATCATCGGCCTTCCATGGTCCATTGACCGAACGCAGAGTCATAAACAACCTGCCTCCACCATGGGAGCATGGAAGCCGCGGCTGTTGAACAGACGCCGATTTTGGATTTGGCCTCTGACCCACCGAGCACGGCCACGTGGCGAGAAACGGTGGACAACGTGATCGCACCGACGGTGTTTGGTTTTGTGGCGGGAGCCGGATGGCAGATCTATTTGTCCCCCCACCTCACCTATGGATTGCCCAACCCCCCTCAAGGTGGGTTGCTGCTCATGATGCTGTTTTCTCCATTGCTGCATCGCTGGCTGACCCATCATCCTCAGAACCGATGGAAGGAATACTTGGGCGGTGTTGCTGCCCTTACCTTCCCGCTGTTTTTGATTTGGTCAACGGGGCTTGGGGGTTTTGTCTGCGGAGGNTACTTGGCCGTTGTGGTTTGGATTTGGATCAGCACATCGTGGTGGCGATTCAATCTCCCGCCGTTTCGCCTGGCCCTGTGGCACACCCTTGGAGTCAACATTGGAGCCCTTGGGGGCTCGTTGCTGTCCTTCAGCCTCATCCTTTGATCAAGAAGTGTAGGATTCCTCATCGTTCGGGAAATCCCCTGAACGAACATCATCACAGTAGGATTTGATGGCGCCGTCAATTTCCTCGGCGAGGTTCAGGTATCGGCGCAGGAATCGAGGCGAGAAATCCATGGTGATTCCAAGGAGGTCGTGAAGGACCAGCACTTGTCCGTCAACATCCGGGCCAGCACCAATGCCGATGGTGGGGATGCTCAAGGCTTCTGAAACGCGTTTGGCCAGTTCGCGAGGGATTTTCTCAAGGACGATGGCAAAGCATCCCGCGGCTTCGAGCACCTTTGCATCGGCAATCAATTTCTCTGCTTCCTCATCTTCCTTCGCACGAACAGAGTAGGTTCCAAATTTGTAAATGGACTGAGGTGTGAGGCCAAGGTGGCCCATGACGGGGATTCCTGCGGTCAATATTCGCTCCACGGATTCGACGATTTCTGAGCCACCTTCCAATTTGACAGCATGGCCACTGGATTCCTTCATGATGCGAATGGCGGAATCGAGGGCTTGGCGTGAGTTGCCCTGGTAGGTCCCAAACGGCATGTCAACCACGAGCAGGGCGCGATCAACGGCCCGTTCAACGCATTGGGCATGGTAGATCATGTGGTCCAAGGTCATTGGAACGGTCGTGGCTTGTCCAGCCATCACGTTGGAGGCGGAGTCGCCGACAAGAATGACATCGATGCCTGCTTGGTCCACCAGCCGCGCCAGCGAGTAGTCGTAGGCGGTGAGCATCGTGATTTTCTCACCTGCTCGCTTCATTTCTTGGAGCGTGTGGGTGGTGACCTTCCGTGCTTCACGGTAGACGGACATGATTCTTCCACCGCCCTCGGTGTTTTCAAATCGTCGCCTTCACTTATTCTTCTTCGCCATCGAAGATCATCACATGGGTTCGCAGTTCATGAATCGCCTCAGTGGCGTTGGAGCACGCCAACAATTGTTGCCTTGATTCGAGGTCATTGAGGCACAAAGCTGCGATGTTGTAGATGGATTCTTTTCGAGCATTGATTTGCTCTTCGCAAATGGAGGTGACCCACTGGTTGAGGACCGCTGCATCGACGTTCATGCCCCGTCCAGCCCGTTGGACAACGTTGGAAGTGATGGTGCGTAGGAAGGCTTGGTCTTCCTCGTTCAACTCCCCGGTTTCGTCGAGGTAGGTGACCTTGGCGGAGATGTACAGTCGGCTGTGCTCAGCGTCCTCGGGCAGATGGTCAAGCAAGGTTTCGATGTCTGGGGCAACTCCTTCCTGAATCAGTTTGGTCATGGAGGGGTCAGAAAAGGGCGGCAGGGCAGGTGCGATGACTTCGTCGATGAAGAACCGGCGTCCGCCGGTGATGGTGATGAAATGGTTGACGCCCCGAGTTTCGTGGTTGAGGATGATGGCTTCACATCCGTGTCGCCGAGGCCCGTCCCATCCATTGGTGGGTTCAAACGGGTCGTTCATGACCAATCCAAATGGACGTTCGTCGAGAATGCACGTGTCCAGCATTTGTCGGTACCTTGGTTCAAACACACGCAGTTCCTGTAGTTCTCCTGGAAACAGGACCATGGGGAGGACAAAGAGAGGAAGCGTTTCTTCGTCCATGTTAAATTGAAGCCAAGGGGGCTTTTGAACATGTGTTCTTAGGGTTNTAGCACACATATATTGGTCAGTTCTGAAAAGAAATTCAACGACCAGGCACCACCTTCTCGACCAACGCCGGATTGTTTGACGCCCCCAAACGGGGTGCGGAGGTCCCGGTTCAACCANGTATTCACCCAAACAATCCCAGTGTCAAGTCGCTGACCAAAGGCATGCCCACGCTTGGCGTCCTTTGTCCAAACGGAGCCAGCCAAGCCGTACTCGGTAGCGTTGGCCATGGCGACGGCCTCATCTTCGTTGTCAAACGAATGAAGGGTTACAACGGGGCCAAAAATTTCCTCCGTTGCGGTACGTGAGGTGTGGCTGAGTCCTTCNANNACGGTNGGNNGNAGAAANGCNCCCNNNGNTGGNACNTTGTCAACCGGTGCATCACTGGCCGTTCCGCCAATCAACACCTTGCCACCTTCTTCNACNCCCAAACGGATGTAGGATTCNACTTTTTGTTGATGGTCTTTTGAAATGACTGTCCCCATGGTGGTAGACTCCTCGGTGGGGTCACCGATGACCATCCTTCCCACGGCCTCGACGAAGCGTCCTTTGAAATCCTCATAGATCGCTGAGTCAACCAAAATCCGAGAGCCACACAAGCANACCTGTCCGGAATTGGTGAACGAAGCTCGCACCAAATCGTCCATGATTTCGTCCAGTGGAGCGTCGTCCAAAACAACGGTGGCGTTCTTTCCGCCCAATTCCAAGGAGATTTTCTTGAACATGGGTGCAGCGGTGGCGGCGACAATCTTCCCCGTCGCCGTGCCTCCAGTAAACGATATGCCACGAATCTGGGGATGTTCAACCATGGCTTGACCCACTTCTGGGCCCAACCCGTGAACGAGGTTGAAGACACCTTTGGGTAGCCCAATGCGTTGCATCACACTGGCGAGGTGGTGGGCGGTCAGCGGGGTAAGTTCAGAGGGTTTGGCCACGATGGTGTTGCCCATCAACAAGGCTGGGGCAACTTTCCATGTGAGGAGGTAAAGCGGCAGGTTCCAAGGCGTGATGAGGCCCACGCAACCGATGGGTGAACGGTGAACATGGTTCACAGCACCATGGTCGCTGAAGGTCGGTTCCTCATGTTGTTCGCCAAATTCTGCAAAGAAGCGGAAGTTAGCGACCGAGCGGGAAGCATCCACGCGACGGGCCAAAGAGATGGGTTTGCCCGTGTCCATGCTCTCCAATCGAGCGATGGTCTCGTGGTCCTCCTCAAGAGCGTCGGCCAGACGATGAAGCCATTGGATGCGTTCAGCCATGGAGGTTGCCGCCCATTTTGAGGNTGCTCGTAAGGCAGCAGAAGTTGCCGCCTCAACGTCGACGGAACCTGAACGCGGGAGCGTGGTGATGACGTCTCCGGTTGCAGGATTCACGGTGTNGAGGGTCTCACCGGATTGAGCNGCCACAAAAGCACCGTCAATGTANTTGAGGACGGGGTCCATCACGCCACCTCGGTATCGTAATTCCAACGGTCTAGGTCAGGGTCCCATTCATCCCATGTCGGTACAGTTTCGAGAACATCCACGTAGTGTTCAGGGACAATACCGGGGACGATGAAGGCCTTTTGTCGATGAAGTGGATAGGGGTTGCGAAGGTCGATGCCAAGAACACCCAAGAGGGCTCTTGCAACGTACCATGTGGCTTGTGAATTCCAACCGTGTGCAATTTTCACCACGATGCCCAGTCCTTTGGGATAATCGGGGTGTTCAATGGCCAAACCGAGCAAACCGTCCGCGCCTTCTTTGGCTATGACACGCCCTTCTCCAGCTTTGAGGACGGTTGAATCAAGTCGGTTGAATCCACCCACGAGGTCGGGATTACGCACCATGGCTTCCCAAATCCAGTCTTCATTCTTGTCCCGGACTAAACCCGCATAAATTTGGGCAAGTTCCGAAACGGTGTTGGAAACCGTTGGGAGGCCACAACCGTCCTTGGCGATGCGAAGCGGTGTCCAATCCGGTCCGAGGTATTTCCGAAGTTGGTCCATGTAAGCGTGAAAGACTTCGTGCGTCGGGAGGGTGTAACCGGCTCGGTTCCATCCCTTTTTGCGGCATCCACGCAATATTGCGGCATGCTCACCCGAACAGGTGTGGAACCATCGCCGAGGCCGACGGACCTGTCGTCCAAATTGAATCAAGGGGACGTCAAGAGGCGTGAGCATCAGCGGCCATTCTGGTTCAGCGAGCAAGGATTGAGCAGCGGCGACGTGTTCGGTGTCTCCGTTGTGAGAGGCAACAGCGATGGCTTTCTGCTCCCATGAACAATCCTCGAGTTCCTCGGTGAAGGCCTTGAGCATGAAGGGCTTCATCATCGAGCGGCCGTAGCAGAGGACATTGCCACCAAAAGAGTGGATGACTTCGTCGCCATGCGCCCATGCCACCGCCCCGTGGATGGTGGTCTCCGAGACACCGTTTCGGCGGTAATCAACCAGAGGCTCCCAAGCCACTTCTCGTCCGGTTGGAATGCCTTCGACCTTTTCCCCGAGAGGCGATTCCGGGTACATCCCCGAACCGGGCATGCCCGGCTGAACCGCAGAAAAGGTGTTGTGTTTGATGCCCATCTCANGCACCCTCCAGCATGGACTCGACCATGGGCACGACCTGCTCCATGTAGGCGGTCATGTTTCTACAGACCCGGTCGGCGTCATGGTTGAAGAAATCAAACCAGGCCATGATGCGGTCTTCTGGATGAAAACGTTCCACCATTTGTTTCGCAATGTCTTCGACGTTTCCGATCAGTGCATTGTTGGCAGCACGGGACACTTTGTCCGGGTCAATGGTGCCCTCCAAGGCGTTCCAGTAGGCGCTCAAGGCCCGGTCGGCCTCGTTTTGTGCCGCCGCGGATTGTTCTTCTGCCGTCAGTCCTTCCTCAGCGTTCAGGAAGACAAAGCTCGTCCTCGGCATGTCGCTTCGCTTCCATGCTCCCCCGTCTTTGTGGTAGACTTCTCGCATGCGTTCGTGGGTTGCATCGATCACTTCAGGCGACGTGATGGAGAGGTTGAACACCTTCACGGGCAGGATGCTGTTCACAAAGGTTTGAGCGCGTGGGTCATGGGTGCCTGCAACCAATTTGAGCAATTCACGACGAAATTCGGTGGGCACGATTTTCAAATCTTCAAAGACGTACCTTGAGGGAATGTGAATGGAATCGGGTCGGGCATCAAGTGCCTCAAACTCCACGGCGGCCTCTTGAACCAACATCCAATCCTCGTCGCTTCTGAAGTTGGCTCGGGTCAGCACCGTTGGCCGAATCATGGTTGAATTGATGACGTCACCTCGCAAGAGGCGGAGGAAAATTTCAGCGGCTTCCATGAAAATCTGCCCCCGCAAGGCTGGCCATGCGGCTTCTTCAATGGAATTTCGTGGAATCACGCCGTAAGGTCTGGCCATGAATTCAAACCGACCCGCTGAGAACCCGATGTGAAGGCATCGCTGTTCGCTTTCGTCGAGTCCGTGGAGGCTGAGAACATTGGCCATGCGCTCCGCTTGGGCTATGGGCCCACCGGAGGCGAGAATGGAGACCACGGCGCTGCCAATTTCGATGTGCTTTGTGCGGCGAAAGGATTCAAGCGCCAATTGAGGAAAGTCGGTGCAAAGGCCCACTTCGCCTTTCCAATGGGGGACCACTGGTTTGTCGTTTGACTTCTGCGTCTCCGTGGAGAGGTGGGCTTGAGCAATCCAGCCGATGCCAAAACCAAGTTCGTCAGCACAGGTTAATTGTTGGAAGTAATTTCGCAGCATGGTCGCTTCGTCGGGCAGATGCCCGTCGGCGTCGGGTGTTTGCGAGATGGAGAAGAAGATGTCATGCTCCACGGCCACGCACCGATTCCTTCCACAGAGCCATGGCTCATAATGGGTGTGGCGACCTAATCTTTGGCTTCCTCGCCAGCCGGTTGATTTTGCAAGTCGGTCAAATCCTTGATGCGTTGGCGAAGCGGTGCTGGAGCAGTGGCGTTTTGGGCGATGAACTCGTGGAGGCTATCGGACAGAACGAGCATGGCCGATTCGTAGTCCTGTTCGATTTCAGCAAGGTCGGCCAATCCCCACCTGGCCACCAATTGTCCGGAGAGGCTTTCGAGGCCTTTGGCATGGTCAAGTGAACGGTTGAACAGGTCCCTCGCCGCACCAAACTCACCGATGGTAGCTTGGCAATGGGCAAGGTCGGCGAGTGCTTTCATTTGGCCGACTTCGTCTTTGAGTGAAATGAGCAATTCAAGGCGTTCGGTTCCTACAGCAATGGCCGTGTCTTCGTCGTGTTGCCGTTTGGCGATGTTCATCAAGAGGGCCATTCCATAGGACATTCCCTCTTTGTCCTCCGTCATTTGGCGCAACTGCAGCGCCCGTTGAGCGGTCGCTCGTGCTTCTTCCAATCGGCCATCGGCGAGGTAGAGCAGAGCCACATAGTGGTGAACGGCCGCGGTGAGCGCTTGACCGCCCTCGATGCCTTCGGCTTCCTCGGCCAGCCGTGTGTAACTTTCGAGGGTTGCATCGACCACTTTCAATGCCTCAAAGCGGGCCCAACCACGCTCCTCATCGTTTGATGCCACCTTGCTGGCATGGTCAAGCAACTGCTCAACCAAGGCGTTGTCCTCCAATTCTTGAGCGAGCGGGATCAGGCGAAGCGCCAGCGGCGTGTTGATGCTTTCCATTGACCCACCNCCNGTGAGCATATGGAGCACTTGCGAGGCCATTTCAGGAGACATGTCGGCTTCCATGGGAACACCTCAAATTGAACGTAGGCGGCCACCGTCGACGGCCAAACTGACGCCTCGAATTCCGCCAGAGGCTGGCAAACAGAGGTAAGTGATGGCGCTGGCGGTCTCAAGCGGGTCGATGAGTCGTTCGATGGGCACTTGATTCAACCACCCTTCACGGACCGACTCTGCGGACTTTCCAGTACGCTCTTGAATGGATGCAGAAAGGTTGCCAAGGCGCTCGGTGTCGGTGAATCCGGGAAGGACGTTGTTGATGGTTATGCAGGGGGCGAGTTCACGCGACAGCGACTTTGCCCACGAGGCCATGGCTCCACGAAGGGTGTTTGAGAGGCCAATGTTGGGGATGGGTTCTTTCACCGAAGTGGAAATGATCTGCACGATTCGGCCAAATCCTTCCGCTTCCATGCCGGGCACGGCGGCCTTCACCAGGGTGTGGGCGGCGTGNAGGTGNCGNNNGAANGGNGCNTCAAANTCNNCNACNTCGTTNTNNANNAGGGGTCCNCCGGGAGGNCCACCGGCGTTGTTGATNAGGANGTGNACNGGTCCNAGNGTNTCNACNGCNGAGGCAAACGCTGANTCGATGCTTTCGGTTTCTTCGAGGTCGAGCATGAGGGCTTGGAAACGACCGTCTCCAAGGGAGGCCATTTCGGTGCATAGGGCGGTCAATGCGGCACCGTTTCGGGCGCATACCGTCACATCTGCACCGGCTTTGGCCAGCATTTTGGCGGTTGCTTCACCGATGCCTTTGCTTGCTCCGCACACCAATGCATGCTTGCCGCGCAGCGCTGTTGAAACGAATGGATAGTCGGTACCGAGCAGGTCCATGCTGGCCGGAAATCGCCTTAGGTCATAGCCCTTGGGTTTCTTCCGTCGTCATCACAGCCAATCAAGGATGGTGTTGAGTTGAACCAACCAGTCATCGGATGCCACGTCGATGATGTCGTAATGATCGCCAGGTAACCAGACTTTCTGGACGTCCGCTCCCTTGGCATTCATGACTCGGGCATAGGTTTCCGACTGTTCAAGCGGGACATCAACGTCGTGTTCTCCATGAAACAGGAGGACGCTGGTTCGCGGTGGATGGTCCACCGGGTTGAGTTGACGCCACAGTTCTTCGTTGGCTTCCGGTGCACATCCAATCCAGCGCCGAACAGCATCGCCGTCGTCTGAAAGGGCTGCGTGATCAGCGCCGATGAGGTCGGTGATCGGGGCTTGGGCGATAGCAAGCCACGGACGTCGCTCGGCTTTTGCACTCATCAACAGAGCGAGTTGTCCTCCTGCAGAATGCCCCATCACCATCGAGCGAGCAATGTCAATTCCGGGCAGGAGGGCGAGTTGCCCCCAGGCACGGAGCACGTCGGAAAGGGTGTCCATCCATACGCCTTCATCACCCGGCGACCATCGTTTGAATTCAATGTTCCAAGCAGCAACGCCCGCTTCGGCGAGGTCCTCTGCAATGGGCTGCATAAGGTCCAGGCCGTAGGCGTCCTTCCAAAATCCACCGTGGATGAGCATGATGCAAGGTATTCCCTC
The DNA here is from genome assembly GCA_002714305.1 of Methanobacteriota archaeon. Taxonomy (GTDB): domain Archaea; phylum Thermoplasmatota; class Poseidoniia; order Poseidoniales; family Poseidoniaceae; genus Poseidonia. Next base: position 2,448 of record PAWY01000002.1, on the reverse strand, counting down.
GTCTTTTTGGAAAGGAGACGGGTCGTCGGGCATGGAGAGGTCGGCGTATTGCCACGCTTCTGCGCCCCACTGCATGCGGTCAACGGCCATGGTGGTTTCTCGGCTACGTGGGCTATGATGCTTGTGATTTCCGTGGTGGGGGAAGTGCTTTCAAATCGCGAACCNTAGNNNAGTCGTGCAACGTTGTTTGTNGGTGCTCCTTTTCCTGCTTCTCGGGCCTGTTTCCCGATGGACTGGGGCCACGTTGGTTCAGGCTCGGGTGATTGACCATGTCTGAGAAGCGTCTGGCCTTGCTCGCTTTGTTGTTGGTCGGTCTCGCTCCGACCGCCTCAATTTTTGCGTCATTTGGAACCGGTGATGGCCTGTTTGGTCAAATTATTTGGCTGGCCTCCAAGGCATGGATGCTCGGGCTTCCGCTGTGGTGGCACCTTCGTGTCGACGGGCAGACATTCTCTTGGTCTCCGGTTCGACAAGGTGGTGTTGGGGCTGGATTTCTCATCGGCGCGCTGTTTTCTCTGGTGATGGTGCTTGCGTGGTTTTTTGTCGGTGAATCTCGGGTCGACCGTGAGACGTACCGAGCCAGCCTTGAGCCGTTTGGTTTGACCAACGCCAACACCTACATCGCCGCCGCTGTGTTTTGGACGGTTGGGAATTCAGTGCTTGAGGAATACGTGTTTCGTTGGTTCTTGGTCGAGAAGGGAGAGGTGGTGTTTGGGCCAGGTTGGCCAACGATTCTTGTCTCGGCAGGAATCTTTGTCCTGCACCATTTCTTTGCGCTTTGGTTCCTCGGATTTTCTCTTTCAGCCAACCTGTTGGCGTGCCTCGGTCTGTTCATCGGCGGGACTGCTTTCAGTTGGCTCTATGTCAAGTACCGTAGCATTTGGATTCCATACATCACGCACGCGATGTGCGATGTGGTGGTGTTTGCTGTTGGCTACGTGCTTCTGTTCCTCTGAGGCGCATGGGCTTTAGGGGCAGTAGCGGTTGAGGTCGCGTGGGAACAGCACCGTTTCACGCACGTTGTTCGCCCCGGTGAGCACCATCAAAATTCGCTCAACACCCAATCCCCAGCCTGCGTGAGGTGGGACGCCATGGCGGAATCCTGCGACGTAGAATTCAAACTCTTCAGGGTTCAAATCCATGGACTTGAGATTCTCAACCAGCACGTCAATGCGGTGTTCACGCTGACCGCCTGAGGTCATTTCATCCCGGCCAAAGTTCAGGTCAAAGCCACGAGAAAGTTGCTGACCTGTGCTTCCGTTCTCTCCTTCGATTTGGTGGATGTAGAACGGCTTCAGGGACATTGGCCAACGAGGCAGGAAGTAGAATTGAGGAAGGTCCTGTGCGAGCAGGTCCGAGTTTTCTGCGTCGATGTCGTCGCCCCACTCGATGGTGCCTCCTTTTTCTTTGATGATGCGGATGGCGTCGTCGTATTCCACTCGCGGGAAAGGCAGTTCGGGAACGATCACCTCGACCGGTTCCTCGCCTTGACCCTCTCGATACTGGTTGATGATGGCGATGAGCGCTTGCGATTCTTCCTCTTCGGCGACCGACTTCCAAATGTGATGAATCATCCGTTCAAGCACACCCATCACGTCGTCGTCGTTGGCCCATGAGCACTCAATATCAAACGAGATGAATTCAGCAAGATGGCGATATGTGTCGCTTTGTTCGGCACGGAAGGCCGGGCCAATTTCGAATACACGCTCCAGGCCTCCGCTCATGCAGAGTTGCTTGAACAACTGGGGGGATTGGTTGAGGAACGCAGGTCGGTCATAGAATTGCATGGGAAAGAGGTCTGCGCCTCCCTCAGTAGCGGTCGCCACAATTTTTGGGGTGTGAGTTTCAAAAAACCCTTCTGAAATCAGGTGTTCTCGGCCGAACTGGAGAACCTTGCCGCGGAGACGGAACATGGCGTTGACATGTGATCGTCGAAGATCCATGAAACGGTTGTCAAGTCGGGTGCTCAACTCGACGTTGACGTTGTCTGTGACGCCCAGTGGCAACGGGGCTTCAGCCCGTGCGATGACGTTCACGGAGGTGGCCAAGACTTCGTAGGCCGGCGGAGGGGTTGGTTCGCCTTCCTTCACCTTTGGCGGGCGCTTGAGGGCGACGGTGCCGGTGAATTGGAGCGTTGATTCTCGTGTCATGCGTTGCACGGTGTCGAGGGCCTCTTCACCGATGTTATCGGCCTTCAGGAACACCTGCGTCTTTCCCGTTCCGTCTCGGAGGTCAACAAAACAGATGGCGCCTTTCCCACGGTTGGCTTCCATGAAACCAATCACCGTGACCTCGTGGTCGATGAGGTCAGCACCCTTGGCTTGCAATTCACCGAGCGTATGCGTTCGAAAGGCGGTGGGTACCCATGTGGTCATGCCTTGGGGGCTGAGGCGTAGAACATGAAGCATTCGCTTTGTCTTTCAGCCACGGTGACCCGCTTCGGTTTAG
>PAWY01000001.1 GCA_002714305.1 Methanobacteriota archaeon | reverse complement strand
CAGTCTTCGCTCGATGCTTTTTCTCAACCGAATGAAGGACCTGAAGAGCCCGGTGAGCGCCCGATTCCCTCAATGCCGGACTTGGATCTTCTGGAAGCCGCAGAAGCGAAATTGGATGAAGCGAAACAGGCCATGGTGCCTCCACCCACCGGTTCAACCGGGCCGCGTAGTTTTTCCATGCCGAGCGCAAGCACAACGGCGGCGCCACGGATGCCCCAGGCCGAGGTAACCTACCACAATTTAGAACAACTCTACCCCAATCCCCCGGTTCCACTTTACGAAGGGGAAATGGTCCTTCACAATTCGACCTTGCTCGATTTGACCGGTTGTGGAGCGTTGATGGACTGGGTGTCAGAAGGCCACGGTTGTGTGGTTGAATTGCGGCGCATGATGAAGCGCAAAACTGAATTCAATCAAGCCTTGAGCATGCTTTACGAATTCGTTGAAGGGGATGCTCAAGGACAAATCATTCGCATCACCGACACGCGCTTGCTCCTGCTCCCGCAAGGATGCAGAGGTATCAAAGGGACTGAAATGGAGGGCTTTGCGGTCGGTCCCGATGACCTTACGGACGTGTATGAATGAAGGAACAAGCGATTGACCTTCCATGCCCCATTTGTTCGGCAACTGGCAACGTCAGCATGATCGCCCACGTCGACGAAATACCGTACTTCGGCGAACACACTCAAGTCACCATTCTCTGTCATGATTGTGGGTGGCGACAAACGGACTTTATCCCAGCCGAAGGCAAAAAGGCGGGAGGTTGGTCGCTAAGGATTGATGACGAGGAAAAACTACGGGCACGCGTGGTGCGTTCATCTTCATGCACTGTGTCGATTCCAGAGTTGGACCTCGAAGTGAAACCCGGAACGAGTTCAACGGGTTATGTCTCCAACGTCGAAGGCGTCCTTCATCGCTTCAAAGAGATCATTGCGATGGTCGAACGGGACCTATCAAATCAATTTCTCGAGGTTGAGTCCGACCAGCGGGATGAACTCATGGAGCAAATGGCCACACTACAAAACATGACGTTGACCTTGGCCGAGTTGGGCGGACCGGGTGCTGAACCTATCACCTTGCTCTTGCTCGACCCGCATGGACACTCGATGATTCTGCACCCGGATGCTGAAGAGCGAGACCTGACTGACGATGAGTTGGAATCGCTGCCCGTTGGCCCGGACCCAGCGGTGTTTTCTACCGACGATGCTGAATCATCAGCGTGAATCCTCGGCCAGGAAGGCGTCAACCAAATGGGCGGTTTGGTCTCGCATTTCGTGAAGTTCGCCCATCCAAGCAGTNGCTCGGTCAATGCAGCGTTGTTTCATTTCACCCGCCAACAGCTGCCCCGACCTGAACGAGGCGTTCAACTCGGCCAGGTAGCCATCGTCCTCCTCGAAGAAATACATCATGTACTGGTAGGCGACATCAATGTCNGGGTTTCCACCAAGGCGTCGGTGTTCTTCAACGGTGGGTTGACCNCCGGAAAANGCCCGCTTAATTTTCTTCTCAACCGTGGCGAGGTCGTCCCGAAGAAACAGGGTGGTTTTGGGTTGACTGCTGCTCATTTTGTCCCCCGTCATGCCNACAGCGAAATGGTGGTAGGTTGACGATGGCGCCATCANGCCAGGACCACCCAACTCACGTTCAAGACGAAGCAGCGCCAANCGAAGACCGTGTTTNTCNCGCTGAGTGGCGGACGGGATGTGGACGTTTCCTTGCTTAGGATTGGAAATGATGTCGGAGAATCCCAAGGAAGCAACGGCGGCCACGACGNTCTCAAAGACNGCGGCGACCTTCCCCTTGTCGATTCGACCGTTTGGAAGTTGACCAAAGACCTCTGCGTTTTCGTCATGAACCGAAAGGCTCACGATGAGGCCTTTGGATGACGAGTCTCGCAGNTTGAACCAGTTGGTTTTGGAGGCGAGNCCACGNGTNAGACGAAGATGAGGGTCTTGGTCCACGCCCACCGGAACCACGATGGGGCGAAGTCCACCGTATTCNTCCATTTGTGGATGTAAGATATCNCCTACTTGGACCAAAGGTGCTTGAACATGAGCAAGGTTCGTTTCTCCACCAAACCCATANATNGCTTCGAATTCATTGAGATTCGTACGTTTTCCAAGTTGGAAACCAAGCCTTTGAACGACGGGNCGGGNGGACTGGAAGTAGACGCTGGTTTTCTCAGGATCCAAGCCAAGTGCCGCATAATGAGCGATGTATTCTTGCAGGGCAGTGGAGCGCCCTTTTGCAAGGGAGACGCCTCGGGTTGCTTGGCTTTCCAAATCGGCAACGGCGATGGTGACGTCTCCTCCTTGTTGTTGGAACCATTTGACCTGTTCCACCACCATGGAATGTCCAAGGTGCATTTGACCGCTGGGCATCAAGCCGGTCAACACGCCGAAGGGAGCTCCAGTTCGTTGTGCTTCGAGGACTTGATCAACGTCGCGGTGAGCAAAAACGATCCCCCGTCGGTGGAGTTTCGACGGGTTCTCAAGCGAGACGCCTTCCATGGGTGTCAAACCAAATTGCTCAATCATCCGATCGTAATCGGTGGACTGGGCGCTGCCCCATGGGTCAATGACAAGATCGTCCTGGGCCATTTTTGTTCCCTCCAGTTGGTTTAGGCTTCCTCATCGGCATCAAGGCTTCGCTCGTTCAACCCAAGATGGGTTGTGTTTTGCACTTGATTCCGGTTCGCCAAGGATGCCCATGGCCCAAGTCCTTCTTTTCCAAGCACACCCAACATGACAAACACGGTGAGAACACCCACACCGACCACGGCATAGGGGATCCATGCATCAATGCCTTCTGCAAGTCGTGGTTGAACGAGCCAGGTGAATCGGACATCGGTATCGTCGACAAAACGCTTGGCCCACTTGAACAAATCCGTGGTCTCATGGCCGGCCACGGTTACAGCCGCAGAGTGGTTGTTGAAGAATTCGGCTTGCGCCAATACATCGTGCTCAACGTCTGAACCGTTGATGGTGATGTTGACCGCATGTCCGTTTACAATGGAGAGGACAAGGGTGCCGTCATCCTGTTGCCACCAGCCTTCCTGGGACACTTTTTCTCCTTCTATAGAAGGCAGTGCATAGGTCGTGTTCACCGTTGAAACATTGGCCACCTCAGCATCTTCAACGTCGATGAGCCAAGTCAAGGGAATGTTCCACGGCAAATCATTCGAGACCGCTCGGCAGGCTTCCGTTTGCAGTGATTCAAAGGTCAGGATGGTTTGATTTCCGTGTTGAGAAACCTCACGGTTGTGCTCGTAACAACGCTGGGCTGACCAAGATGACCAAGCTTCCCCCCACGTCGTGAGCCAAATGCCCGGAGTGTCATCAAGGTAGGAGAGAACATCACGATCGTGCCTCACCGTGGCATCGTTGACCCTTCCGATCCAATACAGGTTGAGCAGCCCACCTTGTTCAACCTCTGACTGGACTGCATCAAGGGAAGCCATGCCCTTTTCCAAACTGCCTCCTCTTCTCCCGAGGTTGTACCAATCCCAGATATCGGCGGGTTGGTCCGTGGCGTTGTGCCATGCCGTGTATTCCAAATTCGTCATGTCGCCGTGAACAGTAAAGCCCTGAGAGGCCACTTTGGTGTGGTCGGCCATGGTAAGGGTGTCCGGTGTGTAGATGGAAAGCGGAGAAACACCCCAGCGGCTTGCGTTGATGCGTTCTTCGATGTACGTCTTGCACGACTGAGCGACCGCCCCGGGGTCGTTGACCCATGAAAGTCCAGGAATACCATAGCAGCCAAATTCATCGCCCAAGTCCAGGCGTTCTTGACCGAATGACGTTCGTAGCCACCCGTCTTCCTCCCAAGCAGACTGAGCCAGGGCAACTGGGTGGAGCACCACCGAAGCGACAAGGGCGCAAAGGAATACAGAAAGCACGCCCCTGCCGTTGCTAGCCATGGTTTGGCGTCCTGTCGCTGACCTTTCACGCTTGTCCTCGACGCACTCTATTTTGAGGCCAAATTGGGCCCCGTGGCCAAAGAATGGAAAAAACATCAAAACGGTGGCTGTATGAAGCGTGAACATGAGCGACGCAACGGCGATGGAAGAAGCATGGGGTCTTCTTCGCGCCCACTGGGTCATAGAACCCAGCCCCCGCCCGCTTCCATCAACGCCGGTGTATGCAGGCTTGCGAATGTTCCTTTCGCCTCTCCTTCGACCCCTTCTTCGTTGGAACATCACCGGTGCTGGTCGAATCCCTCGGAGGGGGGCCACCATCATCGCAGCCAACCATCTCTCCCACGTGGACCCGATTGCCGTTATTGCGGCCGCCCGCAGAACCACACACTACTTGGCCAAAGACGGCCATTTTAGCAATCCCTTGACCAGTTTCGTGATGCGAGCAACTGGACAAATCGAAACCCATCGAGAAGCCGGTGGAAGCGATGCNCTGGCCAGTGCCGCCAGCATACTTCACAACGGCAAGGCCCTCGGGATTTTTCCCGAGGGGACGCGCTCAAAACGCCAAGAACCACCTTACCTTCTCCCCGGAAAAACAGGCGCGGCTCGCTTGGCGGCGGCTTATCCTCACGCCGTCGTGGTTCCCGTGGCCTTGGTCGGAACACGGGACGTCATGCGTCCACAACATCACAAATGGCCTCGNCTTTATCGCAAATTTGCGGTCAACACAGGAGAAGGTATCACATGGATTGAATGGCTGAGTTCCCCCTCCGGTGGAGCCATGACCCCAGCGACCCTCCATGCGTTGTCCAAATCGGAGGACCACGAGATCNGGGCNGAACTCTCTCGCTTGTTCAGGAAATTTACTGACCAACTCATGGCCTCAATGGCCGCCCTTGGCGCCCCTTGAACGTAAATATAGACTGGCGAGTTAAGACCNATGTGTCGTTGGTCCTCACGCCGTTTGGCCTCCTCGGCAGCGACGAACCGTTGGTGGGCATCAGTGAGGCTCGCATCAACGCCGAATTGCGCGGCCTGGGACTTCTTGAGCGCGTGATGCACAGCGTAGAGGCCTGGACCTCGTTTGACTGCTTGGCAGGAAACAGGCACCTCGTCTCAAAGATCGATGGATTTGAAATTCGCATAGACGTTGTGAAAACCATCTCATCGTTCTTGACGTTCAACGACCCGCACCTCGTAGTCCATCTCTACCGAGGACGAAACCGAACGGTGGGTTCGGTTGAACGCCTTTGCATTGCCCTGACAGGAAGTCACCCCGGTTGCGCCATGGCCGACGCCATCGTATCGCTGGTGTTGTTGGGCGAGTCAAACTGGCCNGAGGANGCAACACCCCACACGCTCAGGGAATTTGCTGACGCTGCCCGGCGGGAACGTTTGGGCAAGCGCCTGAAGTTGGGCTTGATCGAACTATCACGAGAGGACATCGAAGAAATTTCAGACATACGNGAGGCCATTCAATTGGGCATCCCTCACGCTGCCATCGACATGNTGTGCAGTTTTGCTCGACGGTGCTACACTTGCAAAGGCATGGAAATTGACGTGGTCAAGCGCTACATTCTCCCGCTCTTTGAAGGCATCACCAAGAAGGATGTTGAGGCCTATGCCCTCAATCCATCNACAGCGGCTGACCTGCTGTTTCTTCCAGATTTGGAAACATTGGCGTGAACAACGCCTAAGTGCTTCCTCTGCTGTCTTCTGTTGGGTGGAAACTTGGAAGCATATCTTGACTTGATGCGGCACATCCTTGACCACGGAGCTGACAAGGGCGACCGAACCGGAACAGGCACGAAGTCCGTGTTTGGCTATCAAATGAGGTTTGACCTGGCCGACGGTTTCCCGATGGTCACCACCAAGAAACTCCACCTNCCTTCCATCGTTCATGAACTTCTTTGGTTCTTGAAGGGCGACACCAACGTGCGCTACCTCCAAGAAAACGGCGTTCGGATTTGGAACGAATGGGCCGATGAACATGGAGACCTCGGACCTGTGTACGGCAAGCAATGGAGGAAATGGGAAGCCAAGGATGGCCGAATTATTGACCAGGTTCAGCAAGCCATTGAAGCCATCAAAACCAATCCAAACAGCCGACGAATCATTGTCTCAGCTTGGAACGTNGGTGAACTTGATGAGATGGCGTTAATGCCATGCCATGCCTTTTTCCAATTTCATGTCGCNAATGGAAAACTGAATTGCCAACTCTACCAACGAAGCGCCGATGTTTTTCTTGGCGTCCCGTTCAACATTGCCTCGTACGCACTTCTCACGCACATGATGGCACAAGTCTGCCACCTCGAACCGGGGGTCTTTGTTCACACGCTGGGTGATGCTCACCTGTACAACAATCACCTTGAACAAGCCCAGTTGCAAATCACGAGAGAACCACTTCCCCTTCCAAGGTTGAANTTGAATCCAAACATCACCGATATTGATGGCTTCACCTATGAGGACATTGAGGTTGAAGGCTACGAACATCACCCTCACATCAAAGCACCCATCTCCGTTTGAGGCCTTCGTATGCTGTCCATGATTTTTGCATGCGATGAGAAAGGGGCGATTGGAAAGGATGGAGATTTGCCCTGGCGCCAATCCTCTGACCTTCAACACTTCAAACGAACAACCCTCAACAAAACGGTGGTCATGGGACGAAAAACATGGGAAAGTTTGGGCAAGCCATTGCCAAAGCGACGAAACATTGTCATGACCCGGGAAGGAATCGAGGATGATGTTGAAGTCATGTCGTACGAGGAAGTGATGGCACTCGCTGACGAGAACGAAGTGATGATCATCGGCGGAGGAGAAATCTACGCCCTGTTTTTGCCCCACGCAAAGGAAGTTCACCGTACAATCATCCACACGGTGGTGGAGGACGCCGATACCTTTGGGCCTGAACTTGAGGGAGAGGGGTATTACCTGCTCACCGAACGTCATGTTGCCGCAGGAGACCGCGATGAATTTCCGATGACCTTCCAACACTGGATTGTTTAATCACTCTGGGCGGTACTCAGTGACTCGAACTCCCAGACGTCCTTGGAGGGCTTCACGCTTCATGATTCGGGCGTATTTTTTCTCAAAGGCAGCCTTCAAATCCACCTCCATGGCGAGGCTGTGCCCCATCAGGAGAATCAGGACATCAGCCATCTCCTCCGCGCATTCTTCAATGGGTTTGCCTTTGGTGATGGCCGCCGCCAATTCTCCGAGCTCTTCAATCGTCAGGGCAAGCCTGTATCCCATGTCGTGACCGTTTTGACCCGCAAAGTCGTGTTTGTGATGAAAGGCGGCGACTTTTTTCATCATGATGTCCCATTCGCTGGATGGCTCGTGGGCCATCCAATCTTCAACCGAAAATCCCTTCATGGACGTGACTCAACCGAGCAGCCCTTGATGGTTGGCTTCGTCAAGCATACCAAAGATGCATGCCCAGACGGGTTCGAGCCGATCGTTGGCCTGGGCAGAGACATCCTCATGATCGAGCGCCTTTGCTGCATCGGTCGGGTCTCGGCCAGCCGCCCAGTTCGAGGAAATGCAGACCGCAGCATAGGGGAGGGTNAGTTCGCGGGACAGTTTCGCCTCCCTCGGCATNGTCATGCCCACCATTCCTCCGCCAAGACGTTCGATGGCGTCCACNTCGGCCACNGTTTCAAATTGAGGACCTTGAGTTAACCAGTAGGTGTAGCGCATGATTTCTTCATTGTCGAAGTGTTGAACATCACGAAGAACAGCCTCAAGCAGGGCATTCATTTCTTCGTCAAATGGAACGGTCACAGAGGTAAAAGTGGATTCATCGTCATGAAACGTGGTGGCTACCCCTGTGAAATCGATGTATTGTTCAGCGAGGGCGACCTTCCCTGGAACAAATGAAGAAGCGATGGCTCCAACCGAGCAAACGGAGAGGACGGCATCCACATTGGATTGTGAAATGGCCGTCATGTTCGCTTTGTGATTGATCATGTGGGGTGGACAACCATGGCCACTGCTGCTGTGGTGGCGTTGGAGAAAAACCAATTCATGCGATGTGCCCTGAATGTTCAGAGAAAAGCAGCGCAAAGGCACTCGGCCAAAAGGAGTGTCGACATGAACGTCATCGGTGCGAGTGACTTCACCCCCAACATCGGCGATTCGCTTGGTGAGGTCCATGTTGATGAGGCCAGTTCCCCCGATCACACCCAGTCGCATGTTTACCGCACCCGGTGATGACTTGTCAAGTCTACGGCGATTCAGAATCTTCTGGGCTCAAATCCAATTCATTGATCGCTCGAGCAGCAGCGACAACATCGCCATCTTCCCACCAATCAACAGCGACGAAGGTGGGTCGTTTTCCATGCATCTGCCAGCATTCAACAGCCCGCTCAACCAAGAATTCGGGGTCGTTGGTCTCTTCAGCATTGTTCGGACTTGACAGACCAAATGGCCCACTGAGCCAATTGTTCATGTGGAACACAACTTGATGTTCATCGCCCCGGTGCGGATTGCAGTCCATCTCTTCCTTGCTTTCTTCGGCGTAGGCCGTTGTCCAACTATGGGTGAGGAAATCATGGAACCATGGAAACGCTTCATCAGAGGATTGTTCCCAAAAAACAACCAACCGTTCCCCGTTTTGAAGCATCTCTCGAAGGGTTGGCCAAGGTTCGTCCAAGCCGTGAACGAAGACATGCTCCATAAGGCCAGAGTCGTTCAAAACCTCGTGAAGGTGGGTGGGTTCAACGTAATTCTCAATCAGAAGTGTCACCACATCGTTTGGTGCGCTCATCATGTGATTCTGCAACGTTGTGAGCCATGCTCGTGCGTCCACATTGCCATAGCTGCAAGGGTTGATTGCTCCACCACTGCTTCCATGGCAGAAACGAACACCGTCGGTGTTCGGATTGGATGGGTCGGCATAATGTGTATCGAGCATAAACGCCCTCATGCCTGCGTCCCACTGAGCGTCAAGGCCAGTGCGGTGGTTACTTGCGGGGTAAAAGATGCCATCCTCATGGGTTGCAAAAGCGTTGTGTGTTTCAGGAAAGGTCACGTTGTCGTAGGTGCGTGAACACAATTGACCCCAACCATTGCACACCATTCCATCATCGATTTCCTCTTCGGGAGCCAATTCCACAGCATCGGTAGCAACGGAGGTGCATCCCGGCAAGGCCAGGGGCACCACCAAAAGGAGGGCAACCAAGAGCCGCTGCATGGATATCCCTGCAGGTCAATGGCCATCAAATCGATGGTGCGGATAACTTCACTCGTTGAGACGGGCGATAAGGTCGGCTTTCTTGCCGGACACAGGTTTGCCTGCGGCCTTCAGCAACTCCTTGAGTTCGGCAACGGTCATGCTGGCATAATCAGCGTCGTCGGAAGCTGCTTCGGCAGGCGCCTCTTCGGCAGGGGCCTCTTCGGCAGGCGCCTCTTCAGCAGGCGCTTCTTCAGCAGGGGCCTCTTCTTTTGCGGGCGCTTCTTGCTCGTCGTCTCCGTTTGAATCGGCCTCATCGTCGGACATTTCGGCCTCTTCTTCAGCCATGGCTGCGGCGAGTGCTGCGGCCTTCTTGGCCTTCATCTCGGCGGCTTGACGTTCCTCTTGAGCGTGAATTTCGTCAAGGGTCGGACCGTCAGCAACAACGACACCTTCTTGCAGAAGTTGGCTCTTGCGGATGGCGACGGAACGCACCGGGTAAATCGACTTGACACCCTTNTCNATTTCTTCNTCNAGTTTTCCATCCAGCAGAGCGTGTTGCACATCTGCATAGGTGTTCTTTGCCGTGAAAGCGATGATGATGTCGCGGGTTCGGCTACGCATGTCTTGCTTGACNGAGGTCTGAACNCGTTGNTGNGTGATGATCAACGGNTTCATTCGAACNAGGTANCCGTCGGTGGTGACNACNTCNACCACATCGTCNACCTTTCCNCGGTAGCGACGAATNTGACGNCGGGTGTGGTCGGTTTGATGGTGATGACCTATGAAGGTGGTCAAGGCGTCTTGGCCCACGCATTCGGTCACTCGGAATCGCATGACAACATGCATCTTGGAGAAGTTTCCATCAAACTCTTGTTGCGTCATTTCATAGACACGTCCGATGATGTGTTCGTCGGACTCACCGATTGTTTCGCCAATTGGCTTGAAATCCCATGGATGTCGAGGCGCACGGATGGTGTACCATCGCTTTGTCTTCCACTTGTCACGTTGTTTACGCGCTGCTGCGCGTGCCTTTGCACTGATTTTCTTCGCCATGTCGTTCAACTCGGTGTGTCTTGCGGGGGCTACCCCACTTGCAGGTTGCGGACTGACCTCCCCTATTTGAATGGGCCTCATCGCCTGAACGCCACCATGCACGACGATTCGGCAACCTCTTGACCTTCCTTCTTCACCGGGAGGACGTGGGCCTACATCACATCACATGGAGGGCAACGGCCAGCGCCCTATCGAACGCCGATGTTCTGGCGGATGCCATGGCGTGGCTTATCGGAGACGAGGACGCCGTTGAAATGGACCGCAGCACCTCCTACCATGGACCCGAACTCACCCTCATTTCTGCGTCAACAGCCAACAAACGAAAGGCCATGCGTTCCTTGGCAAAATTGGGCGAGGTCAATCTCAAGCAACTCCAAAATGAATTGGTTCAGCGCATGGACGACGAACATGTTCTCCATTTTCGCTTAACCATCGATTCGGTGGTTGAGGGTGAACCCCTCTTGGCCATCGGTTCGGGCACGGGAACCGTGAAGGGGCAAGCAAAGTTTGAGGTGTATTCGGGGCGCACTGAGCAAGAGCAACTCGACAACACCTTCACTGAGGCCATTGAACTCATTGAGGAGAACTGAGAATGCATGGCTCGCGTATGGTGACGGTCGCAGCCGTGTTGGCCACCCTCATGTTGCTACCCCACATACCCCTCATCGGAGCAGAAGAAACTGAGTTGGAAACCAATCCTCGTCCGTCCTGCAATGCTGACCGGACCAATTGGACCATGGGGCTCGTCTATTGCGATGAACGAGCAATTTCGGCCTACACCTTGTTCTCCCCCATCCCATCCAACACCACTTACCTCATCGACCACGAAGGACGCTATGTCCACCATTGGAACTCCCCCGGTGAGCATCGGCCAGGGCTTTCGGCCTATCTCCTCCCAGATGGTGACCTGCTGCGGACAGCCAACAACCAAGCCAATGCGGTTGGCAACTTTTCTGGCGGTGGCACGAGTGGGAAAATCGAACGGATCGCATGGAACGGAACGTTGGAATGGTCCTGGACCTACGACGACGCTTTGTACATTTCACATCACGACATTGAACCCATGCCCAACGGGAACATTCTGCTGATCGCTTGGGAGGAACGGACGGAAGAGGAAGCCCTCCAAGCTGGGCGAAACCCCGCCATAGCAAGCGACTCACCCGGTGGTCAAAACAACGTATGGCCTGACCGCATCATTGAGGTTAAACCAATCGGCAGCGATGAGGCTGAAATCGTGTGGCAATGGAATGCATGGGATCACTTGATTCAGGACTACGACGAATCCAAAGACAATTATGGCGTGGTTGCCGACCACCCAGGTCGCCTTGATATCAATTTCATCGGCGCCACTGGCAACGCTGCAGGACGAGCCGATTGGATGCACTGCAATGGCATTGATTACAACAGCGACCTTGACCAAATCGCCCTTTCATGCAAAAGCATGAACGAGGTCTACATCATTGACCACAGCACCACGACTGAAGAGGCCGCAGGGCATACAGGAGGGAACGCAGGAAAGGGCGGAGATATTCTCTACCGTTGGGGAAATCCCCAGGTGTACAAAAAAGGACTGTCCAGTGACCAGCAATTCTTTGCTCAACACGATGTTCAATGGATTGAACCTGGACATCCGGATGCAGGGAACTTGATTGTATTCAATAACGGAAATGGGCGGTATCCTGCGTATTCATCGGTGGACATCATTGAGCCCTCCATGGACAACGGGTCCTACGTGCTTCAACCCAACGGAACCTTTGGCCCCACCACCCCCTCGTGGTCGTGGAACCAGGGAGAGGAGATGTATTCGGCCTTCATATCGGGGGCCCAAGCCCTTGCCAACGGCCATGTTTTGGTCACCCATGGTACGAAAGGGACACTGTATGAGGTCGATCGGAACGGAGAAATCGTATGGGAATACATCGCCCCAGTTGGCTCCGAGGGTCCTTACACCCAAGGGGAAGTCCTTCCTGAAGGAAACAGAGCCGGCACAACAGCCAACACCGTCTTCAAAGCAACAAGTTACTCCAAGGAATTCGTTCAATCCATCGGGATGCCGGTTTCAAGCGGAGATTACCTCGAAAATTGGACCGATGCATGCCCTTCCGAGGAGGCATGGGGCTGGGACAGAGATGGAAACGGTTGCATTGATGATAGCGATGGTGATGGAATTCTTGACCCGTTGGACCAGTGCGCCTCAGGCAGCGACCTCATCGACGATGACAACGACGGAAAGCCGGATGCATGCGATGAACTGGTGGACAGTGATCAAGACGGCGTAGCAAACCAAGATGATGCTTGCGAGGGCCACGACGATTCCGTTGACGCAGACCAAGACGGTATCCCCGAACCATGCGACCAATTGGTGGACAGCGATGGCGATGGGGTAGGCGATGACCTCGACCAGTGCCCCAACCACGATGACTCCGTTGACGTTGATGACGACAGTGTACCCGACGGGTGCGATGCCATGATCGATAGCGATGGTGATGGGGTTGATGACACCGCTGATGTTTGCTACGGAAGCGATGATGGAATGGATGCAGACCAGGACGGTGTACCCGATGGGTGTGACCAAACTCCCAACGGTACGCAGGACAATCCAGTACCGTCCGATTTGACCCCGGATGAATCCAGCACAGAGAACGCCTCAGAGGATGATGAACCAACGCAGGGAGAAAATGGGCGCTTTTTTGGTGGATCCATGGTGGGTGGAATGCTCGTATTGTTTGCGCTGACATGGTGGATTCGCTTTTCCAAAAGGGGCGACTAAGCGCCAATAATTTCGTATGTACGAAACCAATNNTNCTTTCTAACAAGGNATTAAGTAGGCCTTNGGGANTGCNGNNAANNAGGAANNANCATGNCNCACGTCGTCACATCCGCNTGCGTTGACCACAAGTANCAGGAATGCGTNCANGTTTGCCCNGTNGANGCCTTCAGAGAGGCAGANACCTANCTNGTCATNGACCCNGATGAATGCATTGACTGCGGCGCNTGTGNGCCAGAATGNCCNGTGGATGCNATTTTTNCCGACACCGATGTNCCNGACGANGANGANGCNTGGATTGACCGCAACGCCGANGAGTCCGTGGACGCNGANATCGCNGAAGGTGATTCNCCNNTCCTCGCNGACTGAANGCCACACGGCANAGAACCAACCGTCATAAGGGAGGCCGACCACCCNNNGGCGTGAGCACCATGAAAACCGACTTCTCTCAACTCCGGATGGGCAGCGACCTCCTCAAGCGAGGCTTCGCCCGAATGCAGCAAGGCGGCGTCATTATGGACGTGGTCAACCCCGAACAGGCTGCTGTGGCTGAAGACGCAGGAGCCGTTGCTGTAATGGCCCTCGANCGGGTTCCAGCTGACATNCGAAAAGCCGGTGGCGTTGCTCGAATGAGCCATCCCGATATGATNCAGGGCATCCTTGATTGCACATCCATTCCCGTCATGGCTAAATCAAGAATTGGGCACGATGGTGAAGCACGAATNCTNGAATCCATGGGCGTTGACATGGTTGACGAAAGCGAGGTTTTGACCCCCGCCGACCCCTACTTCCACATCAACAAACACGAATATGAAATTCCCTTTGTCTGTGGCGCCACNGGACTGGGAGAAGCCGCCCGTCGCATCTGGGAAGGATGCGCCATGATTCGCACGAAAGGAGAGGCTGGAACGGGCAACGTTGTAGCAGCCGTGACCCACGCTCGCCTTATNGACCAAGAGATTCAGCAAATTCAATCCCTCGATGACCACGGACTNGACCTCGCCACTGAGAAAATCATGGAGCGATACCGTGTGCTTTCGTCNCATTCCGAACTTCCAGGAACGCATTTGATGACGCCCTTTGGCGCCATTGACGAGGACATGCATGCAGGCATCCGTGGAGTGTTGGACGATGTTCACCGACTCGGACGACTTCCCGTCGTGACATTTTCTGCTGGTGGTATNGCTACACCCGCCGACGCTTCGCTGATGATGCGCATGGGCATGGACGGCATTTTCGTNGGCTCCGGCATTTTCAAGTCAAGCGACCCTCCGACCATGGCNGACGCCATCGTCATGGCGACGGCCCATTACGACGAACCAAGCAAAGTCGCAGAAGCCATGGCCATGATGGAAGGAATCCCCATGAANGGGGATGAACTCGAAACGCTGGAAATCCGAATGGATCAGCGTGGATGGTGAACCCNTCAATTGAGTGGGTCACTGATGCCCTCTTCGCCCAGTGTCCATTTNAGGGTCTTGACAACCCCTTCAAGCGCCTTGTGATTCCGGGCGGCTTCCTTCATGCCGGCCTTGTCTTTTTCATCCTTGCAGGCGTCGTACCATTCCTTCCACTGATGCATTTTTTCAGTGGCTTGCTCCAGCATTTCTTCAATCTCTGCCCACGTGCGTTCGTAGGTTCGGTTCGGTGTCGATGCCATGGTATCGAGATATCGGCCGACACCGACCCTTCATAGATGCTTGCCCTACACGGCCGGCTCATTCGGAATTTTCTTGTCGAGGTATACTTCACCGGGTGTAAGGACCGCCGCGTCACCAACCACGCAATGCTTCAGCACCGTACCGGATGGCACAACAACACCAACTCCAATCACAGATTCTTGAACCGATGCTCCCGACTCNACCGTGCAGGCATCCATCAACAATGAATGGCTGACCTCGCCCTCGGCCTCAACAAAGCAACCTCGGCCGATGACTGAATGNGTGACGTTGCCGTCGACCTGGGCATCATCCGCTCGAAGAACGCCGTTGGATTCAAGGTACGAACTCGGATAAGAAAATGGCAATTCGCTGTATNGCTCCATCAACGTNGACTGTGCCCGAATGAGTTCAAACGGTTGCCCGACATCAAACCAGACTCCATCAATGGTTTGAGCGTACAATGGCCAACCCATCTTCAACAAGGTTGGGAAGAGTTGTTTGCTAAAATCAAACTTCTCGCCGTGAGGGATATGGTCGAAGACTTCGGGCTCCAAAATGTAAAGCCCAGCATTGATGACGTTGCTGAAGGCTTCCTCTGGAGAGGGTTTTTCCAAAAAACGGCGAATGAATCCCTCGCGGAGTTTCCCGTCAACCTCTCCATCGGGCGAGGAGGCCAAACCGACGATACCAAACTCAGAAGGGTTGTCAACCTCCCACAGCGCCATGGTTACCTTGGCTCCATGTTGCCGGTGAGCTTTCAAAAGCGACGAAATATCGAACGAAGCAACAGCATCACCCGAACCCACCACACAGGTGGTGGAAATGTCGTCTCTCAACAGNCCAACGCTACCGGCCGTGCCCATGGGCGTTGATTCTTGATTGATCCGAGCCTCAATCAATGACCCATCAGCGCCAACCCCACACCATGAATTCACNTGGGATTGGAGTTGTTCTCCACGGTAGCCCGTGGTAACCACGAGCTCATGTATGCCAGCCTGAACCATGGCTTCCTTNACGAAATCAATCACCGGTCGGCCGAGAACNTCAACCATCGGTTTTGGGCGTGTAGCGGTCAATGGCATCAAGCGNGAGCCTTGCCCACCGGCCATGATGATTCCCAACATNGCGGGACCTCAGCGTCGTCGAATGGGACCCATGCGACGCATGTTCTTCTTTTTCGAGGAACCGCCGCCGCGTCGTGCTTTGTTGACGGTGTCGTCCCTTCCTACGCCACCGAAGACGAGTTCGCCATCGGANAGCAAGGATTCAACCAAACGGTCGGCGACCTCGTCCGATTCTGCACCGGTTTTCATCTCAGCCTTCACGGCCTTGTTGTGGTCGGTCATCCATGACTCTCGTTCTTGACGAGCCATGTTGAGCTGGTCACGGACCTTGTTGACNTTCACCATCAATTCGTCAATTTTCTCATGGATGCCGTTGGCCTTCTCATGGAATTCAACCGATTCATTGTGATGACGGTCCCCTTCAGACTTCAGGAAATCACGGTGGTCAAGGCCTTCTTTGTACTCGGCCCATTTNTCATCGGCCCGCTTAAGGGNTTCAACGAACAGGTTGTGAGCATCATCGGATTCTGCTTTCAGGGTNGCAATCGCTTCGTCCAAATTTGAAAGATCAACTGAAACCATCTCAAATTTCGCCACTTCTGGCTCCAATTCCCCGGCGCGACGCTTCATTCGCTTGATACGCTCCATGGTTTCTTTTTCCTTCTTGGTGCTGGAGGAAGTGGTTTGGAATTGCTCTTCGAGGTTGTTGATTTGGCTTACAAGNTGGGCGTATTCTGCCGTTGCTGACTTTTTCTCACCCTGCTCTCCACGGCGACCTTTGGCTTGTGCAAAGAGGTCGCGAAGCTGTGCATTGACGGCATCCCGCTTGGCACGATGGGCGTTTCGCTCAGCATGGATGGCGTCAAGTTCAGCTTTGATGAGATCCAACTTTTCACGATGCTCTTTGTATTGTTCTTGAACAGCATTGCGCTTTTNGGCCATGGCCTTGCCTTGGTCTCGGAGGTTGTTTCGGTTGTCTCGCATCTTGCGAACACGTGCTTCCATGGACGAAAGTTCCTCACGCAATTCTGCGTCTGGGTTCTTTTCAGCGTCGTTGGGCATGCCGCGCATGAAGCCTCCACCACTTTCCCCATTTCAAGGCTATGCTTGCCGGGGGTTTCGTTATCAAACGGTGAAACTACCGAAAACTTCCAACAAAAGTCGAACGCTGGCGGTAAGCAGCCCGAGACCACCGAACAGGTAGGAAACATACGTGCTGGTTGAGCGTAGCCATTGACGGAATTCAGCACGAACACGAACGTTGATTTGTCGCCCCAGCAATAATTCTCCATTGGTTTCCTCGAGTCGAACGGAGACCGTTGCATCCCCNGAAGTGGTCGGGATGAGGGTNTGCCAGGAAACCGTGCTGTCTTTGAGCAACCCCGACATTTTCCCGAGCACGTCGTCATCGCCTTCGGCTGCAAGGGGCAGCGCTTCGGAAGACCACCAGTATTTCTCTCCGGGTTCGAGGCGGTAGGTCAACGCCAAATCCTTCGGTTCAAAATTCGGAGTTTGTACCCGGAACACCACCGTTCGCGTTTTGTCCGACAAATTATGGAAGAGGGTGAACAAGTTGGCCTTGTTTGTGACCACATTTTCCATGTCCACTTCAAAAATGAGGTCGCTCATGGCTGGCTCTCGGCCACTTTCGAGGTCTTGCTTAAGTCGGTCGACCATTCGGAAGAANGCCGGGCAGCGCTGGTTGATGAGCCCAAGGAGGACCAACCACGCCTCGAGGGTGAAGGTCTCGTNAGAAAAGACATGTTCCATTCCCTTTTTCGTCAAGATTTCAGCCATTTCAGATTCCAAGGTTTTTCGATCCAAACCCGTGGCATGGCGGTAAAGGGTCATGAGAAATTTTTCATGTGCAAAATGNCGGTCGATGCCCCGCTTGAAACTGCTTTCCAAGGTTTTGGTGTATTCGTCGTATTGGGATCGAAGCAGCGGATCCATNTGNGTCTTGATCAGATCNTTNAAGACCATGTTGAGCGTTGAAGGATGAACCGGAGGAATGTAGGCTGGGAGCAAACCNGTCTGTTCAACCATGTTGAAAGGCGTGCTGCGTGTGGGGAGGTGCTGCCCAAATGAGAGCAGAAGGAATGATGCTGAAATGAGCAAGAACAGGTTTCCGTAAATCGTTCCAGTGCCGTGCCAAAAGACGGCCACCAACGTGGTGGCCGAGGTGACGGCAAGAATCAGGGATTTGGTGTGGTGCGCCATGGAAGTTTGCAACTGGTAAAGCAAACCATCGTAGCCGTGAAGCGATTGAACAGACCGATGTTCATCGTTGGAAGCATTGACTCGCTCATGAAACGTTGCGAGTGAAATGCTGACCCGATAACGATGAAAACCAACGGCCAAAATGTATCCCAAAACCACAACAAAGGTCAGGCTCGCCATGAAGGTTGCAAAACCAAGTCCGATGTTGGGTGCAATGTTTTCTTCCCAAAACGATGGCGATGATTGCGAAAAAGCCCAACTGGAAAAGAAGGTGATGGCAGCAAAGGCCGGAAGGAACATGATCAAGCGCAATCCGGAGCTGACAATTTGTCGGTCGATGGCATGAACAATTGATTCTGAGAGTTGAAACCCAAACCCTTGGGGTCCTGGAGATGGTTCNTCATCCGCCTCTTCAATCACTGGAGGGTTCACTTCAGCCATGGTTGATGATGAGGAGGTTTGTTCTAAAGTGTTCACACTGATTTTGTTTCGATTTCAACGAATATTGACCTCTTGGCGCCATCCGAGAGTTGAGCGACGGTACCGTTTTCCAAAACGAAGGATTCGTTCTGCCGGGTGATGCTCTTGCCAACCGCAAATCCTTGTTGATTCATGGCCGCCGCTTCAGCAGCCGGGAGGAGGAGCATTGACAGTCGACCAGCGCTCCCATCGTTCAGGTCTTCAAGGGAACATGTTTGACTTGAAGACGCAAGGCGGTCAGCGATGTCTGCGGTGGGTTGTGGAATTTCGCGCCCGCTTGGATCCAGTGTCTCAGAGGTGATCAAACGGGAGAGGGCCACCTCCATGTCATCGTCGATGGCATGTTCCAATCGGCATGCCGTTTCGTGTGGGTTACCATCGTAGGGGAGGAGATCGAGCAGAACTTCGGCCAGCCGATGGCGACGTTTCATTTTCTGGCCGTGCACCAATCCTTGGGGGGTCAGTCGAGCACCTTTGTAGGGGATGTATTCGAGATAACCGCGGGTGGCAAGGCGCTGAACCATTTCGGTTGCTGAGGCTGGGCTGACGCCTAATTTTGTGGCGAGGTCCCCCGTACGGACAACTCCGCCGGCGTCACTTTCGTGAAATTCATACATCATCTCGAGGTACTCATCTTCAAACTCTTGGAAGTGTCCAACCATCCTCTCACCCTACGCTTCACGGATTCCTTCATGGGATTTGAAGACTTGGGTACAGGCCGGACAGCGTACCGAACCGTCGTATGAACTCGGTATTCTCAGCGTCTGACCACACTCGGGACAGCCAACTTCAATTTTCGCTGGCTGTTTTTCCTCAACGGGTTCGTGGAGTTCCACGTCATCGTCCTCCTCGTCTTCGGGTGGAGCAGAGGGGGCAACGGATGCTTCAACGGCAAATTTGAAACTGCAATCCGGGCATCCAACTTTCCCAGAATAACTGACCGGCACCCGCAGACGCCGGTCACATTCGGGGCAGGAGACTTCTCGCTTTTCGTCACTTGAAGGTGAGGGAGTTTTGGTCGTTTTCGTTGACGCTGGTTTCGTTTGTGTCCGTGGTCCAACTTCCTTTCGCGCTCGAAGGCGAAGCACCAAAGCGACGGCGCCTCCAAGCATCAATCCCCAAGCGATGGCCGCCAAAGGCCACTCGTTGGAAGTTTCAACCGCACGCTCACCCGAGATGTACGTGGTCTGGTCGCTGACCACGGTTCCGTCCACATGCCAGAGTGCCTGCAGGGCGACATTGCTGCCTTTGGGCCAGATAATTTCCGTTGACAATGAGACTTCAGATTGCCCTCCCCAATCAGGAGAATTCACCTTGGCCAAACTTGAGCCGTATGAATCCACGATCCAAACATCCCCTTGTGAATTGAGGAAGGGTCCGGATTGTCGCACCGTCAGTTGAAGCTTGACTTCGTCACCTTGAACCGGTCGTATGGGCTCGGTGGTGGCAGAAAATTCAATCCAAAACACCGTTGGGTCGCTAGGGAGAGAGGTGCTGGTGGCGAGCGGCCCCGGGCCAATCAACCAACCAACAGGAGAAATCTGGGCAACAAGGCTGTCGGCTTGAACATCACCAAAGGAGAACGTGAATTCCTGAATTCCTTGTTGAAGCAGAAGGTCGTTCTCTTGAAGGAACACGGTTGAATCGCCGGTTTCATAGCCGACTTGAAGGCGAACCGTTCGCTCATTCCCCTCGTCCAAGTCGAGTTGAACAGCAAACTGAACACCGTCGTTGGTGGATGCATTAACGTCCGTGATGGAAAGTCCAACCGATTGTTGGGTGCGTATGGCGAGGTCGAGGGTCCCCTCATCGGCACCCACCACTACCCCGTTGTCGCTTTCGAGGGACCATGAGAGGGTTTGCAACCCATCGCTGAGAAGTTGCATGCTCGAAGCAACCTCGCCGGCGGAACCCTCACTCAATTCCACCCATGCGCCTTGAGCGACCGTTGAATCCAATGAAAGCACAAGGCGGACCCGTCCATCGAGGGCACCCGTGTTACGAAGGAGAAGATTAGCGGCGACCGTATCGCCTTTGTGCCACGGTCCGCCCGAAAGCGTTGGCGTCGTGGAACCTGCCGATTCAAAAACCGCCGACGGCATGGCGATGTTCAAAGCCACCGGGAAATTTGACCCCGGGTCTATGCGTGCGTCCATCGTTTCGCATTCAACCATCATCGGTTTAGCCGAGCGTTCAAACGTCCAGTTGTGGGACACGCCCGGGGCAATGGAGGCATCGCTGATGTTCAAAGCCACGACACCATCTTCGAAACAGGAAAGACCTCCGGAGTAATCAACCGTTCCGTTGTTCCAAACCTGAAGATGGAGCGTGAGGGTCTCACCTGCTTCAACATCATCGCTGTCCGAGGTGAGGGCTCCTTCTAGCACGGGCAAAGGGGGTGAACCCACGGCCCACGAACCGTTGAGCGCATGGGTTCCCGGTTCGTCTCCCAGGTTCCCGGTCAAGTTGATCCACCAATCCAGCGCACCCTCAACGAGTTGAAGGGTTGGCTCCATCACGACGACATGTGAGGAAGACGCCTGAACGCTCACGTTCTCGGCCAGAACCTGTTCGTGCTGTCCATTGTTATGAACATCAATCACTGCGCCTCCTGTCCAATTGATGTCTCCGTTGTTGATGAGAGGGAACTCAACACGCAGATAATCGCCGTCGTGAAGGGAAAGATTGTTCGTCAAGGAACCGTCTTGATTCAACGGTTCAGGAACAACGCTTCCAACACCACCCAGTGAGATTGACAACGGCCGAAGGCGCTGAACCGTTCGAACAATGGAACTTAGGTGCGTGCTTGTGTTTGTGCCAATTTCGCCAAACAGTTCCGCCGTGATTTTGCTGTACCCATAGGGAAGATCGTTGAAGGTGATCGTAAGGTTTCGCTGTTCAAAGGCCCCAAGTTCTGAAACGCTCTGCGTTTGGTTGGAAAGCAACGTCCCTTCAAGGGTTTCAACCTTCAAAGACAAACTGATGTTGGCTGAAAATCCTGTTAACTCGTGGACTTCAAGTGTGGTGGAGAGGTTGGCGGACTCCACCGTGGCGTAATCCACGGTGCCAAACGAAGCCTCCTCGATGAGGGCAGCACCGCCGCCTGCTTGGACACCGGAAAACAGAGGCACAACAAGCAGCATGACCAGCACGAAACTCAGCCGCCGAGCCGCACCGGTATCGCCCTCCATGATTGTGCGTAGGGAAAGTGGTTCTTCACCTTCTCGCAGGATGGTTGGTCAAGGGGTTGATTCTTTTACGTTGAATGACCACCCCAAACCAATGCAGTCGGAGGGGTTGTTGTCAATCACGCCCGAGGCGATGGTCAAGGCCATCCTCGAGCGAAGGCAAGCCACGGCGTCAAAGCTACCCGATGCTCTCCATCAACGCACTGAAGAGAACAACCGTGCCTACGCGCTGGCCAAAGAAGCGAGAGAGGCATTGATGGCACTCGAGGCCGTGGACGACCAAACAAAAGCACACGAGGAGGCTTTGAACAAAGCCCAAGCCGTTTACGACGAGCATGAATCGTTCCGACGACGCACAAGCTCCCGCCTTCAAACGCTCAAAAACAGCATCAAAGATTCTGAAGAAGCCATCGAGTTTTGGACCAGCATCGCTGACGATGGGTGGGGCCATCTGCTCGAAGATGCGAATCGGCTTGCATCAGGAGGGGTTTCGAGTTATTCCAAATCAAGGCATCAACCTCCCATTGAGGAGGGCGAGCAATGACGCGCCGAGCCCCCTCGTTGTTTGAAGACCTCGTTGGTCTTGAAACCTCAAAAGTTGAAGCCATCTACAGCGATGCTTTGGAAGAGGTGAAAACGGTGGATGCGAAGCTTGTTGACCTCCAGATAAAAAAGAAAATTCATTCCGAAACCATCCGCTTTGCCGTCAACAAAGGACCTTCCCCCCCCAGCGAGGATCCGGAACGTACCGACGAACTGATCACGCTTGCCATCCAGCAAAAGAATCAGTTTGACCTCCGCCTTGCCGAACGGGACCGGTTGGTTCAGCGGTTGAGTGTTCCTCGCCATCGTGTGGCCAACACGCTTTCCGAGTTTTTTGACAAACTAACGACGTCCTCTAAGCACCACGAATCGCCATCACTCGCCAATGAAATGGAGATGTTTTCCCGGTTTTTTGAATTGCAGACCATGTTGCAAATTTACCATGAGCAAAAGTCGGTCATCTCTGACCTTGACCAAGCGCGACGAAATCTGTTGGAGACGATCAAAGCCGTGAACAAAAACGACCGTCGGTACGCACAAATTATTTCCAAAACAAGAGAGACATCAAAGGAACTGCGAAAGGAAGCAGGGAGGTTGCGGGCCTTTCTGAAACAGAACAAAATTGGCACCGAGCACCCCATGCCACCGTCCATGCCGGAGTTGAGCGAGCGTTTGTTGGCCGGGGATGCACTCAGCATGGAGGAATTCGCCTCCATGCTGGAGCATGGAGGCCTAACGGAACTCAACGAAACCGGTCAAGGTGAGAAGCAAGTTCAAACACCATCCAAGGGGAAGAAGAAAACCAAAGCCAAGCCCAAGGGCAGCCGTAAAACGTCTTCAAACAAGGGGTGAGGCTGATGCCGAACATGGCTTGGGTTCAAGGGGGAAGCCTGCTTCAATACTCGGCCGATGCTGTTCAAAACGTCATTGACTTGTTCCTCAACGAAACCGGTGAGCGGTACGCCGAAGCTTCGGTTCGTCATCTTCCAATCCCGGTTTGGGACGCCAACTTGGTGTTGGTGGACCTCGAACAAGAGCCGCCAAGAACCATCCAAGGCGTCTTCTACGGAACCCCGTTCAAAGAAAACATCGTGAGGGTGGCGGCCTTTGTTATCGCTGCCCAACACCAAGGACAGAACCTTGGGAGTGAAGCATGGAATCGATTTAACAAGGAAGTTTGGAGCAAAGGTTTTCGCCATGTCCAACTCGAGGTCAAAGCGAACAACACCGGCGCCCAACGGTTTTACCGGCGGCGTGGCTTGAACGTTCAGCAGGAATTGAAAGGTTACTATCAATCAGGCCTTGGATACATGATGAGGGGGCCGCTTCCACCGCCGGCCGATTGAGAAGGATTATTCACCTTGGTCACCAGTTCCGTGCATGATTGAAGCGGCACTCCGGACGCTGACGTCCATGGATGAGGTCGAAACCGTCCACTTTCTTGAAAAAGACGGTTTTCTGATTTATGCTTATGGCGACGAGGCGGTTGAAGATGCATCTGGCAACATAACCCGATGGCAAACCCTCATTGAAACGGCAGAAGAAAAAGCGACGATCACCCTTGTAATGGAACACGGCTACGTGATTCTCCAACCCGTTGGAAACCGTATTTTAGTCGTCAAATGCACCCGAAGCACCAACCTTGGCGCCCTAAGAACCACAATACGCCAGGTGCATTGGCCATCTTGACCTTTGTGCTGAGCGTTGGTCCGCCTCCCCGTGAAGGATTAAATGGGGGAGGTTGGTCGCAAGACTGCGGGAGGATGGGAATCCTCCACAGACCAGGTGAGATGAAGAATGGCAGAACTCAAAGATCTTCTTGATGAGCGACGAAAAATGGTTGACAAGAAAGCAACACAACATCGTGAAATTCGAGACGATTGGAATGAGAAAACCAAGGAATACACCGGCACGCGAAATGAACTCAACAATGAAGTCCGTGAATTGATCGTACAAGTGCGAGAACAACGGGACCTCCGCGACCAAATGAACGAGATGGTCCGGGAAAAGAAACGTGAGCGNGAAGAAGCCAACAAAATCGTTCGCGAGGCCAAGGATTCAATGCGCGATGGTCAGCCAGAACAGCCACAACAATTCGACCGACGGGGCCGACCGATTCGCCCTGACACCGTTCAATCGTTAACCCGAACCATGGAGCGCCTCGAACGAGAATTCGAACAAGGCAAGCATCAAGGGAAAAACGAACGCAAATACTTCAAGAAAATGAAGGAATTGAACGCAAAGCGAAAAGCCCTGAAAGCCGCTCAAGTGGCGTCTGAGAATGCCGAAGGAAGCGGAGAACTCCGAGAAGCCATCGCACTCCAAGAAGCGGCCCACCATGCCGTGACGGAAGCTGCTGAAGCCGCTCAGAGTGCCCACGACAACATGCTTCAATGGAACGCAGAAGTCGACCGGCAACGTGAGAAGGCCGAGGCCGCTCATCGAAAACTTCGCACGTCGAAGAAAGAGGCTGACAAAGAGCACAGCCTCTACATCGTGTCCCTTCGGTGCCTGCACTCCATCCAAGACATTTTGCGAGCCATGCGCGGCGCCAGTGCCGGACAGGGGCAGCGACCTGCAGCAAGCGACCAGACTCAAGATTTGATGGCCAAACTCCTCGCTGGAGAAACGCTTTCAACCGATGAATTGATGCAACTCCAACGATTTGACTGAACCAAACCGTGCGGATACATCAAAAACCTCCAACTTAGCACTCTGTTCGGACGTGTATGCATGATTGGCCATTCTGACATTGCCTCCATCGTTGAGGAATACGACCGATTGAAACTTCGCATTGGCATGACGGCCTCTCATTCGGCCTTGGACATTTGCGACGGGGCCATCGAAGAGGGATTTCCCACGGTGGCTTACTGCAAAGAAGGACGCCACAAAACCTACGCGAATTACTTCAAAACACATCGGAGTTCATCCGGACGGGTGTTCAGGGGCATGGTGGACAAAGCGATTGTGCTGAATGAATTCAACGANGTCCTTGAACCGGCCATGCAAGCTGAAATGAGAAAGAGGAACGTCATCTACATCCCCAACCGTTCATTTACNTCTTACTCGGCCATTTCGGACATCGAAGAGAACTTCCGAGTTCCAATGTTTGGTTCCCGCAACATGCTGAGGATGGAAGAACGTACCGAGGAACAAGACTACTACTGGATCCTCGAGAAGGCGGGCCTCCCCTACCCGGAAAAAATNGACAGCCCCGAAGAGATTGATTGCCTTGTCATCGTGAAACTCCACCACGCACAAAAGAAACTTGAGCGAGGATTCTTCACCTGCGCCTCCTACAAAGAATACCAAGAAAAGTCGGCTGCTCTCCTGGCTGAAGGCGTCATTGACCAAGCCTCGCTGGACGGCGCCCGCATTGAACGCTATGTCATTGGCCCGGTGTTCAATTTGAACTTCTTTTACAGCCCACTGGCTGAAGAGGGAGAACGCCTTGAATTGCTTGGCGTCGACTGGCGGTTTGAGTCCTCACTTGATGGACATGTGCGCCTCCCAGCCCCACAACAAATGACCATGCCACTTCATCAGCAAATCCCGGAAATGACGGTGGTTGGACACAACACGGCCACCATTCGAGAATCACTTCTGGAGAAGGCGTTTGAACTTGGCGAGAAATTCATCACGGCGAGCAAAGAACACTACGACCCCGGCATCATTGGCCCGTTCTGTTTGCAAACCTGCATTGACAAGGACATGAACTACTACATCTACGATGTCGCCCCTCGGTTAGGTGGGGGAACCAACGTCCATGTCAGCGTCGGCCATCCTTACGGAAATGCCACGTGGCGAAAGCCCATGTCCAGCGGCCGACGAATCGCCATGGAACTTCGCATGGCGGTTGAGCAAGATCGTTTGCTTGAAGTTTTGACATGAGTTCTATCATCTGCTTCCAGACGACCGGGGTGGCAAGAAGCCATCAAGCACCAACATCGTAAAACGTCTCATTGGCCATGTCGTACCAAGGGTTGATTCCAATATCACTGGACCCTTCGTAGTAGGCCGTTGACTCCACGAAGAAATAGGACAGATTGGCCTTTTGTCCAACGCCGTTAACACTCCAACCCGAATGGTTTTCAAGAGCGACAACCGGCCAAGCGTGGCCCCCCCACTCATCATCCTCGGTCGCTTTCACGGTTCCGAGCATGAGCCCAGCATCGTATCCGAGATGCTCGACAAGACTGATGAAAAGCGCGCTGGAATCTTCACAATCTCCGCTTCGGTCATAGAGCATCTCCAGTGGATATTTGGGGTACTCCGTGTAATTGGTGGAATCAATATCGTAAGCGTATGGGATGAGGCCGACAAAGGCGTAGATGTACCTCAAAACATCAAGGTCGGATGTGTATCCAAGTTGCGTGGCCATCTGGGTGAGGTTGTCGGCCAAATTCATGATGGTCGGGTCTTGGGGTGTGGCAAAGGCAGCATATTGGGAGATGACGTCGGCATGCGAGTAGGCATTGGACCAATCAATGGCGTGGTTCATGTTTCGATACATCAGGTAATCGGCATAGGTTGTGACGACCGTCAAAGATTGAAGGTCGCCGTCAAACATCCAGTTGTAATCGATGGTGGTGATTCCAAGATAATCAATGGGAAGCATGGAGAATTCCAACAATCCTGCGTCCCCATCGCCACTTCCATTGGTCGTGAAAGAAAGGTATTCGGAGGGTGAGACGCTATCGTATACCACGGTAAAATCCAGCACGTTGGCATCGGGGTGGATGTCTATTTTATCATCGACAATGGGATCCCAGTCGTAGACAGAAAGCCGAATCGTGTGGTACCGCAATGATTCATCGAGGTTGTGATAATGGCTCACGTTGATGGAGGCAGGTTCACCCACCGTGACTTGAAGGTTTCCGGCGCCGTACTGGCACACATCTGAACCGTCGTTGATCGCGATGCAAAAGTACATGTCGCCTTGGTCAGAAAACCAATCTACGTTATCGAACAAGGTGAACGTTTCCAGTCGGATAACAACCCCGACGTCTTTCCCCGGATTCATGTCTTGAACATCCAAAACTCCGTCGTTGTCATCATCAACATCTGCGTTGTCTCCGGTTCCATCTCGGTCAGCATCGGCCCATTCCGTTCCGTTGGTCGGAAAGAGGTCGCTGTTGTCGCCCCATCCATCTCCATCCGTGTCAACTTGCTCGGTTGGGTCGTTTGGGAAAGCGTCGCCGTTATCGCCAACCCCGTCACCATCGGTGTCCTGCCACTCGCTGGCATCCAAAGGGAAGGCATCAAGTNCGTCTGAAACGTTGTCGTTATCGTCGTCGGTGTCTTCTATGAGATCCATACAGCCATCGGCGTCGTTGTCAATTTCCGCAGTCGGGACCCAATTGAAGCCACCTGTTGGACAGGCATCGACGTCGTCAGGAATCGTATCATTGTCGTCATCATCGTCTTCTTCAAGGTCATGGCACCCATCGCGATCGTGGTCCAGTGTTGGGTCAAAAGTCCATTCATCAAAGCCGTCAAAGCAGTCATCCATTTCATTGTTGATTCCATCACCGTCGAGGTCATTTGGGTTCTCGTCAGAGACGTTCCAAAGCAGGAAAGCCACCACCGATGAAAGCAAAAGGAGGCCCACGAAAACAACGGCCACGACCACACCAGGCGAGCCAATGCCCGACCGCTGAACGGTGGAGCTCGTGGAAAGGGATACCGGCGCCTCATCGTTTGATTCACCGGAGGAGAGGGACAATTCCTGGCCCTCTGGTTCCTCCTTATCGAGGAGGTCTTGACCCATGTTCCAAAACCCATCCGTTCCGCCCATGCCCCCTCTTATGAAATGGGGCCTCTATTACGGTTCTTCCGGCAAAGAAGGGCCATCAACCTTGGAAAGGAACCCATTGTTGCGAAGTGGCATCGTAATACGACAACTGGCCGTTGGCATCCCGAGACCAGTGCACGCCGTTCTCTTCCCATTGCTGTGGCCCAGTCCCTTCAAGTGAAGGGAGGTTCTTTTCATCACCCATGTTTTGTTCCGTAGCGGCATCCATTGAGTTCATGGCTTCATCAAACGGTCCTACCGTCATCTCGGGCTTTCGAGTGTAGAAATAGCCGCCGCCGCCCAGAAGACCGACGATCAAGAGAACAATGACCCCGTAGAGAAGGCCGTTGCCGGATTCTTCAACCTCGGCTTGGCTTCGAGTTGGATCTTCAGGATAAGCATCCCATCGGTCAGCCACCCCATCGTTGTCCGTATCCACCGATTCATTGGCGTCGAATTTGAAAGCGTCCTCCGCATCGTTCACGCCGTCTTGGTCGGAATCAAGTTGGAAAAGAGCACATCCAACCGCGTTGATCAATTCGTCCTCCGGTGTGTTTGGACACTCGTCCACGTGGTTTTTGATGCCGTCTTCGTCATCGTCTTTTTGTTGCTCAGAACATCCGTCAAGGTCGACCGTTTGTGTCACCGGTGTGTCGGGGCAGAGGTCTTTGTTGTTCATGATGTCATCAAGGTCCTCATCTTTCTGCGAATCTGAACACCCGTTCGCATCCACTTGCTCGTCTGCGGGTGTCACTGGACAGGTGTCGTCGGCATCCGAAATACCGTCACTGTCGGCATCCCGTTGATTGGTAGCGCACCCGAGCATGTCGACGTTCAAGCCGTTCTCCGTTCCAGGACAGTTGTCAACGTCATCGTTCACCCCGTCTCCATCGCTGTCCTTCTGGGAAGGTGAGCAACCTTGTGCGTCAGCATTTTCCGAGAAGGGCGTGCTGTCGCAAATATC
The DNA here is from genome assembly GCA_002714305.1 of Methanobacteriota archaeon. Taxonomy (GTDB): domain Archaea; phylum Thermoplasmatota; class Poseidoniia; order Poseidoniales; family Poseidoniaceae; genus Poseidonia. The sequence goes on along the minus strand of PAWY01000001.1, from coordinate 29,896 downwards.
GCTCGCATCCATCACACCATCGTCATCCGTATCTCGTTCTGATGCAGCACAACCAACACCATTGACGGGTTCACCAAGGGTGGTGGTTGGGCATTGGTCTCGGTCGTCGGTGATGGTATCACCATCGCTGTCGAGTTGACTGGCCGCGCAGCCAGCTGCGTCAACAACGGCCCCAAGAGGTGTGTTGGGACAGGCATCGAAGGCATCCATCACCCCGTCGTTATCGGCGTCCTCTTGACTGCTTGAACATCCAACGTTGTCTACGGTTTCACCCGCTGGCGTATCAGGACAGGCGTCGTTGGCATCGTTGACGCCGTCCATATCAGCGTCGAGTTGAGAGGTCGAACATCCGTTCTCATCAACAGCCTCTCCAGAAGGCGTGTCCAAACAAAGGTCGGGTGAATTTCCATTGGCATTGTCCCCGTAGCCATCACCATCAGCGTCTCGCCATTGGGTCGGGTCGTTGGGGAAGGCATCGGCGTTCAAGCCAGCAGCGTTGTCTCCGTAGCCGTCGCCNTCGCTGTCCGCCCATTGAGTTGAGTCGTTCGGGAAGGCATCGGGCGTGGTCCCAGCTTGGTTGTCTCCATAGCCATCGCCGTCCGAATCGGACCATTGGCTGGCATCGCTTGGGAACTTGTCGGCATTGTTGCCCTGAGGGTTGTCCCCATAGCCATCGCCATCGCTGTCTTCCCATTGTGTGCCATCGGAAGGGAATTCGTCGGGGGTTGTACCGTTGGGGTTATCGCCGTATCCATCGCCATCAGCGTCTGACCACTGACTTGCATCGCTTGGGAAAGCATCGCCGTTGGTCCCGGAGGGGTTGTCACCAAATCCATCCCCGTCGCTGTCCGCCCATTGTGAACTGTCCGATGGCCAAGCGTCAGGGTTGTTTCCACTGGCGTTATCGCCATAGCCATCGCCATCGGCATCGGCCCACTGGGTTGGGTCGGTTGGGAATGCGTCGGGGTAGGTGCCGTTGGCGTTATCACCGTAGCCATCGCCATCTGCGTCGGACCATTGGGTGCCGTCGTTGGGGAAATCATCCGCCATGTTGCCGCTGGCGTTGTCGCCATAGCCATCGCCGTCCATGTCCGACCACTGAGTGGCATCGGAGGGGAAGGCATCGACATCATCGTTGTACCCGTCGCCGTCGGAGTCTTTCTGGGACAGAGCACATCCGTATTGGTCGACCACGGCTCCTGCCGAAGTGTTCGGGCAGAGGTCGGATTCGTTTGGTACCCCATCACCGTCATCGTCTTGAACGAGATTGAAACAATTTGAGTCGCCAATCAGTTGGACTGAGACGTTTGAGTACAAGTCAATGTGAACACAGTATGTACCCGATGCATTTGGTGTGGCATAGGAGAAGGCTGGAAGGCTCATGTTTTGGGCCGTGGCGGTGAAACTGGTCAAGGAGGAGGTCGCTAAATTCGCACTTGAAGCATCGGTAACTCGGTACTGATACTGGTAGGAATCACCAACCACCAAATCGAGCCCCTCCGCCTGAACATTGTTCGATGATGCCGTTGAACTTGCCGAGTAGGAAGCGATAACCAAGCTCGGAAGTTGGGGAACAAAGTCGTCAAAATGCAAACCTGTGAGGTTATCATTGTCGCTCAAGTTCACGTTCGTTCCGTTGAGGGAGATGTAAGCGAGGAAGAGGTGCTCGTTCATGGTGGTCGGGCCGGTCCAGTTGATTTGGTAAGACATTGAATTGGTGGTTGGCATCAAGTACCACATGTCGGAGTCGATCATCGAATGGTTGATGGCCGCATTGACATCGTTGGACACGGTGAAATTATTGGTCCACTCAACATAATCAAGGACGATCCATTCAACCACATAATCCGCCCCGATGGTGAGGTTACTCATTTCAACATCACCGGTAGTGGATGAGGTCACTTCGATTTCCATCATCTCAATGTAAAGCAAATCCACGTCCGTGTTCAGAGCCGCGCCAGAGGCGTCAAACAGCGTTGAGGAAACAAGAAGCGAGGATTCATTGTTGGTTGCTGCGATGCTAATGTTGACGCTGTGAGTTGAATTTGTAGCGTTGAAGGTGCCGTTGGTTGATGTGCCCCAGTGCTGGTCACCATCAAGATGAATCTGCCCGTAGGAATGGTTGTAATTGTACGTGGTCCCGTTGGTTAAGCCGGAGAACGAAAGCGTTGCATGGGTGGTGTTGATGATGCTGACATCAACAATCTCAGAAGATTGGCCGCCGCCAGGGTTGTCCGTTGTGATCTCAATGTCGTAGGTGTTGGTAGCACTGGAAAACCCGTAGACTTCGATGTAGGTGGTTTGGTTCGTCAGGGCCGTTACCTGCATCGATTCAAGGTTGCTCGTGCCCCCTGAACTGGTCAAATACGAACCGGTAGCTGAATCCCAACTGGTGTCGATGTCACCATTGGCATCGATGAAAGTGATGTTAGCGTAGTACGTAACACCAGTTGTCATCTGGACTTCAAAATAATCAACGTCGGTGGTTGAGTGAATGGAAAGTCCTGTGCAGGCAAGCGGCAAGAGGGTGGCAGACGAAGCTGTCGAAGTTGAATCGTTTGGCTCAAGGATGTCGGCGGTTAGGGTTCCGGCACCGGTGCAATTGGTCACAGATGAACCCCCACTGCCGCCACCACCAGTGCCGTTGCTAACGGTGAATTTCGTGAGTGAAAGATTCCACGTGCCGGCACCAGAGTACCGTTCAATGTCAATGTAAACCATCCCACCATGAGCTCCAGAAAAACTGGAATTTGTGCTCAACGTCTCCGGATTGGACAGAATGGAACTACCCATCATGCTCAGTTGACTGTTGTAGAAAATCAAATCGAAATCGTTGTACACCGTTGTTCCGTTGGCATAGGTGGTTGAGGATGGGAATGAAAGCGAAGCATACAATCCTTGATTGGTGTTTAACGCCACTTTGAGGATATCGTGGTCATCACCGTAATCCAATTCTCCCGAACCGGTGTACGAGTTTGTGAAAATGTAGTTTGTGATGTTGACGCTGGTGTTGTCAGGAAGGTCTCCACCCGAATTGAGGTCGTTTTGGTTTGGCCCTACCGCTTGCACGGTTGGGCTCGCACCCACCAAAAGAATAGAAAAAAGCAACATCAGACTTAGGAGCGCTGAGGTCTTTTTTGACGAACTATCGCCATTCGCGAACATGTTTCGTCCACGCATAGGAGGTATATCACGCCTGCGCCGGATGAAACGGACTTAAATGGCCGTGGGTGCCACGTGGCCGTCACTCTTGTCATCGGGCTTTCGAACGCGAGACCAGACGCCGTTCATCAAATTGTCATGGCATTTCTGGCAGTAATGGAAACGCCGATAGGCCTCTCGGAACGAGTATGCTTTCTTNCCNGTNGCNACCAGATAACCCTCTGGGGAGAGTCGGGAAACAATGGTCCCAACTTCACCGCATCCGACGAAGTCGCAAGATGGTTCTCCGTCCATGTCAATTACTTCCTCCGATGCTACATTAACTCTTGCTCATCCCGCCTCAGTCCTCATCATCGGAGGCCTCAGGCTCAATGACCACCAGGGGGACATTCGCTTCAATGGCCTCTCCCTCTGAGCACTCAACCGAGACTACCGTCCCTGAAACGGGTGCTTGAATTTCATTTTGCATTTTCATCGCTTCGAGGATTAAAATGACTTGCCCTTCAACGACGGCCTGTCCTTCCTCAACTTCAACGGTGACCACCTTGCCAGGTATGTTCGCTGAAACCGTTCCGGATTTCTTTTTCTTTCGACCGCCCGAGCGGCGTGGTTTAGCGGCGACGGTCGCTTCGGGCATCTCAATCTCAAAGGTTTGACCCCCAACAGTGGCTTTCCACGTGGTGCCTTCACCGTCCAGTTCAACTTCGTATTCCTTTCCGTTGACGATTACCTTTCGAGTCTCCGACATGCTTTCACCTCCATGGAGAACGCCCTGATCGAGCGCTCATGAGCGACTTCTTTCCGGTCATTTGTCGGCGATGGTCCTGGGACCATGCCGAGCCAAGTTGACGAGCGATTTGTGCTGGGTCATCTCCATCGCCTCGGGTTTCAGCGAGCACAGCAACGATGGCCGCCATCATCAATTCAGAAATCTCATCAGCCATTTCAACACCTCAAAGTGGAATATTTCCGTGCTTTCGAGCCGGCCGAAGTTCTTCCTTGTCCATCAACATCTCAAGCGCCCTGCTCAAACGTTGGCGCGTCTGATTGGGCTCAATGACATCATCGAGATAACCCAAGGCCGCCGCTTTGTAGGGATTGGCAAACGTCTCTTTGAAATCCTCAGTGAGGCGTTCCCGCTCCTGCCCGGGATTTCGTGCATGGGCAATTCTGCGACGATGAATGATTTCAACCGCTCCGTCGGCCCCCATCACGGCCAACTCAGCTGAAGGCCATGCGACGTTGTAATCACCACGAATGTGCTTGCTGGACATGACGTCGTAGGCGCCGCCGTAGGCCTTGCGGAGAATCACGGTCAACTTCGGGACGGTGGCTTCGGCAAAGGCATAGAGCAATTTCGCCCCGTGTCGGATGATACCACCCCATTCTTGGTTGGTTCCTGGCAAGAAACCAGGCACGTCCTCAAAGGTCAAGATGGGAATGTTGAACGCGTCGCAAAAGCGAACAAAACGTGCTGCCTTGTCGCTGGCGTCAATGTCCAAACATCCGGCGAGTACCTTTGGCTGATTCGCCACCACGCCGACGGTATGACCGCCGAGATGACCAAATCCAACCACGATGTTTTGCGCCCATTCTGCCTGAACCTCCATGAAGCCCCCGTCGTCCAGCACCTCAGTGATGACATCGAGAACATCGTAAGGTTTGGCTGGGTCTTCGGGAATGATGCTGTCAAGGCCGTCGCAGGAACGGTCCTTGCTGTCGGAGGTCTTCTTCATGGGTGGGCGCTCAAGGTTGTTGGGAGGTAACATATCACAGAGGTCTCGAGCCATCTGGATGGCGTGTTCGTCGTCGCTGGCCGTAAAGTGAGAGACCCCTGACTTGGAACCGTGAGTTGCAGCTCCACCAAGGTCCTCGAAACTGACCACTTCGTTGGTGACCGTCTTGATGACCTCGGGGCCGGTGATGAACATGTGCGCTGTTTGGTCGACCATGATGACGAAATCGGTGATGGCGGGAGAGTAAACAGCACCGCCCGCACATGGACCCATGATGACGGAAATTTGTGGGACCACACCAGAAGCCCGAACGTTTCGGAAGAAAATCTCGGCATANGACCCGAGAGAGGCGACCCCTTCCTGAATACGAGCACCGCCGGAATCGTTCATGCCGATGACTGGACGACCGGTCTTNAGGGCCATGTCGAGGACCTTGCAAATCTTNAGNCCGTGCATNTCACCNAGNGAGCCACCGTAGACGGTGAAATCTTGAGCGAAGGCAAAGACCTCTCGTCCGTTGATGGTGCCGTGGCCGGTGACCACGCCGTCCCCGGGAATGACGTTCTTGTCCATGTCAAAATCACGACAGCGATGTTCGACAAGGGCATCNATCTCTTGGAAGCTGCCGTCGTCAAGGAGCAACTCAAGACGCTCACGNGCCGTCATNTTCCCNCGGTTGTGTTGGGCNTCAACACGGGCTTGACCNCCGCCAGCCTCGCTGCGAGCCTTGCGATTTCTTAGGTCCTTGAGTCGNTCTTCGGTGCCTGACATCAACTTCCCCGTGCCTTTGTCGGCCTAACCCGCCCTTATTGGTTGCTCTTGGAGAACACCAAAACANAGGATTCTTTGTCAAATCCAAAATACTCNATGAGTCAGCNGAAAAACAACCATTTTGCCAGTTTTTCATTCAAGCGGGATGGTCAATTTTTGAGTATTGTTCGTGCCGTTGTACGTTCAAGGACACCNTCAACAAGGATCATGTGNGGGACGGTCAGCGCTGCTAAACCGATGAAGATGACCTTCAGGAGGGCAGGCTCGACGCCGATGCTGGCGGATTGTTGAGCCAGCACCATCAAACCGAACGCCCAGGTGAGCAGGGAAAACACCACCGTGGTTTGGGTGATGCGAAGATTCGANACCGTGGACTGAAGGACTGAACGCATGGACGAGAAGTGCCTGAATGAGTGAACAAAACAGAAGTAGACGGCAAAGCCCACCANCGGTGGCACCGCCAAGAAAAGNAGCGACAAGGCTCCAATTTCAAGGCCGAAAGCCGTTCGTTCTTGTTGTTGTTTGAAAACCAAGGTTTCAACGATGCAAGCCACAGCNAAAACCACCAAGACNTTGAGAAAGAGCCACACGCCCGTTGTATCCGCACCCACGATGGTCAGAAAGACATCGTTCGCCTCNGCACGATGAAACTGGCTGATACCGCCAATGACCACACCGCCCCGAGCGATGCTCTCCACNGCGCCCCGGCCGACGATGNTNGAGGTGGCATCACCGCGCCCGAAATGAAANGTGCTGATGGCGAGGAAGACAATGAAACTCAACACCGGTGCAATGGCCCAAGACAGCACCACCAAACCTGCCAGACCGACATAGGCCAAAAGAAAGGCTGCCGCTCTGGTGGGTCGGCCCATCCAACCAAAGTGAACCGCCAGCGCCCCGTCCATGGCGCCGTGGGGTAAACCGATGAACACGACGCCAAGGAGCGCCAGAAGGTTGAGTGTGTCAAGGGCGATGAACGACTCAAGCAGCGTCATGAAACCACCTTGCGTGGTCGGCTGAATAACATCTTTGAAACGCCTCGGATGAANGGCAATTTTGGCATGGCCATCATCACCTTGAATCGGAGACCCCACCCGGCACGACCGGTCATGAATCGGATGAATTCCTCGCCCGACAGGGACTGCGCCATGCGACCAAACAAGATCGGCCCTTGCTGNGGCCAATGACGCAAGACAGCGAGGAGCACACTGTCCATCCAAACGTCCACACGCTTGTGCGGGCGCTTGAACGCCAACGCCTTTCCGTTGTTGTGCCGGTTCAATCCGTTCTGAANTTGCTGGTGAATGAAGGCAAAGGTGTAGCCGCTGGCGGGACGAATGGCNCCCCCGTTGGCCCCGAGACCGGGAATTGACGGGTCATGAAGGGAGAGGCGACCCATTGGGATGACNCCCTGTTCCTCACGAAACACGTGCTTGATGATCGCATTGTGATGGTTGAANAGGTACGACTCAATGGCCTCCGTGTAGTATTCTCGGGGCATCTTCGTGGTGCTGAACATGGTGGACTCAATCAGTGCACGGGTGCTCGAGAACGGCAGCACATACATGAAATGCATACCGTGGCTTTGNTCCACGCGGAAATCCATNAAAATCGCCGTGTCAGANTCAAACACGGGTTTGTTCACCTCCACTTCCAGTCCCACGAAATGTTGCAACATGGCGTTCNCAGGTGCCCGTGGNGGCCGTGAATCAAACACAGTATCGGCCCCGGCACTGTCGTGCTGGGCCTGGTCGATGAAGCGGACACCGTGTTCCTCAGCATNTGCTCGAGCACGCTCNAGGAAGTGCGCCTTGTGCATCACGTGATACGAGTGGGACTTGGAAGAAAGCACGGCCGCATCTGTTTCGGTGATGATGGACCAATTTGGCCAAGCATGTCGNGCTTGTTGAGCAGCGAATTNCAAGTCGGGGGTGGCCCAGAANCCGAGCATGTGATCTNGGGNCGGGGGAGCGCCCTCGGGNCGGACGATCGAAAGCGTATGGCCGTTCAATTCGTTNGCACGTGAGGCCAACATCATCGCAGCACAGCCATCGCCCAACACATGAACGTCGCTCATCCCCAGCCACCGCCTTGATGCTTGTANGGCTTNAGCCAAGTGTGGAGACGTGGGTTGTGCGGACGACGGACATGAGGGATTCTTCGGAACAGTCCGGTGGAGGCACGGAAGGTGCAGAACACCTTGCTGCTTTTGGAGGTGACCTGCCGTCCACCGTGCCATGACCNCTTTGAGCGGAGCAGTTGGATACCNATTTGTCGGTAGACCTTGGCTGCAACACCGATGGAGAAGTGGGCTCGGAAGGGAAGATAGGCGAGCCCTGCTCGACCGCTGGCATAATACCGCTCGGCNAGCGCAAGCANGCGCTTGACGGCAAGGGTGATTTGGACCCCATCATGACCGTTCGGGTCCTCAGCAGCCGCCACAATGTCTTCGGGTGTCATGTCGCTGACCCANGTTCCCGGCAGGTACCGGCGTCCCATTTTGGCGTCTTCCACGACGTCTCTGGCAATGTTTGTGAGTTGCATCGCAATGCCGAGGTCAACAGCATGGAGTTTGGCCCGAGGGTCGTTGTTGTTGAGGATTTCACACATCAAGAGACCCACCGTGCCCGCCACCTTGTAGGCGTACTGAATCAAGGCCTCCTCATCTTGGAGCAGAACCTGCGGAGCTTGGTCGTCCATGAGCCCCTCAACCAAGGAGGCGATGACTTCTGTNGAGAGGTTGTATTCACTGACCATGCTNGCGTGGTGCGCGAGGAGTGGGTGTTGGTCCCAGCGGCCTTCGCCAAGGGAAGCCTGGATGTTNTCCAAATGCTTTGGACCATCGGGAATATCGCCGTCNGCCATGTCGTCAAGCACCCTGCAAAAGGCATAGAGNACAGCGGCGTCTTGGCCCATTTTTTTGCCAAGGAAGCGACGAGCCCAATGGAAGCTTTCGCCGCTGGTGGCCAAAATGTATTCAGGGTCGTCGGGNATCTGTTTCGTGTTCAATCCCGACACCTAAAGGAAAACTCCCTTTTGAGGTTATAAGTGGTTGTTTTTTTCACACGATATTTCTCAAAGACAAAAGCGAACATTATCAAAGAATGAGAAANAAACCANGTTCATGCCGAAGGCCAAGAAGTCCAGCAAAAGAGCGGCGGTCATCGGCAGTGGATTCGGAGGCCTTGGAGCGGCGATTCGACTGCAGTCAGCTGGCATTCAGACGGTGCTCTACGAAGCCCGAGATTTACCGGGAGGCAGGGCCTACGTCTACCACGACGATGGATTCACCTTTGACGCTGGGCCAACGGTCATCACGGCACCCCACACCTTGACAGACTTGTTTGAGCTCACCGGGAGACGCTTGGAAGATTACATCAAACTCATGGAAGTCCAACCGATGTATCGNTTGATCTGGAGTGACGGCGACCGATTTGATTACGTCCGGGACGAAGCCACCATGGTGGCTCAAATCGCTGAACGGAGCCAATCCGATGCCGATGGATATCAACGCTTTTTNGAATACGCCAAGAAGGTGTTNCACAAAGGCTACACCGAACTTGCCGACCGCCCCTTTCTACGCTTTTCCGACATGGTAGCCGTCTCACCCTCCCTCATGAAATTGAGGGCTGACCGGTCCGTCTACAAGACCGTGGCGAAATATGTCAAAGACGATCACCTCAGACAGGCCCTCAGTTTTCACTCACTCTTGGTGGGAGGTAACCCCTTTCAAACATCGTCCATTTACACTCTGATTCACTACCTCGAGAGGGAATGGGGCGTTTATTTCCCCGAAGGAGGAACCCACGCTTTGGTCCGNACGCTGGTGAAGTTGTTCGAGGAACTCGGGGGAGAACTACGTCTTTCTACGCCGGTGAAGTCGGTCGAAGTTGAGGGNAAAAAACCCGATATAAAACACAAGATCACCGATGGCAAGGGCGGTCAGGAACGATTCGANATGGTCATTTCAAACGCCGATGTTCACCACACGTACAAACACCTCTATGCGTCCTCGAAGGTGGCCCAAAAGCGGGCAAAGAAACTTGAAGGCATGGACTGGTCGATGTCGCTCTTTGTGTTGTATTTTGGAACCGATATCGCTTACGATGACGTGGCCCACCACACCATTTTATTCGGCCCTCGTTACAAAGGCTTGCTNGATGACATTTTCAAAGGCAGTGAATTACCCGATGACTTCAGTCTCTACCTCCACGTCCCCACGGTGACCGACAAGAGCCTCGCCCCCGAGGGATGCAGTGCTGCCTATGTTTTGGCACCCGTTCCGCACTTGGGCCGGGCTGATGTGGACTGGGATGACATCGCCGAAGAATACGGCAATCGCATCATCGAAGCGCTTGAAGTTGAGATGCCCGACCTGCGAAATCACATCGTGACACGTCGNCACATCACACCAAAAACCTTCGAAAGCGAGTTGGCNGCGTTCAAAGGTTCGGCNTTTTCTGTNGCGCCAAAGCTCACCCAAAGCGCCTACTTCCGTCCCTCCAACGAAGATGCAGGCATCCCTGGATTGTACCTTGTGGGTGCTGGAACCCACCCTGGTGCGGGCCTCCCCGGNGTTCTCAATTCTGCCAAAGCNACCGTTGACCTCATCCTCTCAANCAACGANTAGAANNGCGTAGATCAGCGTGNAATGGANCGAGACCATTCACGTACNTGAGATGAATNGGGCTCGGATGGTTTTTGATAGGAGGGCCTTCCTCGATGGACCATGGAGCAACCTCTGCGCATCGTTGTCGCCAAACCCGGACTTGACGGTCATGACCGTGGAGCCAAGGTTGTTGCTCGCGCCCTTCGGGACGCTGGCCACGAGGTCATCTACACTGGCCTTCGCAGGACTTCGCAGCAAATCGTCGATACCGTGCGAGACGAAGACGCTCGTTTCCTCGGTCTTTCCTCCTTGTCGGGAGCCCACGCTCACCTCTTCCCACAAGTGTGCCAAAAACTGATTGAAGGTGGACTGGAAGACGTGATTGTGTTTGGCGGTGGCATCATTCCTCAAGAAGACCGCCCAGCCCTTCATCAAGCCGGCATTCGTGCTGTATTTGGCCCTGGAACACCGACCTCTGAAATTCTGGATTTCATCCAACAAGCCTCGGAGAAGAAGGATTCCGGCGTTGGTCAAGGAAGCGATTGGTACTGGGAATCCTCGGCCTGAGGGAGGCGGCAAACGTGGCCGATGAATTACAGCAGGCGATCGGTGGAAACCGAAGGGCCATGGCTCGAGTTCTCAGCCGGATTGAAAATGGAGAGGTTTTGCTTTCCGACATACCTCTAGCCGAACATTCTATAGAAAATGAAACGTGGTCAACCATGGCCATCACCGGTGCGCCCGGAGTAGGGAAATCCGTTCTGGTTGATGCCTTGATGAGCCAATGGGCCGGCCAAGGATTACGCGTGGCTTTGCTGGCGGTGGACCCAAGTTCACCTCGAACTGGAGGGGCCTTGCTGGGCGATCGTGTCCGAATGTCATCGGTGGACAACCCTGACATCAACGACCGAGTCTATGTTCGCTCCATTGCCACCCGCTCCTCCTCAGGAAGTGTACCCCTCATCGTCGAAGACATGGCGACGTTTCTCCTCGCTTGTGGTTGGGAGCGTGTTCTCATCGAAACCGTGGGCTCCGGTCAAGCTGAGTTACGATGTGCAGCGGTGGCTGACCGAATTGTCGTGGTGGAGGGNCCTGCCCGAGGGGACGGCATCCAAGCCGAGAAGGCGGGCCTGCTTGAACTGGCGGACATCGTGTTGGTCAACAAAGCCGACCTCGACGGAGCAGAACGACACGCTGGCGAACTTCGTGAATCCTATGCGCTTGATGGTGATGATGCTCCCGACGTGATGCTCACCTCCGGCCTCAAGGGCATCGGAATCGTTGAGGCCGCCGGGGCTTTGCTCACCCTCAAAAGCACAGGACGGGCCATTCGCGCCCGAATGCGTGAACGCTTACTTGGCCAACATGAGCGACGGTTGGTCCTGCATCCGTCGTACAATGATGTCCTCAACCGACTTTGCGAGGGCACCTTTGATATTGAAGAGGCATTGAAACACCTCCAAGGCGAAGGCAATGAACGGACAAGTTGAACTGACCAATCCTGTAGACACATCCGTCGGCGGCATGCGTGGGCATATCCTTCGCCGAGGCGTACACCTCAGCATGGTTGGCATCCCTTACCTTTACTTCTCCCACGGTGAATCCGTAGCATCGGCCCTCAACATGGAACTCCAACAACTCGTCGCTAGCGTGGTCTTGTTCGCGCTTGTCCTCGAAGGGCTTCGCTTGAAAATGGAATTGACCGTTTTTGGCCAACGCGACTATGAGGCCAAGCAAATTTCTGCTTTGGCATGGGGCGCCGTAGGCGTCGGTTTCGTGCTCCTCCTCGTACCGCATGAGGCCTATGCCTGGCCACTGATAGCCTCGTTGGCTTTGGGCGACCCGTTGATGGGTGAACTCCGACGGAAAGACATGGAAAGTCGTCAGGTCATGATCTATTCAACGCTTCTTCTCTTGGTCATCTGGGGATTCTGCTCGCTGCAGTTTGGAACCCCACTGTGGATGGCTCTGCTTCTCGCCCCAGTCTGCATGATTTCAGAGTGGCCAAGATTGACCTACATCGATGACAACGCCACGATGCTCCTGGTCCCGCTCGCCCTTGTTTTGCTTTTGGAGCCATTTGCACTGGTCATGGCTTGAAGTCAACGATTTTCAGGGCGGAGATTCAATACGTTGAAATGGTGGTTTCCTGTCGTTGGATTCAGTGAAGGACATGGCTGACGAACCAACAAACTCGGACCCACCCCAAATCGCATACGGAATGGCCTTTGGCCTGGCCATTGTTCTCCTTGGCGTCGTCATGTTCCGCTACCCGCTTTGGTAATCAAATACCTTTGATTTTGAACATTCCTTCAAAAGGGTCGGCCCTATGGTCTTGATATGTGTGGCATCGCAGGGGTATTGGGACAACCCGATGCGAACATGCTGACCCGGATGAATCGCTTGCAAAAGCACCGTGGGCCAGATGAAAACGATGTTTGGCTGGACGACCATGTGGGGTTCGCCCACGCTCGATTATCCATTCTTGACCTCGAATCCAGCCAGCAACCAATGACCAGCATGGAAGGGGACGTGCTTGTCCTCAACGGTGAAATCTACAACCACCAAGACCTTCGTTCAAAGCAAGCCAGTTATCCATTCAAAACGCTTGGAGATACGGAATCCATCTTGGCGACCCACCATGCTGCCAAACATCGTCAAACCACCTCGATGACCGCCAAGGAACACGCTGCTTGGCTGGGGGCTTTGGACGGCATGTATGCTCTTGCCTTGTGGAATCCGAAGGCCAAGGAATTGATCCTCGCCCGAGACCCGATGGGCATCAAGCCACTCACCCGAACCAACGTGGACGGTTCGCTCCTTTTTGCCAGCGAAGTCAAAGCCTTTCACGCACATGAACATTACCAGCCACACATCGATGAAGTGGCCATGGCTGCAAGGCTGGTTTGGGAATACCCCTTGGATGGAACCACCCTGCTGAAAGGTGTGCACCAGGTTCGTCCAGGAACCGTTGAGCGGTGGACGGTTAACCAACGAGGGGAAGCCGTTCTTATCGATGCAGCCAACATTGAGCGGCAGACACTTCATCCCACCGAGGAGTGGAACCCCTCCCTTCAGGCTCCGGCCCTCTTGGAAAGTTTCGTTGAAGGTGTTCAGCAACGTTTGATGTCGGATGTACCCGTTGGAATCGTGCTTTCGGGTGGACTTGACTCAAGCCTTGTCGCTGCTGTCGCCAACGAAGCTGCCGAACGCGCAGGGCAACCGGTTCCAGAATGTTGGACCGTGGCCGAGAGTGAAGACAATCCTGACTGGCGAGCGGCTGAATTGGTGGCCTCCCATCACGACCTGGTTCATCATCAGCACCTTTTGGATGAGGAGTCCTTTGAACGACGCCTCCCCCAACTGGCTTGGCACGGTGAAGATGCTGATGTGACCGTGATGTTCTTTCATCCACTTTTCGAGCACATGGCGAAGCATGTCAAAGTTGGGTTGTGCGGCCAAGGGGCCGATGAGCTGCATGCAGGATACCCAAGGTACGGGCAACTCCAACACCATGGAAGGGAGTTGAGCCGGCGCATGGGTGCCCTCCCAGAACCCATGCGGAAGGCCCTTCTTTCTGGAGAACTCAGGAATGAGGAAGGCTGGTACCGTTCATCACACGACCCGAACACCGTCACCAACGACCTTGAAACCATGTTGAATTTTGAACTCGAGCACGGCCAACTCAGCAACTTTCAACTCCGTTTGGTCGACCGGCATTCCATGGCACATTCACTCGAGGTCAGGGTTCCTTTCCTGGGGAAGAGCCACCGCAAAGCATCCTATGCCCTTCCCAACGAATGGAAGCGAACGGACGGGCGTGAAGAAAAGGCCGCACTCCGGCAGGCCGCCGATTTAACGGGACTTCCAAAGGAAATTGTTCGGCGACCAAAACTCCCCGCTGGACGAGCCACCTCACCCACACTCCTCGACCGATTTTTGCATGACCGCCGTTCACAAACCGAAGAGTTGCTCGACCACTATCGGCCGTGGTCATCCGTTCTTCGAGGCCAAGAAGAATTGGTTCTTGGGCTTGCATTGTTTGAGGCGCTGCACCTCAACAAAGACGGCCACCTGAAGACACAGCGCTCAATTGATGCGCTCATCGCCGAGGTGATTTCACCATGAATTTGCGAGACCACAACAGGATGCTTGAAGGCAAACGGGAAGAGATCACGGCTTGGATGAAAGCAAAGCGCAACGAAGTGGCTATCCCGATCTATGGAAGTGTGGACGTGCGCGATGCGGGTTGGAAGATTGGCGTGGTTGATGCCAACCATTTTCCTGCTGGCTTCAACAACGTCTCCAAGGAAAACCTTGCTGAATTATCACTTCTGTTCAAGGAGCACGTGCATCGATCCCACCCCAATTGCCGTTGGGTGCACATCTACCCGGAAAGCCATACCAGAAACCAAGGTTATGTTGAAAACATATCAAGCATCAAAGCGATGATCGAAGAAGCAGGTTTTCTCTGCACCGTAGGCTCACCTGACCTCAACGGACTCCATGCCATGAGTGGTCTTTCTGGTCCACTTGTCTTGGAGGAAGTTGAATTGAATGATAACGATGAGTTGACCGTTGGTGGTAAAATACCGGACTTGATGCTGCTCAACAACGATTTGACGGATGGAGAAATTCCCGGTATCCAAAACGCCAACATCACACCGCCTCCCCACATGGGATGGTTCCGCCGTAGAAAATCACACCATTACGAAGCCTTGCGACCCTACATCAACGAAATTTCCATCATGATTGGAATTGACCCGTGGCACCTCATGCCGGATTATTTTGTCTCTGAAAACAAGTGCTTGACCGAAGAAGCATGTCGAGTAAAATTGGCTCAAGAAATCGACGGCTTCCTTGACCAGCTTCGCCAAAAGTACCTCACACTGGGCATTGAGCGTGAGCCGACCGTGGTCATGAAAAACGACAGCGGCACCTATGGATTGGGCGTGATGATGTTGACTTCAGGCAGCCAAATCCTCAACCTCTCCAACCGCAAAGCGAACAAATTACGCTATGCCAAGGGTGGGGCAGAAGTAGAGAATTTCTTGATACAAGAAGGCATTCCCACCGCCCTTGCAACCGATGCTGGAGAAACGCTTGAACCCGTTGTTTATCTTGTGGACGGGGAAGCAGCGTCTTGGTTTTACCGCATCAACGGGAAAAAATCCGACATGGACAACCTCAATTCGCCCAGCGCACGTTTTGAGAATTATGAAGACTCTGAAAACCCCTACATCGAACAGGCTCACGGGTGGCACGCTTTGGTAGCGGAACTCAGCATGATTGCCATGGGCGCCGAGGCGGAAGCTTGGCAGGCTTGAGACGAGGGGCTAAACACAACAAAATGAAAGCCAAGGCCTCCTCGCCCAACCATGAGCCAGCGCGTGTGGTTGTACGTTGGCACCATTGCCATTGGGCTATGGGTCTCAGCCACCGGCATCGGTGGAATGCTCACCGGTCAGGCAGCTGAATGGCCAGTGAACGTGTGGTGTTGGGCCGTTTTTGGCTTCATTTATGCCAACACTGAGCGAAAAGAACGCATCGAAATGCTGACGGTGGTGGCTCTGGCAACGCCCATGGAGTTGTTTTTCTCAGAGGTATGGTTGGTCTATGAATATCAACGGGATTTCATGCCACTGTTCGTCCCTGCGGGTCATTATTTTCTGTTTGATTTGGGTCGACGAGCCGCTTCCAAGATGCAGGAGAACATGGCCATGCCAGCCTTGCTTCCATTTGTGCCCCTTGTCGCTTACGGTGCGTGGACCGGGGGTGACACCTCAGGTGTCGTCATGCTCATGCTCGTTGTTGGATTTACAAAATGGGGTCCTCAACCCCGATTGTATGCTGCGATGGCTTGGGCAGCCCTCGCCATGGAACTTTGGGGAACCTTCCTAGGTAACTGGACGTGGGCGTCGGATGTTCCATGGACCGGCCTGACCGCTTGGAACCCTCCGCTTTTGGTGGGAGCGTTCTACTGCTTTGGCGATGTTTTGGTTAACCTGGTCGTTGCCAAGTTTGAAGGGGAACCTCCGCAGGAGGTCACACCATGACCGGGGCTGACGAGTTGCGAAAGCGCCGTGAGCAAGAGGCCCTGCGCATACGAACGGCCCTCAACCGACAACGGGGAGAACAACGTGCCAACACGAAAGGCGGAGAAGGAACCGTTGCTTTTGTTGAGGAACGAAAATGCATTGGATGCGACCAATGCACCATCGTTTGCGATGATGACGCCATCGAACTCTACCATGTGGACGTGATCAGCCCACTCATGTCGGTGGAAAGCAATCGAAAAGCAAAGATCATTCGCGAGGCGTGCACTGGTTGCCGGCTTTGTGTTCTCGCTTGTCCAACCGACGCCATTACGATGATTGACCGATGAGGTGTTTCAATGTCAAAGAAAGGAAAAGATGCAACTGCCCAACGCTTTGGAGGCGAATTTGGACCTTACCGCAAGCCTGGAACAGAGGGAGTCACTCTTTCAACGTTCAAGACGCTGGTCTGGACCTCAAACATCGGCGGTCTGCTCCTTGTGGTGCTCGCTCTTGAACTCCTCTTCGTTCAACAACAATTCACTTGGGGCTTCCTCTCCTTGGTCGTCGGCGTGGCCATCGCCCTCTTCCCGTCCAATTACGAAATCGTTGGCATGAACGACGAGGAAGAGGATGAGGATTGACTCGGATTGCTTTAGAGCCAGCCGAGAATCAACAAAAGGACCAAAGGCGTTGAAATGGCAAGCGAGACGCTTGCTCCAATCCAAAGGAGCCCCCGATGGTTCAGATACCCCCAAATTGCGATACCAAGAGCCAATGCAGGCCAAAGCAAGAGGGAGAGAAAGGCCCAGAGAAGGCCATCCCATGAATCACCCACGATGATGACCGTGAGCAAGAAACCGAAGCACATCGAAAGAAACGGAACGGAGAGGCCAATCCAGAAGTCCCTTGNTTGAACCGTTTCTTGATGCTCCAGATCGCTTTCAACGCCCCATTCGAATTCTTCGTCGCAATGTGGACATTCAAACAAACCCTCAGCCGTATCCGGGAGTTCTATGCCCTCGTCACAATGAGGACAGGCGACAACAACCATGTGCGCATCTACCAATTGCCGCAGAATAAAGGTTGAGCCGTCGGCCGACTCAAGCCTCGACGTTCTCAACAGCGCTGGGCTCAGAAGCCAACGTGCTCTTCTGCTCGTTGACTTGGCGAGCGAGGAAGGAAACAACGTCAAGAATCTCAATGTCAGCGTAAGCTTCGTCGCCTTCGAACTTCAAGCACTCAAAGTGCGAGACGCACTTCGGGCAGGAGGTCAGCATCGTATCAGCGCCGGTGGCNCGGACTTCTTCCATGCGGGTCACACGGAGGGAGCGGGCGTTCTCGTTGCAGGACATCATGCTTGAGACACCGCAACACATGGCGTCTTCACCGCTGTGCTCCATCTCAACGATTTCCACACCTTCAACGGCGTTGATGAGTTCACGAGGTTCTTCGTAGATGCCCATTTGGCGTCCAAGTCGGCAGGGGTCGTGGTAGGTCACCGTGGTTTCGTCAGACTTGAGGTTCATGTCAAAGCCCTGCTCGATGAGGAATTCAGTGGTGTGCATGACCTTCACGTCCTCGAGTTCGTAATCTCGTGCAAAGGTTCTGAAACATTCGGCACAGGAGGAAACCAAGGTATCAATGCCTGATTCGTTGATCTTGCGTTGGTTGTAGGCCTTGAGCTTCTCAAAGACTTCATCCAGGCCTTGCCACTTCTGGTCGTGGCCACAGCACTTGAGGAAATCACGACCGAGGTAGGACACATCGGTTTCCATCTCTTCAAACAGCGTGAAGGCGGCCGTGGTGCTATCTCCAAGGTTCATCGTGCCCTCGTTCACGTGAGAGAACACCATTTCCTGGTCAAGGTAGTCCACGCAGCCAGGATAATAGCCGATGTTCGAGGTGATGGGGTAGTCTTCGGTGGCGATGAAGTCAATGTCCGCTGCTTCCTCAGCCTCAGCGTTTAACACGGCTTGAAGGACGGTGTGGGGGATCTCTGCTTGAGGTCCACCAACAATGAGGGAGCGACGAATGTCCACATAGGAGTCGTAGTCAACCAGTTGAGGGCATGCATTGGTACAAGCGGTACAAGTTAGACAGGAATACAACGGTACACCGTCGTCTTCGTTGTTCCACGAGTTGTAGATGATGTTGAGTTTGTCTCCACCGTTGAAGAGGCGGACTGGACAGGCATCGTCGCACAGGTCGCAGCCGTAACACTTGTTCATCTCAAACTCATAGCCACGGGCCATGTAGCGGAGGAGAACAAAGACGAGGGCACCGAACGTCACACACGGAATGAACATGGCGTAGGTCAACTTGGCGTCAAGCGATTTGGGGTTCTGATGGTAGCTCGGGTTCTCGATGTACGAGTAAGCCGAACCTCCAAGCGCCATTTCCTCAGCGTTGGTCAAGTTCACCGTGTATCCGGCAAGGCCTGCTGGAGCGTTTTCATCCCAAACCAAGAGCGGTTGGTAGGAGGCGATGGTGAAGGCAGTCTCCGTGGTGATGCTGTCGTTGAGTGCCAGGGCACCGCTAGCGACGACCTCGTAGGTGTAGTCGTAGGTACCCACAGACATCTCAACCGTGGCGCCTTCACAGTTCGCAAAGGACACCAGTTCCTTTCCACTGGCGTCGGTGACGGTCAGGGTGGTGGCCACCATGTCTTGAGTTGATACGTCGTTGATCTTGCGCTCACTGGAACGGAATTCACACGCCAAATCCGTAGTGAGTGTGCTCACTTCATCGGGGTGGCCTTCTGGGAAGTAAGTTGTATCTTCAGTGATGGTAAACGAACCGGTTGTCGTGAAGCCATCTCCGCCGTTGAAGGTCGTACCTCCNGTGGCAGCATTGATGCCGTTCGCAGCATCTTGATGGCCATTCGCATCGTTAAAGTCCGTGATGATGTAGCGAGCGGGTTGGTAGATGTTCCATCCCAACCAAGCCGTGGTGGGGACCGTACCGGTCTCTGACCATCCACGGTCATCGGTGAATTCGTTGACATCGTGAACATGAACGTCGCTTGGCTGTGTTCGCATGGCCTCCAACTCACCGTAATCTTTGATGGTGAGCAAACCTTTGGCATCCCAGAATCCTTTGTCATAGGTATCGAAGGTCGCCACGGTGGCTGCGGAAGAGAGAATCAAGGCACCAACCAACAACTGGCGGCTCTTGGCGAGGGTAAACCCTGTTCCCCATGCTTTGATGAGCAAACCTCGACCGATGAAGTAGACACATATCCACATCAGTACACCAGTCATGACCCACGGTATTGAATTGAACACTTCCGCAATCCATGGCTCCCGCGTCCCACATAACAGATCGCCATGTGAATCCAGCTTACAGAAGTCTGANCGNTTCTTCCCATACAANTCAAGGAAGATGTTGATGGAAAACACCGAGATAAACCANATGTGGGCNAANTANACGGCNCCAGCAGCTGCNAACCAAGGGTCTTCCACAGGTCGCTTCTCACGGCCTCCAAGGAAAGGCGGGAGGGCGAGGATACCAACGGGAATACCGGTCAGAGCAGCGCCCCACCAAGCAGCGTTCCATGGGAACATGGGTTGGCCAACAATTTCACCAACAAATCCTGTTGGAACCACAAACTGCGGCANGTATTCGCCCCANCGGAGNTACCCGTAGGAGAACAACACGTACCAGTCNGGGAACACGAATCCAGCCTGAGCGTAGGGGTCAGCCGCACCGTGAAGCGGTGGAGGAATCAACCATGCATAGAACAGGAGAATGGAGAGCATCGAAGCGAANATGATGCTGTCACGCAGCACTTCGTGAGGCCAAAAACCGTGACCTGTACGCGTTCGCTTNCGCTTNTCTTCTGCCTTCTGGAGGTTTTCTTTCTCCTCCATGTACATGGAGGCAACTCTGCCAAAATTGTCAATCAATCCCATTTTTTCTCCCCCTTTATCAATGCGGCTCAGCAATGCCTTGAACCCAAACGATGAACAAATGAATGATGATGAGCGTGGTGACGATCACAGGAAGAATGAACACGTGGATGAAGTACATTCGAGTCACCGTGAGTGGAGTCAATTCAGAACCTGAGAACAGCAGNGTAGCGATGTACTTTCCAACCANNGGNCTTGAGTTGGCNAGGTTGATGCCGATGATNGCNGCNCCNTANGCGAGGCTGTCCCATGGAAGGAGGTATCCCGAATAACCGAAGACGATGGTGAGTGCCATCAAGGCCACGCCAATGAGCCAGTTGAGTTCACGTGGGTTTCGGTAAGCACCGGTGAAGTACACGCGGCACATGTGCAGGAAGACACTGGCCACCATGAAGTGGGTCGTCCAGTGGTGAACCGCTCGCAGGATGTAGCCAAACGGCAACTCGGTCATGATGTACTGCATGCTGGCATAAGCAGGGGATGGGTCGCCTTCTCCACCGGGAACGTAGTAGATACCGAGGACCGTTCCCGTGATGACGAGGATGATGAAGGAAAGGAAGGAAATACCACCGAGGCAGTAAAGTGGATACCAATACCAAATGATTCGGAGTTTGTACTTCTCAGCGTGGGTAAGTGGCATTTGACGGTGCATGTTGTAGTAGGCGCCTTTGGACATGTTCCAGTAATCTTGGAGACGGAAACGGGTGTCAAGCCATGAAAAGACCCACAGGAAGGACCGCTCAGCCACGCCCATTTTGCCGGTTGATTCAACCGCTCGAAGGATGTCCCTCCGAGGCATTTCTTCGTTCTCCTTACGAAGAGTAAAGGCAACAAGTAACACCAAGAAGGCGATGAAGAACCATAGAATCCAGAACATTGTCGTCATCGTATCACCTCAATCGCAGTATGTGTACCAATCCACNTAGTCAGTCAGACCTTCAATGACGCCACCGTTGAGTTGAATCGGGATGATGGGGAGGCCCACGGGAGCAGGTCCACCGGCTCGTCGAATGCCAGCGTAGTTGAAGGTNGCTCCGTTTGAGCGATTCCGGTTGGTGTTCATCTCCAAAGCCGTTGGGTCGAATCGTGAAGAGTGGCAAATGCAGAACATCTTGGTGCCACCGTCGTCGCCCCCTCCCGGCGTCCAAGAGTCTTCGGTNAAGGAATTGGAAACGAGTTGCCANCCNGGGATGCAGCACANGTGCGTGCAGCGACCGAAGACCATCACGAGGTCATCCGAAGGCATGAGGCGGGGGTCAACTTCAGCAAGGTCTTCGAAGTGACCGACGTACTTGCCGGTCTCATCGTACCCTTCCATGAATTGNAAGCGNGCCTTTCCGTTNGATTCGGGAGTGCCNGCATANTTNGAGTGNGNNACGTAGTTGACCACGACTGGAACGCCGTTCCAAACACCAGCCGCACCGGCCGTACCGGTTGATGAACTGGCAGCTTCGGCTTCAAAGTCCGCTTTGGTCATGGGCTGCAAGTGCTTTGCCCCGTACCATGCTTCGTCCTCGCGACCTTTGGCCCAGAATTGAACAGCGAGGTCGCCACCACCGCCGCCGCCTGGGGGAAGAAGGATGGAGGCAAACCCAAGCATGCCAATGGAGGCCGTTAACACACCAGCGGCGGTGTTGAATCCGTAGCGAAGGAATTGGCGTCGGTTGATGGACGTCTCTCCAGCACCCATGCTATCGGGCCCATCGGATGGGGCGGGTTTGAGTTCGTATTCACGTGCCATNTCGCCTCACCACTTGTACTCCCGCCAGTCNTTCTGGTGNTCTGGAATGAATTTGTTTTGAGCNTGCTTGACNATGATGGTATCGGGNAGAACGAATTTCAAGTAGATGATGCCCATCATGATGAGGGTGGTCATGGTCATGGCGAGGTGGAAAGAGAGTTGCTGTTGGTCCCAACCTTTGGCCAAGCCGTAAATCATGGAAAAACTCCAGTAGCAAATCCANAACANNCCCCANNCGAGGAAGAACATCGTGAGGTAGGAGGCNCCNGACGGNGCCAAGGANGCNCTGACAATGGTCCCTGGTTCGGCGACGTTGAAGACACCGTGGTCAATCGCACTCGACATCTGCTCTTCCGTGAGTTCAGCGTCCTCAAGGGCTGTCCTCGCATCGGCGACTGCGATGCTGCCATCAGCGACGCCTCGGAGCAAGGTCGTGATTGTGTCGTCCATCATTGATCACCTCGGCGCATGAGTTTGTATCGCAGACGCAGCTGATTGCTGCGGCCTTTGTAGGAGGTTGAGAATCCGTAGCGGAGCAAGAGTCCAGCGAAAATAATGACGCCAATCACTGCACCAAAGCCGAGCAGCCCAAGCCAGTGTGCACGGAGTTTCGCTCCCATGTGGTGGAGGTCAACGCCATGGTGGGCGGGTTCAGGAGGACTGACATTTCCATCGCCTGCGAACAACGTCCTCACGCCCATGGCGGCCGAGGCCTCATCGCCTTCGTTGAGGGCGAAGTTGAGTTGATTCCAACGGTCTTCTACGCCAGGCACTTGGTCGCCGTTGACGGAGTTTCCGACGATCCAGAAGTTGACGGTGCCGGAGTCGGCCTCGGGGGCCGTCCAATCAAACACCCAAGCTCGGTCTTCGTTGGCAGAAGAGGCCTCGGTGTGGGTGAGGGTTTGCTCATCGAGCGTGCCGTCAATTTCCCAGTTTTGGGCTTCATCGCTGGCGAGGGTGCCCAAGGANACCCGCATGGAGAAGCCGGCGGTGTAGGTGCCTGTTGCTGGTGGACCGCCGATGAGTTGGAGGTGGAGCGTGTAGGTTTCTCCGGCGACGTAAGCGAACGGAACATCGACGAGAATCACCTGAACGGCGTTGTCAGCGACTTCGTTGTGGCAGAGACAACCGGATTTGGCCACATCATCAATGTCGACCTGTCCGGTTGAGCCTTGGTGGGATTGAGCGCCTCCAATGCCGGCGTGATACGATGAAGCGAGGGTAGGAAGCAGCAGCAGTACCCCGACCAAGGCAAGCAAGGCTGTACGCGACAAATGAGTAGATCTGTGCATAGTCTCACCCTTGCAATCTTTGCGACCTGCAAGGACTCCTTAAACATTGCCAGCAAATCACCACTTTGAGTGCGGCGCAGTGTTGCGTTTTTTGAGAGATTTTTGGCCATCTATTTATCACCTTCAGAATGAAAGAAATTTCCCACGGAAGAGTTCATCAATTTGAGACCGTTCGTCCGGGTTGAGGACCATGACCAACTACGCCTTTGACAACACCTACAACCTCACCGAACAACAGCTTCAACAACTCGATGAAGCAGAAGATTTGATGCTCAAAGGCTCGCTTGGAAAAGCGGAAGAAATCTTGCTCAGCATGTTGAGCGACGATCCAGACTGCATACCCGTCCTCTCAAACCTTGGCCACATGTACGGACGCCATCTGTCCGAGTTCAAAACCGCCGTTGAGTATTACGACCGCGTGTTAGCTCTCGAGCCAGACAACGCCTGGGCGAGGGATGCCCGTCGCCGATACCTGCGCTACATCGACTGAATCGGCACACCAAAGTTCATTGAGATGGCGCACGTCGTAGCCGCCATGGACCCCTCCAACATCCTCATTGCGGGAGTGGGTGGCATTGGATGTTCTTGGGCACATCAGGCCCATCAAAAGTGCCTCGGAAGCGCCCATCTGGTGCTCATCGATGCTGACGATTCCAGTTTCAAGACGGGAGAAGAGGTCCATGTGCTCCGTCTTGGGCATGCCCTCGACAGCGTCGGTTGCGCTGCTTTGCCTCCGCTCGCTGAACAACGAATGCGAGGATTGAGCACCATCACCAATCAACTCCTTGCTACCACAGAACTCGTCATTCTCCTCACCGGCCTCGGCGGTGGAGTTGGGACTGGCGCTGCCCATGAATTCGCTCGTCAAGCACGCCAATCCGGGGCGATCGTCCTCGCCGTTGCAGGCTTACCGTTTGAGAGTCAACCCACGCGCATGGAGATAGCGATGGAGGGTTTGGAACGCCTTGAACACACCGCCCACATCACCGTGCGATTGTCGTTGGACCGGCTTGCTCGACAAGCAAGGGAAAAAGGTCAACTGTGGCAAATGGGCGCCGAGTGGATTGAGGATTTGGTCGACGGATTGGTCCGGACCCTGATGCGGATGGGGTTGATCAACCTCGACCTGATGGACCTTCGCGCCATCGTTGACCAAACCGGCGAGGCCACGATGCTGGTCGGCGTTGGACGCCCTGACGACCCGAAAGGGATTTTGGAAGCAGCCCTCAAGGCGCCGTTAGCGGCCATGGATGTCGGTGGCGCCAAAGGGTGCCTCATTCAGGTGGAGGGAGGACTCGGAATGACCATCGGACAAGTGGACGCCGTTGCCGACCTGTTCACCAGTGCCCTCGATGCGGACGCCCAAGTCATCTTGGGCGCTAGGGTTAGCGAGGACTTGGTCGACACCATTCGGGTTGTGACCTTACTGGCCGGCATCCATCCGGCTTAATCCAGAAGTTCAATCTCATCGTCATCCCATGAGACATCGCTCGCCAGGACTTCAGGCTCGGACCACGAGACGCCCTCACCGATGGATTGAGGGGTTGCTTCACCCTCTTGGACATCCTCGACGTTTTCTTCTCGTGGAGATTCATCGGATTGGGAAACCTGATCGGTTTGAGGTGCTGAGGCCTGCTGTTCCTCGACGGTGGGGACAGCATCTTCGACCACCTGCTGGATGCGTTCGGTTGCTTTGACTCCACCCATGGTGGCGGCGAGAACCCGAGGCTGCATCCAAAGGAAGGTAAGCACAACCACGATGTGGCCAGCCATCATGACGTTACGAACATCGTTGAGCACGGTGGTCAACATGGCAACGCTTCCGGCGTAGGCGTAGCCAAAAGCAAGACCAACGGGCAGAGCGTTGTTGGCATTAACCAACTTCAGCGTTGAGCGATACGAGCGAGATGTCAAGCCCCATATGGCCATCAAGACCGTGAACATCATGAGCAGAAATTCCTCCAGCATCAGCAAACCGTCGCTTGGCGTGATGGCCCAATGCCGCCAAACGGTCAGGAGATGCCATGCGATCAGGAGTTGGCTGAGCAGCATCCATCGGTTTGAGAACGAGTGAAAATCAGAGCGGGAGGAGGCCTGCAGACGCGCCGGAAACGAACGACGCCAAGCCAGAACAAAAACAGCCGTCAAGGCAACGAAGAAGATGGCGTGGTCCACGAAAAATTGTGCGGGTGCCAAGGAGGTGCCAGCCATCCATTCAAAAGCAGCAATGAGTCCTCCCGCAAGCGCCATCAACAACACATAGGAGAGCACCGAATGGCGACGAAGTCCACCTTCGGCCCGATCTTGAGCTTCTGGAAGTTTGGAAGCTGCCAGCGAGGCAAGCCAGCGACCAAAACCTCGCCCCTGGACGATGGCCCACACCACAAAACACGAAGAGAGGACCATCGGCAAAAGACCCGTCAGGTCCCCCAGCGCCCCTTGTTCACCGACCAAAGCCAGCAAGGCCACGAGGACCACCGCTGCCATGATGAGCGGAAAAAGACAGATGCGGAAGGAAAAGACGAGCCGTTTCAGACGACCCTGTTCGGGAGATTCAGCGGCTTCGGGCAGTTGTATCCAACGCTGAATGCGACCACTTCCCGACAAGAGGCCAGTGAGAAGATACCCCCCCGAAAGGGAGATGAAACCCAAGGCGCTCATCGATTCGCTTCCAGCCACGGCCATCATCTGCAGCAGCAATGAAAGGCCAACAATGAGGACGAGGTGCGGGAGTGTTTTGCCGCTCAAAAGAAGTCGCAAAAGGCTCCACAAGGAGGATTCTTCCGCCTTAAGTTCGTCAAGTGGAGTCCCCTCGGTCGCTTCAACGGCCGCCGACTCATCACCTTCCATGGCAAATCCTGACCGTGACCCATTTTGAGGGTATTCCTCACCTGCGAAGTCAAACATCATGAAGAAGAAGGCCCTCGGATGTCCAATGGCCAAGCGATTGACCAAAGCACTGCGGGAAAAGCGGCGCTGGGTAGGAATCATGGTTGACTCGTCGTGCCACCATCGCGAAGACGTGGAGCGGCAACTGAGCGCCATGACCTCTTCGCTTGATACCAATCCAGACATCCGCTTGATGGATTGGTGGGCTGCAGACCAGCGTTCGTCCCTTGGTGAACCAACACCCTTGGTTGTCAACCATCTTGATGTTGGATTGGCCGTGATTCGCATTGACCTCAAAGACGCCATCCATCTGCGTGGCCTGCTCGAGGACGATGCGGCCCTGGAGGTGCACGGCCTGCAAAGCCTCACAACCAGTGGGAAGATTCGTCTCGTTCGAGAACGATTGGGCCTTCCTCGTCCAAAACGGTCGAGTGAGAAGTGACGAGAAACTACGGTTTCCTCCCCACNCCCTTCATGCGTGGGAGCCGCAGGTCTCAAGTGCCATCGCAGGGACGCCAGCCCATGGGTGGAGGAGGCACGGCCCCGAAAATGAAGATGAGCGATGCNCTCATCTTAACCGGCATCACGCTCCTTCTTGGTGGCTTGTTCATGCATGCTTGGGTAACCCCCATCAACCACGGCGAGGATGACCCCCCTTACACCAACGGCGCCTCGATGATGAAGGATGATGCCTTTCGTATTGGAGTGACCGTGGACAACGAAACAACCCTTCGAATCGTCCTCAAGGACCACCGAGGTGATATTTTGAGTGCTGAATCCTTCGTGCTTGCCGCCGGAGAAGAACACGTTGAGGAATTGACGATGACAACCAGCGGATTTTACAGCTATGAACTGGATACAAAAAACACCAGTGCCACCATCACCGTGGACATTGAGCGGAAATTGATGCTTGACATGCTTCCATTTCCATTTGGCGCCTTGTTCCTCGCCTTGGGAATTTACCAGCGAATGGCATTCAATTCCGACGATGAAGTGTTGGACGCNGAGTTAGAGGTTTGACCACGTCAGAGANTCAGGGTCATCCANCGGTTCATCGCTCCCACCGATCCTCAACGCNCCGGCTTCATCGAGCCCNTCGAACGCCAATGGAAANCCTCTATAGAGTGGNATCCCAAGCNTTGAAAANCCATGTTTGACGGCGCCTGCNACACCGCTTGAATCCACNGCAAAAAACGGTAGTCCGTCCACCGACTCAAACAGGGAAGCAACCAAGGCATGCGCCGCAGCATGAACGGACCGTGCATCCACCTCGAGGTCAAGGTCCGTAAGGCCAGCGAATTCATCCCCGACCGAGGCCTTGGTGTTCACACCAATACCGAGCACAAGTCGGTGGTTTTGCCCTTGTGAAACTGCCTCAAAAAGCACCCCTCCTGCTTTTGCCATATCACCCTTCGAATTTCGAATGTAGACATCGTTGGGCCACTTGAGGCACACGTTGTTTTGCTCGCACAACGACCACCCTTTGAACAAACGAACCAACGCCTCCCCGACCATGAGTTGGTCCATGGTGCTGTGCTTCAGCGTCCGCCCATCTTCCACCAACCAAGACGCCATCATGGCATCATCAAGATTGATCCAAGGTCGCCCATGCCGCCCCCTTCCTTGGGTTTGTTGTTCGGCTCGGACCGTGGCTCCAGCTTGTGTTGAAAAATTGAGAACATCGTCGTTGGTGCTCCCGGTGGTGCTCACGGCGTGCACAGGACTCCCGGCGTAGGGCCGCCAGAGAGCAACCACGGACAGCACTTCACCGTCATCAAATTGTTTCTGAGCCACCGTCCTCGCCGCCAATCCGCGCCGCCAAGCCTCGACGGGNGTTTGGTCGGCATAACCTGACGATGAAGTCGTGATGTAAGCAACTCCTTGCTCCTTCAACAGNCGCCCACTGGCAAGTAACTCAATCAAGCGAACNTGCAATCCCTTCGAGTCTGTNTCCGTAAAAGCCGCTTCTTCCATCGGACCCAATGCACCGCCATCAAGCGCGGAGGAAGCGAGGTAGGGCGTGTTCCATACCACGACGTCGTAGAGGCNATCGCCTCCCCATTGGCTGAGATCACCGTCCGCACCAGGACCGGGCCCCCCCTCGAGNACCGTAGCGTCNATGCCCTTGGATTGAAGATGGTACCGNGTGCAGGCCACAGCCATGGGNTTGACGTCGCAAGCCGTGACAACACAACCCAACTCTGNAGCAAACATGGACAGCGCTCCCGAACCGCATCCGATCTCCAACCACTGTACNCCTGGGGAAAGGCGTTGTCCATTCAGAACTGAACCCAACAAGGTCGTGTCCTCGCGAGGAGGGTAAACGGTTGGCGGCAAAGTGAACTCAAACACGCTGCCCCGGGGTGAAGTCCAACTAACACGCTTGGCTGAGCGGGCCAGGCGCTGAATTTCGTCTTCGGCATGGGCGGTTCCAAACANCTCATCCCCTCCCATGTCGTNACCAAAACGCCTCAATTCATGAGTCTATTCGTAGAATAGCGCACCGAAAACTGCGAATTTAGGCAATACGGGCAGATTTATGAAGGGGGCATCCAATGGCNNTCCGTGGCACCCTCGGGGCCGTCATGGTCACGGCCAACCCGAAATGTATAAGAATGCCATGCAGGTCGGACAGAAAGCCCAAGTTGCTACATTGGGCCTGTAGCTCAGTCAGGTAGAGCGTCGGACTTTTAATCCGATGGTCGCGGGTTCGAACCCCGTCGGGCCCGCCTGAATGCGCTACTGGTCTGATGGTGGCGGGCGATCCGGGGTTTCAAAATGGTCGTAAAGAGTGCAACAAAAAAGCGGTTAATGGAATTGGGCGTTTCAGAAGAATACGCTCACAAACTTGCAACCGACCGAAACATGACCGACATCAAGAACATGTCCCACGACGATGTCGCTTCAACCCTCGGCATCTCCAAAGACGCTGAAGAATTCGTCAGCACTATGCAGATCATCGCCGAGCAAGGCTCTCGACGACGTGCAGCCAAAAAGAGCACCAAAATCACCATTCGTGCCAAAGCCATTGACGATTTTGACCGACCAGAAATTACCTCCCGTTTCAATGCCCTAAATCACGAATTGGTCCCGCACCAAGAACTGGTTGGTGAAGCAAACATCTCACCCAGTGACCAACTCGCCATCGAGATGGAAGCCCTTGCTCCATGGAAGATGGTTCAGCCCGACCCTGAAACCGGTGAAGACCGTTTGGCCAAGGAACTTCTTCCAAAAATCCTCATCACGGACCCCGTGGTTCAAGTGATCAAAGAACTCGCTGAAGCCGCAGACTCTGCAGCCCATGTGGCCAACCCAGACCATACCCCACTGGCTGCCGGATGGATCGCAGACCGTGTGCTCAAGGTTGTCCGCCAATCCCCATCGGCAGGACAGACCATCGCTTACCGACTGATCGTCGAGGGGAACTAAGGAGGAGAACACCATGCAAGAAATCATTCAAGCTTTTTTCAAAGAACGCAGCCTTGTCAACCACCAACTTGCCTCGTACAACGACTGCATCCCTGCTTCCGAGAGCGCTGTGTCTCGGATGGAGCGAATCATCCGCAACATTCGCGTCGGCACCGACGAAGACTTCAATGACGACGAAGGTGGGTACATCAAACTGGACGTTCACGACCAAGACATCGTCATCCGACTCAAGAACGTCAAACTCGGCCAGCCGACCGTTAAGGAAGCCAACGGAGCGCTCAACCCATCAACGCCGATGGAATGCCGTCTCCGCAAGTTGAC